>CALQAT020000029.1:0-15546 GCA_943328625.2 Bordetella parapertussis | reverse complement strand
GGACAGGTCAATACAGCGACAGGCGACTTCGTATTCGGTGTCACCGAGGCGTACCTAATTGAGAACGGTGTACTAACCGCTCCGCTTAGGAATGCTCAGTTGATTGGTAATGGCGCTGAGGCACTACGAGCAATTGACCTTGTAGGTAACGACTTCGATACTTGGGCTGGTACCTGTGGAAAGGATGGTCAAGGGGTCCCGGTCTCGTCTGGCCAGCCCACGCTGCGCGTCTCCGAACTAACTGTCGGGGGTACTGGGGCATGACCTCGAAGCGCGATTTGTTGGTCATCGCACGCGAGATTGCCGGATCGGCTCGTGGTTCAGAGCAGATTGAGGCACGTGTAGGTCGAGGTCGTGATACTGATGTCGAGGTGCTGCGCGGTTCGGTTGAGTCACTAACAGTCGCCGAGAGCGAGGGCGTAACAATTCGGGTGGTTATCGATGGCCGCCAGGGTGTTGCTTCTGCAGGCTCATTAGATCCCGAGATAGTTGCAGCAACACTTAAAGACGCAAGAGACAATGCGCGCTTCGCTGAGCCCGATGAGTTCTCCGGATTGGCGACGCCAGCCGAGTTAGGCGACTCCCTTGTTCCAGAGCTTGACCTGTGGCGAGACGACTTAGCGCTCATACCCACTGAGGAGAAAGTAGCGATGGCGCTCGAACTTGAGAGAGCAGTTCTCTCAGCGAACTCCCTTGTACGAGGCGTTGAGTCAAGTAGTTACGGCGACGGCTCAAATGAGTCGGCGCTCGTTACGTCAACCGGTATTGAAGCAGCGCAGAGAAGGACCACAGCGTCACTTGGGGCATCTGCTCTCGCTGGGCCTGAGACTGATACTCAGACCGGTTATGGATTTAGCGTAGGTAGGACCCTCTCCGACCTTGACCTTGAGTATGCAGCGAATCAAGCAGCGAATCGTGCAGTTCGACTCTTAGGTGCGACTCAACCGAAGACTCAGCGCATCCCGGTTATTCTCGATCCGCTCGTAACCAGAACAGTTCTCGCTCTTATCGTCTCGGCACTTGGAGCAGAGTCTGTTCAGAAGGGGCGTTCGATGTTCGCGGGGAGGCTCGGCGAAGAGATCGGTTCCCCGATCGTTAACCTCATCGAAGACCCAACGAACCCCGAGGCGTTTGGGGCGACACCCTTTGATAGCGAAGGCGCACCAACACGCAGGGTGGATCTGGTTACTGCGGGAGTGCTGAATGGATACCTTCATAACGTAACTACTGCACGGCGCGGTAAAACTGTTACAACGGGTTCTGCACTCGGTTCAGGGGTAGGTGCACGCGCTGCATACTTGCGGCCGGGACCACTTACTGTCGAGGAGCTCTTTGCCTCAGTGCCACACGCCCTCTACGTGCAGTCGGTGAGCGGGATCCACTCCGGGACAAGCACTGTAAGCGGAGACTTCTCGGTTGGTGCAGAGGGCTTGATGGTTCGCGATGGCGTCTTCGCGGAACCAGTTCGAGAAGCAACGATTGCATCAACGCTTCCTCGGATACTCCTAGATATTGCCCAGATCGGATCAGATCTCACATGGCTCCCCGGTGGTGGAGCAGGCCTGACGCTATTGATAAGCGACATGATGCTGAGCGGTTCCTAAAGCGGTTATCTCTAATTGAGGTTTGCTACCGGATACCGGTGGCAAAGATGATGATTACACCGGCTCCAGCAATAAATCGGTAGATCACGAATGGCATAAAAGTGCGAGTCTTCAAATACTTGAGCAGCCCGGCAATGGCGATCCATCCGCTTATGCCAGCGGCGAGAAATCCTGCGAGGAACGCCCCCCCCGAGCCTGGAGGTAGGCCATCTCCTGTTAGGAGTTTGAGGCCTGTGAAGACTCCCGCTCCGGCGATTATGGGCAGGCTCATTAAAAAGGAGACTCGTGTTGCCGCAACGCGGTCAAGCCCGAGCCAGAGCCCCGCTGTGATCGTGATTCCTGAGCGCGATACTCCGGGCTGTAACGCAATTGCCTGCGCTAGCCCCATGATGCCAGCGTCTCGCAACTCGAACTCCTCGATGCTGCGCTTCCCAGATTGACGGTCGGCCCACCAGAGCAGGAGTGCCCCTGCGATGAGCATGGTGCCTATTACAACAGGCTGCCCAAGTTTTTTCTCAATCACCGAAGAGAAGAGTGCACCTACAATCGCTGCAGGTACCGCAGATGCGAGAAGAAGCCATGCAAGTTTGGCATTCGGGTCTTGAAGACTCCGGAGTTTTAGGGATCGAGCCGCCGCTGCAATATAACGAGCAAGGTCATGTCGAAAATACCAACATGCTCCAACGAGTGTTCCTAGGTGCAGCGCAACATCAAATGCCTTGTTGAGCGACTCGTTACCGGCGAAGTCATTCCAGCGAAAGAGATCTGGTATGAGAATGAGGTGCCCGCTCGATGAGATAGGGAGGAACTCTGTCAGGCCTTGAGTAATCCCTAAAATGATTGCGTGCAGAATTGACATTGCAGAGATGCTCCAGTTGAGTAAGGGTCGCGGAGATTATGTTACGCCGTGCTAGCGCGTACTTATGCCCGGTACTGATGCGAGGGTTATAACTCCGCTCGCTACAGCGAAGGCGACGCGCGGTACGAGGTCAAGTGGCACCGCTAGGGTCGCGGAGGTCCCCTCCGAGGTGCGATCGATCCGTATTATTGTTGCGCCACTTATGACTTCGCGTGTGGGCTCGCCCCCACTGAAGCGCTCTGGGTCAAGTGTGACGAATACATCGACCACATCTCGAGCATGGAGTTGGCGTGCATCGTTACTGACGACGCGCACCCCTCGTGTCCCTTGGGGCAGTAAATTATTTGAGGCGCCGAGATGCCGCGTAGTCACGACATTGCCCTTCAGTACCGGTATATCGACCCGCTCCCCAATCGCATGGGCACGAACCTCGGGGTTTGGGGGAGGCGAGTGGAGATGCATCGAGCCCAAATCTGAGCTGAGGATCTTGTGCCCTGTCGGCAAGTCGCGTCGCGCAACTACTACCGGATAAGTGCGCCCTAGGGCATCAGATCTGCGGTGTAGTTGATTGATAGTCGATGCGACATCTATGGCAGTAATCAGCGCAAGCAATGCAGCGGCTATGCGCAGAAATAATGCTCTTCTTGTTGTTGTGATGGAGATATTTCGGAGATCAGACGATAAACGATTAGTGAGTGATGGCATGCGGCCCCCATGAGGGATCGGAGAATCCTGCGGCGGGGAAGCCTGGGCGCTTTATGTGTGCCGATTATGTCCAGATCATTTGCAGATCACTTGGAGATATTGGTGGCGATTCCTAATTGCTAGTAGTTGGAGCCTTAGGAGTCGATGCCTTATCCGACTTCGCTGGTGCCGATTTAGTCTCACTAGATTTAGATTCACTTGTTTTCTTGTCGCCGGATTTGGAGTCACTGCTCTTAGCGCCGGAGTCACCGCTTGACTCTGATTTGGATTCATTCTTCGCGGTACTCGAACGCTGCGACGATGGGTTATCGGTCTTGTAGAAACCAGAGCCCTTGAGCACAATGCCGACGGCACCAAAGACTTTGCTGAGGGTCCCGCCACATCCCTTGTGCTTCTTTAGCGGCGTGTCACTAAATGACTGCTGCACCTGAAAAAGCTCGCCGCATTTTGCGCAGGAGTACTCGTAGGTGGGCATCTGATCCTCGTCTATCAAAATATTGGGCCGCCGAAATAGCGGGCATTGGGTGGTAAGTATTTAGTTTGCTCTGGTGTGGGGCTCGCATCAGCGGTATCCCGACTCTAGAACCTGCTCAATAATGAGCGCCCCTAGAGACTACCGGGGGTTGGATACCACGCCACTAGCCGCGCGTGGCGTTTAATAGGGGGGTGACCACCCCCTGGATAATTGCTCTTCTCTGTATCCCTGCCTATTTCCTTGGAACCTTCCCGACTGCAGTCATGGTCGGTAAGGCCGGTGGCCACGATGTCACGGCCGAAGGCTCAGGTAATCCCGGGGCCTCAAACGTCAACCGCATACTTGGTTGGCGTGCTGGGCTCATAGTGCTGATCGCCGATGCCATGAAGGGAGTAATAGCGGCCTCTCTCGGCTTGGCAGTAGGCGGGCGCCCAGGTGGATGGGCTCTCGGTGCTGCGGCTGTACTGGGTCATGTGCTTCCAATTACTCGCCCCGGCAAGGGTGGCAAGGGTGTGGCGACTACAGCAGGATTTCTCTCAGTCTTGTATCCGATCTTTGCTCTTGGTTTCTTAGTTGCTTTCATAATCGTGACTCGAGTCTTTAAGAAAGCCTCGATTGGCTCCCTTATGGGCTGTATCTGTTTCCCGATTCTTGTAGCGCTTACTCGCCCTCGTTGGGAGGCAATTGCGACTGTGGCTCTGTCGTGTTTGATTGCTTGGCGGCATAAGGCCAACATCTCGAGATTGATTTCCGGCAATGAGTTGAGCACTAAGTCGCCAGGCTCGTAAGAATCTTCACAAACAAACGCATTAAAATTTGCTCACTCCGGTGAGGCGATCTGGTTCAGAGACAGACTCAGCGGCGGTATCGTTACCCTCACTAAAGAAGTGGTTTCTGATCAGGAGGACATGGTGGTGAGTTCCCAGACAATTACTAAAGCGGTTATTCCCGCGGCTGGGCTTGGTACCCGATTTCTCCCAGCGACAAAAAGCCAGCCCAAAGAGATGCTGCCAATCGTCGATAAGCCTGCGATTCAATATGTAATCGAGGAGGCAGTTCGCGCTGGGCTTACCGACATTCTCGTTGTCACAGGTCGCGGCAAGCGCGCTATTGAGGATCACTTTGACCGCAATTTTGAGCTCGAGTATTACCTAGAGCAGCAGAGCAAGACAGACCTCCTGCGCGAGGTACAGCTCACTTCGGAGATGGCCGACATCCACTACATACGTCAGCGCGATCCGCTAGGTCTTGGGCATGCGGTATCGGTAGCGCGTGAGCACGTTGGTAACGAGCCCTTCGCAGTATTGCTCGGCGATGACATCATGGTGGACGACTCGAAGTTGCTGCTCTCGATGATTGATATTCATGCGCGCTACGGGCGCTCTGCGCTTGCACTCAAGAAGGTTCCCCAAGAGAGCATCTCTTCATACGGCTGTGTTGAGCCGGAGCCAGTTCATGATGGGCTCGTCCAGGTTCGTTCAATTGTCGAGAAGCCCAAGCCCGAGGATGCTCCATCGGATCTAGCGGTAATCGGTAGGTATGTATTTACCCCAGAGATTTTCGATGCGCTAGATCGTATTCAGCCGGGTGCCGGCGGGGAGCTTCAACTCACAGATGCAATCTCGCTGCTCTTAGAGACGCAGACGGTTTATGGATGCGTCTTCGAGTCCGGGAGATACGACATAGGCCAGAAGATCGATTTTCTTAGGGCCAATGTTGAGCTCGCGCTCGACCGCCCTGATCTCGGCCCTGAGGTCGCTGAGTTTCTTGTGCAGCTCGTCAAGGACCGGGGTCTTATTTAAAGGCGTCTTATCTAGAGGCGTCTTATTTAGAGGCGTCTTATATAAATAGGTGCGCTTGGTCGTAGTCTCTAGGGATGCGTTCTTTGGAGGAGGTCAAGGCCGAGATACTTGGATCAGTCTCTCCACTTGCGCCTGTCGTTGTACCCGCCGGTGATGCCCTCGGGCTTGTTCTTGCCGAGACTGTACGTGCCGCTGAGGCGGTTCCTCCTTTTGCGAATACTGCAATGGATGGTTACGCGCTTCGCTGCGCGGATACGGCCGGGGCAACTGAGGATGCTCCAGTAACCCTAAATGTCGTGGGCGATCTCCCAGCAGGTTACGCACCGAGTGTTGCTGTAGGCGAGGGTGAAGCGGTGCGCATCATGACCGGTGCGCCGATCCCTGATGGTGCTGACTCGATAATCCCAGTTGAGCGAACCTCTCGAGACTGTGCCACGCGTGTGCAGGTGCATGCAGAGGTCAAACTCAATGATCACATCCGCCCGGTGGGTGGAGATGTACTCCCAGGTGATTCAGTCTTCTCCCCAGGAGATGTCTTAGGCCCGGCATCGATTGGAGTCTTGTCAAGCCTCGCGGTATCGAGTGTGCGTATCTATCCACGCCCGCGTGTTGCTGTCATCTCAACCGGCGACGAGTTGATTGAGGGCGGAGGTGCTCTGGCTCCTGGTCAAATTCGAGACTCAAATCGCCCGATGCTTCTTGCGATGGTGACCGATGCAGGCTGCGAAGCGATTGATCTCGGTATTGCGCGTGATGATGAAAGCGCTTTAGAAGAAGCACTGCTCGATGCCGCAGATAAATACGACGCGATTGTTACAAGTGGTGGAGTATCGGTCGGTGACTATGACGTAGTAAAAGCAGTACTCGCGCGAATTGGTGTGCTTGTCTGGTCACAGGTTGCAATCAAGCCAGCCAAGCCGCTCGCCTTTGGAGTCATCGGCGCAACCCCTATCTTTGGGCTGCCGGGCAATCCGGTCTCGTCAAATATCTCTTTCGAACTCTTTGCGCGACCTGCGCTTCGAGTCATGGCAGGTCACACTGTCCTTGAGAGGCCAGTTGTTGATGCAGTAGCGACAGCTGATTTTGCTAGGCGTAGAGATGGCAAGATTCATTTCGATCGAGTAACCGTTAGCCTCGGGCCTTCGGGCTTTACGGCTGAGCGCTCTGGCGGGCAGGGGAGCAACGTGCTCTCAGCGATGGCGCATGCCAATGGGCTAGCAATTCTCCCCGATGGAGATGGCGTTGAGGCTGGAGGATCGCTCCGAGTAATGCTTCTAACCGATCACTTCTCCTACCCTGAGGGGAGTGAATTTAGTGGAGCCCCGCGAACCTAAATATTCCTCCAGCGCGCCTGTTGAGTCGTCTACCCTCGTCGATGGTCACGGGCGTCGGGTACGCGACCTGCGCATCTCTATCACCGACCGCTGCAATCTGCGCTGCACTTACTGCATGCCAGCGGAGGGCCTCCCATGGCTGCCGCGTGCCGATGTGCTCACTTATGAAGAGATAGCGCGCATAGCGAAAGTCTGCGTTGATCGCTGGGCCTTCGATGCGATTCGCATTACCGGCGGTGAACCAACTCTGCGTGCCGATCTCGTCTCTCTCTTTGAGATGCTCGCACCCCTAGGCGTTGATCTCGCTATGACAACGAATGCGATGCGCCTTGTCGATCTAGCGGTGCCACTTCGTGACGCTGGTTTGAAGAGGGTAAATATCTCATTGGATACTCTCGATGCTGCAACCTTTGAGAGCATTACGCGTCGCGATGATCTCGCTCGCACTATTGCTGGGATAGATGCAGCGATTGCTGCAGGTTTAGCGCCAGTCAAAATAAATACTGTCGTGATGCGTGGAGTAAATGATCACGAGATTCTTGATCTTGTGGAGTTCGCTCGTGATCGAGGTGTTGGTCTGCGCTTCATTGAGTTCATGCCGCTCGATGCAGGCCAGGGATGGACGCTCGATCAAGTTGTTCCTGCCCGCGAAATTCTTGAGACGATTGATGCAGCCTTCCCGCTAAGTGGAGATGCAATTCCAACTAGTGGACATGTCGAGCCGGCAGAGCGTTTCGCATTTGCAGATGGACGTGGTGACGTTGGGGTAATCGCCAGCGTCACTGAACCTTTCTGTGGAGACTGTGACCGCGTTCGAATCACCGCCGATGGTCGACTCCGTACCTGCCTCTTTGCGCTCGATGAGAGCGACCTGCGCGAGGTGGTGCGAACCGGCGGATCTGATGATGATCTCGCTGCGGTAATTGCGCGCTCTGTGGCCGGCAAGTGGGCTGGGCACCGGATCGGGAATGTTGATTTCATTAGGCCGGATAGGTCGATGTCTCAGATCGGTGGATAGACGCTTCTAGTCTCCCCCGTATATTGGTCAGGCAACCTCTGCGCGTTGCTAGCTGCGCTCCTAGAATGGGCCCATGCCTCCAGAGTTCACACACCTTGACCCGTTAGGCCGTGCGCGCATGGTTGATGTCTCCGCGAAAGAGCCATCGATTCGACGGGCAATGGCGCGCTGCAGTGTCAAGATGCTCCCTGAGACTGCCTCCAAGATCGCTACCGGAGCGGTCTCAAAAGGTGATGTGCTTGCAGTTGCGCGAGTAGCTGGAATCCAGGCGTCTAAGCAGACAGCAAACCTGATACCACTCTGCCACCCGCTCTTGGTTGGGAGTGTGCTCGTGCATTTCCGAATCGAGGAGTCGAGCGTTGAGGTAGAGGCGCATGTGGATACCTTCGATCGCACCGGTGTAGAGATGGAGGCATTGACCGCCTGCTCAATAGCGGCTCTGACTATCTACGACATGTGTAAATCTGGCGATCGCTCGATGGTGATAACCGAGATTGCGCTATGGGAGAAGAGCGGTGGTCGCTCAGGGCAGTGGCGCCGCGCTGGGCACGATGTAGGTATCGATTCCTTCGACGAATAATTCGTGCGCGACAAATATGTCAACAGCGTGGAGACTGTTTTAAACGTTGTGGGTGTTGTAAATGTTGTAAATGTTGTGAGTGTTGTTTAAGTAAAGAGTAAGCAGATAAGTGGAGCGCGAGTCGCAGTCGCAGTTCCGCTAGGTATCCGCTTTCTTACGTTCATCGCTTGTTAGCGTTCTAGTCACGCAAATCGTCTAGGAGCTACTGCGATTCTTGTCCTACTGATCATCGTTGCACTCTGGGGGATGTTCTTCCTCTGGCCATTGGTCTCCGGCACTCTCGGAGAGACCGGTGGTCGGGCTCTCGCATCTGTAGATCGCATTCGCCACGGAGTTAGCCGAGTCGCTCACTCGGGCTCCAATGTGCTTAACCCGCACCACTCGCATGCCTCGGCGATAGCGGCGGGGATGCCGGGGAGCCCACTTAGCGGGGCACCCTCACTGCGCCGCCCGCCAGTCTCGCCTCAGCAGCGCCGGCGAAGTGTGCTGATAATTCTCGGTGGCGCTTCTCTCGCTTCGCTCTCCCTGGCATTCGTGACTGGCTCAACGCTGATCTGGTTGGTCGCGCTAGCAGTAGTGACGCTCTTCTCCCTATTTGTAGTGGCTGTTGTAAACCTCGAGCAGACCAAGCGGGAGCGAACCGAGAAGGTTCGTTACCTCCCTGTTATTGAGGCTCCAACACGGCGCGTTGAGCCGCCAGAAGAGGCACGGAGAACTTTCGCGCAGCCTGGCTAAGTCTGGTTAGACCTGAGCCAAGGGTGCCGTACATCGTGCGCGCTACCCTTGCGCAACCGGGGGGTGTAGCTCAGCCCGGTAGAGCGCTACGTTCGCAACGTAGAAGTCGTGGGTTCAAGTCCCATCACCTCCACTAGCCCCTGTAAGGGATTCCCCGCTTGAGCACTTGCGTTATCTGTGCCAGTGGCCGCGGTAACGATTTAGCGACGCTCGGCGAGACCTCATCGATCGTGTGGTTTCGCCGGGCATAGGAGCACCCCGGAGCCTCGGCCTGTGCTCGGCTGCAGAAGTCGGCCGTCGACCGTGAACACCATTGGACTATCACATTGGACTTCTGTAACCCGGACGAAAGACACTCCGTTCTCGCGCAGCATGTGGATGTCTGCAATCGGCCAGGTCGTAAATTCCGCAGTCCAAGGCCCGCTCTCTGCAAGGTTGCGCAGAGAGGTTTGTTGTGTTTTCCCCTTAAGGTATTGCCCTGCGAGTGATGGAGCAGCGACCAACGCTGCATTCACGAGGAGTATGGCGCAGCAGACAGCTCCTATCATCCGCAACGAGCGTTGCTCCCCAGGTATGAAGCAGACTGCCGCTACGAGGCCGACGACCAGCCATAGTTCGGGCGCGAACCGAGCGACGAAGGATGCTGGGTTGACGAGGACCGATATAACGGTGCCGCACGCGGCAGCGAACGTCACCCATGCCATTGCGGGTCGTGTGTGGACGCGGCGTCGGGTCACGATAAAAATGATTGCAGCGATGAGCGTCATTACGAGCGCGCCGCTGAACAACGGACCCAGGCCTCCGAAGGCTGGCTGGCCAACCTTGAAGATGGAGATCTCTTTCATGGAGATGCTGAACGGTACCTTAGGCAGCGGAGTCCGACCGCTCTGCGAAGATATCGAGATGAGGGCCCGCACGGGTGACGGGCGTCCGACCATTGCTCCGACGATGTAATTACCAAGTAGGTCGCGGTGGCCCCCAATAGCAGGGTAGAAGGGGTTGCCATGGCGCAAGGTGTTAGTCAGATACGGGTTAGCGCCGACGAAGACCACACCGAAGGTAGCGGCGATCGAGGCGACAGCGAGTACCAATCTGCTCCCTCGTACGCGGAGTAGGACAGCGGTCAGGCAGGCTGCGCCGACGACGATCGCGGAGAGCGGCGGTGCCGTCAACTTAATGTTCACCAACAAAACAATGCTTGCGGCAAGCGCGGGGAGGATGATCAATCGCAGACGCGTGTCCGCGAGTGCCAAGATCGTGAGCGCGATCGTCAGGAGCATCGCCGAACCGATTGCCCCATCGACCATATGGCTTGTCACTTGTGAGGTTGCGATAGGGTTCGCGGCGAGGCCGACGGCGATTAGTGTTGATGGAATCATCGGCACGCCGATTTTTGAAAATGCTGCGAACGCCGCAAGAAGCGCCCCGATGGCGATGAGCAGAGGAACAACCTTCGTAGCCTCTATGTCGTTTGTCAATCTCAGGACGATCGCCTCGGGAGCCCAGACGCCCTTGGCGTAGGAGTTCGTGTAGGTGTTCGGAGTTTGTGGGCGATCCGGGATAGGCGGGTCCCAGATGGGGTTCCAGCCGGAAGCGATAGCTCGTACGCTCTCGCCTTGGTAGTGGCGGCCGTCGGTAGTGGTATCAGGGAACTGTGCGATTGCAATGGTCATCACCGCGGCGAGGGCCCAAACTCCTAGCACTGCAATCGTCGCCAGACGCGCGCTCGTACCTGTGCGGCGTGCGATCCAGACGATGTAGGCGACTTGGATGAGAGCGCCGATCACGAGCGCCCACGGACCGAATGGAATTCGGAGGAGCCAGCCGAATCCGACGGCTACGAGCGTGGCGACGATCCACAAGGTGATCGAGGCGGCCCCGAGGAACGCTAATGCCGGGGCGCTCCGCGCATCTCTCGTCGAGTCTGCTGGTGTGGGCGGCCCCGCTCCTGCGCTCATGGTGTTACCGATCTGATCAGGGGTCTCGAGGGACCATTTGGGGGTCCTGATCGCCAGAGCATGTTTGCTGAGATATGTGAAGTGCTTGGGGGCGAAGAAGTGGTGGGGGTGCTCGATGTCGAACTTGTTACACCAGAAAAAATATCAGCAGTCGCATCTCCGTTGGGTCGCGTAGGACCTGAAAGACCGGTTGGTCCGCCCTGACCGTTGGTCGCAGCACTTCCATTCAGGCCAGCAGGCCCTGAAGCGTTCCAACTAGGCGCAGTGTCTGTCGAGCCAGGACAAGATTCAGGGCAACTATTAAGGAACATTGTGTTAGAGCGCACAACCACTGCGTTCCTTAGACATGCGGGCCATTGCTCACCAAGACTCGATACAGTGAGTAAAACATTGTTTTCGGTATTTGTAACTCCGCCGAATGCAACGCAAAGGTCAAACAATTAGCGGTCATTTGTATCTCTTAATTCTGCTCATAAGTGGAGAACCTTAAACCTGGGCCAGGGTGAACGCAAAGATTGCAATGAATCCGCACGGTATGTAATGGAAGGCCTACGTAGATACCTCAAATAGTACTAAAGGATTTAAAACGTCACCTCAATACCAGCTTGGTGAGAATTATTTTCCCATTTTCTGATTTAGCGGAATAGAAACGAACCTCGTTTACCCCTTGCTTAAAAGCGTTGGGCCAGAGGTTGCCCCAATAGCGGAGCCTCTGCGTATCCGGCAATTTGATAGCTCTGGAGAAACCCGCGACTCTTCCATTCACAGCGATTACCAAGTCTGCTCCAGGTCTTAAACCTTGGACGGAGCCCTTTACATAGGTCCAAGGAGCCTTATCTGCGAGTGGATCCTCGATAAATTGTCCATGATCTCCGTCCAAAGAAATTCCTGCTTCAGATTTGGCGATAGGGCCTAGCGACATCACGGTTTGCCCAAACAAATCACTAAAGGGACCAAGTCTGTAGAGGTCAGTCAGTGGCTCGGAGCTTCTAGCCCAAGGCGTATAGCTCAGGGTTGCGGCTTGCCCCTCTATACCCGAGAAGTAAAGGAACTCCTTACCTGTCTTAGGTTTATCGCTTCTATAATTTGGAAGGCTGGGCCTCATGCCTTCGTCGCGCGGAGCGCCATAGAGAGAAATCCCATCTACATCCCATGGAATGTCTACTTGCAATGAAGCAGCGATCGTTGGAAGCACATCAACAGTCTGCGCAGGCCGGGCATCCACGGCTGGGCGCACTTGGCTTGGTTGCTTAACGAACAAGGGGACCCACATGAGTTCCGGGAAATTTTGCTTAGTCACGCCACGCTGTGGCTGTCCAGGAGCAAAAGAAATCCCATGATCAGCGGTTACGACTATCAGCGATTCATCATATGCATCTACTTCTTTTAAGCGATCAATTACTTTTTGTAGTAACCAATCAGCGGTCTGCATTTGCAACAAAAATCGCTGTCTACCCGCTTCAGCCGAGGGACGATTGATCCACCTATCCTGTGCTCCAACAATCCCTTCAGCTTGCTTAGCCTCTGTGTTGTCGCGCCCATCACCGAAATAACGCCAAGGCTGATGAGGGATCAATACGTGAAGGTAGTCAAGTCTCGGGACCTGAGTTGGCTCAAGCGAGGAAACAAACGTATTGCCTACGGCTATCGTGTCGTCGAGAAGGCCTGGAATGCCAAATTTAGGAGACCGAGTTGTTTTAAATGGAGCGAAATATTGCATGAACTCCAGCGAGTCACTCAATATTCCAGTCAACCCACTTCTGCTCGATGTCTGGGAGTCATTCGCTTCGCGACAAACGTTTACGGGGCATAGCGACTCCACCGTTTGGTGCACATTCATCTCATATTTAGAACCAAGGAGTGTAAATAAAGAATCTGGGAACGAGTTTGCCGTTGGAGGCCCATCATTTCGAGATGGGTACTCTCCACTTAGCATCGCGGGTAACGCATGGGGTGTTGATGGACTTACAGAAGATAAATTCCGAAAAAAAGTTGAGCCACTTGCCAACTCAGCAAACGCTGGATAACGCGTTGCGTCAACATTGCCGTTCCCATCTAGAAGACCATTTAATGGCAACTCGTCAAAGACCACCATCACAACTCTTGCAGGCTTCTTAATTGTTACCTCATAGGCGGGAACTGTGGATGCGGAAGAAATTTTCCAAACATCAGAGTTCGCAAGAAACAGAAATGCGAAGATACAAGACGTGACCGAAAGAATCCGCAAATAAGAATGGAACCACTCTTTACGGATTGACAATAAAAACACCGAAACTGCCCCAATTACTCCAGCTAAGACAATGCGTTGCACCGAACTGTTCATTTCATGCCGAGCAAACTCGCTGAATAGCAGCCCAAAGCCGAACGAGAGGAATAAGTAGTGGGTTATTCTGCTTGCCTTTGAAGACACAAGCCTCACGAGCAACTCAATTACTATGAGTGCAAAGGCTGGTCCAGCAATCAAAATTACCAGAAAGAGCAGAATATCTATCCTGGATAATTTTAGCGGTGAAAGGCTCGCTACGTCACTACTGAAAAAACTAAGAGTTGGCTGAACAATTGCAAGTCCTAATACTGCGACTAACTCAAGCCACCGGCCGATAAACGTGGAGAGTTCAGAGCGTTCGCCAACGTTGGTCAAAGCATCATCCTAGATTGCGTCTCTCGTATTCTTGAATAAACTAAATATTTTACATTTGGTATTAGTTAGCAAATAGAAAAATCTACTTTAGTTTATCAGTGACACGGACACCTCATTTCCTAAAACACTACGTTTAAGGATCTATGGAAGCAGATGATTAGAAGGGGACTCGCGTGCGAACTTCCGGTACGCCGACTTGTCAAATGCCGACCTTTCCTTCGCCATTTTGCGGGGAGTGGCCCTTGCCGGCGCAAACCTCAGCGGCGTGACTTGGTTCTACACGATCTGCCCGAACGGCACCACCACCGGTCAGGGATCTCCTCCCTGTGCACCGTAGCGCTCTAGACGCAGTGCGTCCCGGGGCGAGTTGTGTCAGCAGTAGCCTGCGCACTGTTACCGGATAACACTGTGGGCCGCCTTGGCCAGTATGGACTGCTTGCTCGTTCAAGATGGTGGGGACTTTATGAAACGCTTATGCAGATGCCTGGCTTGAGAGTTAAGGGCCCAGGGTCAGGCGCTCGAGGAGAACTGCTGTAGGGGAGTGCAGCGGCTCTGTCTTGATGGGTGTGCCTTATCCGGTGCATGTCCTTAGGGTTGAGGTTGGTACGTTTGTCGTCATGACAACAACTCAGAACTGGCCAGAGTTCGCAGTAAATCTCAGTAACGTGCTCGCTCTCGAGGCACCCCCGATTGCGATTACCTTCAATGAGGCCCCTCCTGCGGGCGTCGAGGCGTTCGATGCTCCGTTCCCTGAACCGTTGCCCGATGGCCGTACTGGCCGCGTGCCGGCAGGTTGCGCGTTTTGGATCGAGTCGGCGGATAAAACTTTTACAACCATTGCAGAGGATCATGGAAACTGCTCTGTAGGTAGCGTCGTCCTTGGTTTTAAGAACTTCGATGAGGTCGTGGGAAACTCTGATGTAGCGGCGATGCTTGAGACCGGTTGGGTGACGGAAGATGTCGTCCCGCAGATTCCAGTCATCACCGAGAAGCCTGGCGCTGTTACCTACGGCCCGCTCACGGAGACTCCCTTTGATCCAGACGTCGTATTGATTCGTGTCAATGGCGAGCAACTCATGTTGTTGAACGACGCGTTGCCCGATATGCGCCTAGCGGGCAAGCCTCAATGCCACATCGTCGCTCTCGCTAAGGAGCAAGGGGTTATCGCCGCTAGCCTTGGCTGCGCATTGAGCCGCGTGCGCAGTGGTATGTCTGCGGAAGAGATGACATGCGCGATACCGGCCGCGAGGCTCGGCGAGGTACTCGCTGCGCTCATAACAACCGCCGGGGCAGATGGGCAGGTCGCTAGTTACGCGGGAGAAGACGCGCTGCGTTTCTCGTAGCGACAGCGTCGCAATAACTGCGACTTCTGCAATTTCTCTCGGGTTCTTCTACTTCTTCGCAGCCTCGAAGTAAGGGTTTGATCCAGATGCATGATCTGTCACGTCGATAATGCGCTCGATCTCTGGAATCGCCTCCATAATCGCGACTTCAATACCCTGCGAGAGCGTGGCGGCAGCCATCCCACAACCCTGGCAACCACCGGAGAGTCGGAGGTAGGCAGCCCCATCTTCGATTGCGACAAGATCGGCGCGGCCTCCATGTGACGCGAGGGAGGGGTTGATCTGCTCCTCAAGAATGGCGACGAGTTGCTGCGCTATTGGACTTGAGAGGTCGGGTTCGGGCATGTCGGGGCGGCGAGCCTGCGGAGGCAGGGGGGTATTCGGATTCGTCATCACCAGACCGGCAGAGTTGAAGTCGAGCTTTGCGCCTTCGAGTTTCTCGATGCTGTCGGCCCCAACCACAATCGTGAGTTCGCCGTGGCGCTCGACGAT
>CALQAT020000028.1:0-15730 GCA_943328625.2 Bordetella parapertussis | reverse complement strand
TGTGGCTCTAACAGGGAGCTCCGATGGCATCGCTCTCCTATGCAATGGTCTCGCACCAATCGCAACCGCAGCAAGGGACTTAACCGAGGCCGAGAAGACATCCTGTCGAGAGAGCAACGTCTCTCCAGTGCGACTCCTACTAGCGCGAGGTGCTGTTGTTCTAGTTACACGCCCCGCCGATGGTCCCCCTAGATGTCTTTCATACCCCGCTCTATACGCGCTCTTAGGCATTGAGTCATTCGGAGTAAATACTTGGGACGGATCGCCGCTACTCCCGGAGACCGAGAAGGCATCTCTTCCAACTGGCCGATTAGCCATATTCGGCCCACCTCCCTCCTCTGGAGTAATGGAGGTCATCTCGGACCAAGGCCTCAGCCAAGAAGCAACAACGCGCGGTACTGAGGCGAGCACAAGGGGCGACTACACCGCATTTGAGAGCGAGGCACTTGTGCGCGATTCAACGGTTCGAACTCCCGGTTCTCTCGGAGTCCTCACCCTCGCGGACTTGAATGTCAAGGGACGTGCGCTTAGCCCGGTATCTATAAATACAGGGGATGGCTGCGTGGAGCCCTCCACTCGCAACGTCCGCTCTGCGCTCTACCCGCTTACTCGACCTTCGTTATTGTTCGTCTCTCAGCAAGCAGTCGCAGACTCCGCTGCGCTCAAGGAATTCGTGGACCTCATGCTCGATCCGAGTACTACACCAGCGATCAAACGCTCGGGGGGCATACTCCCTACAAAGGCTGAGTCCGCAGAGGTTCGCCAAACTTGGGCCTCAGCTGTAGCGAAAGCAGAATCCAACAAATGACCTGGCTTACCTCGCTATCAATGGGTGGGATTCTTGCGCTATGCATAATCAGCATCTCACTAATCTCCGCGATCTCGTTAGTCGTCCTCATCAAATTGGAGCATGGCGGCTCTGAGATCGCCGGCATGACCGCCGCCGCATACATGACCGCGTTGGGGAGCCTCTTCGCTATCTTGACCGGCTTTCTTATCAACACCGAATACTTAACCCTGCGCGAGACACAGAGAGCGATTAGCACCGAGGTCGCCGCCCAGAGTGTCCTTGCTTATGCAAGCGCGAGTCTGCCTCCACCCGATACATACCGAATTCAAGCACTACTAAACAAATACGATAAGGCCCTTATCGATAGCGAATGGAGGGCACTCGCTATCGATGACGAGACTCAATCCACCGCATTCGATGCTCTAGGAGATCTGCAGTTAGAGGTAGCAGACCTCTCCTCGAGGCCCTACGCTCCAGATGCCCCAATGAACTCAATGGGGAGTGCGTTGGAGACCATGACTGAGGCTCGCAGACAGCGAGTCTCGATAGCCTCTCAAACAATGCCCATGCCGCTACTCGCCTTGAGCGTCATTGCGGGCTTGGCATTAATTATTAACGCACTTGTTATTGCGCTACGTGCGGGGCCAAAATACGGCTTTGTCGCTCTAGGAATAATCGCGCTTGTGGCCCTTGACCTCGCAGCCGTAATAGCTATTAGTGCACCATTTAGAGGGCCTTTCGTGGCGAGCACAACACCCATTGAACAAATTCTTCGAGAGATATCAAGCGGGGCATTCTTGCCATGGATAACGCGATGAGGCCTCCATCAAGGTTCCTAGGCGCCGCGATTCTCTCTGCAGTCACAGTTATCTCCGCCTCTGCGTGCTCGTCGAGCACCTCCAAAGCCACCAATGGAACCTCGAGTGAGAGCTCTTGCGCGAAGAAGGCTGACTGCGTCTCCTTAGGCATAGGTGAACCAATATTTATTGGCACACAGCTCTCCGAAAATATAGCGATAGGCAAAGAGTCTCTCGTTGGGGTTGAGTTAGCTATTGATTATTTGGATGGGTATTTCGATGGCGTGCCCGGCACCATTGACGGGCACGAAGTAATTGTGCTCTCCACCCCGGACACATGCAGCGGCTCGACCGATGGTGCGCGTGCTGCAAGAGGACTCTTGGCCGAGAAGCGCCTTATCGGAGTAATCGGAACCACTTGCTCTGGGAGTGCGCTTCAAGGCGCTGCGGACGAGTACTCGGATAGCGACGTACTTCTACTCTCGCCATCCAACACAGCCCCAGCCCTTACCGCGGAAGGGACTCGCCCTCCCTACTACTTCCGTTTCGCAAATAATGACCTAATCAGTCGAGCAGTTACAGCCGCCTTTATTAGCGAAAGGCCAGGTTGGAGTTCTGTAGCGACTATCGCGGATATTGGAGACCCGTACTCCAACGAGTTAGCTGACTCACTTGGAAAGCAACTACGGGTGAATGGTGTAGTAGTTACAAAACTCTCCTCCTCGTCAGGAGGAGACGCTGCTGAACTTGTTGCGCAGCTTGCCCTATTAGCGCCGAAGTCAATCTTCATCCCCACTATTAACCCAGGGTGCGCGAACATCACTGCTGCCCTAAGAAGCGACGCGCGCACTCGCGCTATTCCGATAATCGTCGGGGACGGATGTCAAGAAGTATCAACCCTTGCAGGTATTGGCGGAAATACCAACGATCTTTTTGCGACGGGGCTCGACCTGAGCGTGTTGCAGTCAAATGACTTCTACAGAACCTATTTTCAACCTGCATTTGTGCGTAAGACCGGCGTCGCCCCGACTACAGGTTACGAAGCAAACGCCTTTGATGCAGCGAGTCTCTTGGTCGCCTCAATCTCTACGGCGATTCAACCCGGAGAACGCGGCTCGTCTGTAATAAATCGCGTAGCAGCGCGCGATGCGCTGCTCAAGGTAGCCAACTACTCGGGTATGTCTGGCGAAATTACATGCATCCCATCTGGGGACTGCATTCCTAGCGCTCGAATCGGTCTCTACCAAGCGCCATTCTGGCCCGCAATAAATCCGACCACGGCGCAGATTGTGTACTCGAAAGAGGTAACCCTCTTGAGTGTGCGCACAGGCGGCTAGTAGCGAAGTAGATGCAAGGCGAGCACCGCCATCAATACTTAACCGCCATCAATACCTAAGAGCCATCAATACTTAAGAGCGCTGTGCGGCCAAAAGGTTCAGAGCAGATCCTGCACTGAACCAACCGATGTGCTCCTCTGACATTGTGTGTCGAACCTCGAAAGACTCCTCGGTGCCATCAGAGTGGTGAAGCACCACATTTAGGTTGCGATCTGGAGCAAGCTCTGCGAGCCCAATTACGTCGACGGCGTCATCGAAGCGAATGCGCTCGTAATCGTTTGCGTGCACGAAGGTAAGAGGCAGCATTCCTTGCTTCTTGAGATTTGCCTCGTGGATCCGAGCGAATGAACGAACAAGAATCGCACGCCCACCCATGTAGCGCGGCTCCATCGCAGCATGCTCGCGCGATGAACCCTCACCGAAGTTCTCATCACCGATAGCGATCCAGTCGATGCCCGCGTCCTTGTATTTCTTGGCTAGATCAGGGAGCGCAACAACGGATCCGTCCCGCACATCAATACCTTGACCAGACTCGTTAAGGGCGAAGGCATTGTTGGCGCCTATGTAGAGATTCTGCGAGATATTTGTTAGGTGACCTCGGTACTTCAACCACTGCCCTGCAGGCGAGATGTGGTCCGTTGTACATTTGCCTGTTGCCTTCATAAGCACACGAAGGCCTGCGAAGTCCTCGCCATCCCAAGCGCTAAAGGGCACAAGGGCCTCAAGGCGATCCGAGCCCGGCTTAATTGATACCGAGACATTGGAGCCATCGACTGCGGGCATTATGAATCCAGACTCTCCTGAGTCAAAACCAAGGCTCGGGAGTTCATCCGCACTAGGCGCACTGAGAAACACCTCTACCCCATCGTCGCCGATGATCGGCTCGCGTGTGAAGTCGATATCGAGGCGCCCCGTAAGTGCCATTGCAACAACCGTCTCAGGGGATCCAATAAAGGAGAGCGTCGCTGCGTTGCCGTCGTTGCGTTTCGGGAAGTTTCGGTTGAAGGAGGAGACGATTGAGTTGGCCTCTCCCGGAGCAATATCATCTCTCTGCCACTGCCCGATGCAGGGTCCACAGGCATTTGCAAGCACGGTTGCACCAATCGCCTCAAGGTCTGCGAGGAGCCCATCGCGCTCGATGGTGGCACGCACCTGCTCTGAGCCGGGGGTAATCAGGAGTGGAGACTTAACGCGCAGTCCTTTTGCTGATGCTTGGCGAGCAACGTGGGCTGCACGCCCAATGTCTTCATATGATGAATTGGTGCAGGACCCAACGAGAGCAGCTGAGATCTCTAGCGGGTACCCCTCGGCACGCGCCGCCGCAGCGACTTTGCTAATCGGACGATCAAGGTCGGGAGTATGCGGGCCAACTAGGTGCGGAACAAGTTCATCAAGATTGATATCGATAACTTGGTCGTAGAAATCTTCGGGGCTTGCATTTACTTCGGGGTCATTGCGAAGCATTTCAGCGTTGGCATCTGCAAGTGCTGCAATTGCATCGCGCCCTGTGGCTCGAAGGTATGCAGCGATCCGATCGTCGTACTCAAATAGCGAGCACGTTGCGCCAATCTCAGCACCCATGTTGCAGATCGTTGCCTTACCTGTTGCAGAGATACTGCTCGCACCTGGACCGAAGTACTCGACGATTGCGCCGGTTCCGCCCTTAACAGTAAGGATTCCAGCGACCTTAAGGATGACGTCCTTGGCCGATGCCCATCCTGAGATTGATCCGGTAAGACGCACTCCAATGTGTTGGGGTAGGCGCGTATTGAAGGGCCATCCAGCCATTACATCGACAGCGTCAGCCCCGCCAACACCGATAGCAACCATCCCTAAACCACCGGCGTTCGGGGTGTGGCTATCAGTACCGACCATCATCCCGCCTGGGAACGCGTAGTTCTCTAGGACGACTTGGTGAATGATCCCCGACCCTGGCTTCCAGAAACCGATCCCGTACTTCTCACAGACTGTGCGCAGGAAGGTATAGACCTCTGCGTTCTGGTCGTTAGCGAACGCAAGGTCTGCATTTGCTCCGACACGAGCCTGGATCAGGTGGTCACAGTGAACAGTGCTCGGGACTGCAGTAAGCGGCAACTCTGCGAGCATGAATTGCAGCAACGCCATCTGCGCAGTTGCATCCTGCATGGCGACGCGGTCCGGTCGGAAGTCTCCGTAATCGACGCAGCGCTTGAGACCCAACGTTGTTACATCATCCGCATGGGCAAGTAGGACTTTCTCGCCGAATGTGAGCGGCCTACCCAAGCGTTCGCGCGCAATAGGCAGACGGCTAACAAAGCGGCCGTATACCTCCTCTACGAGTTCGATTGGTGTTGTGGGGCCAGCAGGTGCTGCAGTCATCGGGTTCCTCTTCTAGCGATCTAGTTCTTCGATTACGACGGTCTCCATTGTGTCGCCCTGAGTAATTGATAAGGCAACAGGCATCCCGTCAATTACATAACCAAAGAGGTTGTAAGACTTGGCTAGGCCCTTCGTCTGATCAGCAATCGTGATGAAGAACTGTGAGCCATTTGTGTTAGGACCAGAGTTCGCCATTGCGACTGCACCGAGTGTGTACTCAGCAATAACTGGCTCATCCTCAAACTTGTAGCCAGGGCCACCAGTGCCGCGGCCATCTGGGCAGCCACCTTGAATAACGAAGCCGGGAACAACGCGGTGCCATGTAAGGCCGTCGTAGTAACCGAGGCGAGCAAGCCCGACAAAGTTGTTGACTGTCTTGGGGGCCAAGGCTGGGTCGAGATCCATCACGATGGTTCCCTTGTTGGTGACGATTGTGGTTCGGTAGATCTTGGACTCGTCGATGGTGTGTGCTGGGCGCTCTGGCATGTGTATCTCCTGTTGGGTTACTAGGGGTTTAGTTGGGGGGAGGTTTAGTGGTCCTGTTAGTTGTGGTCAGGTAGTTCCGGCCGGTTTACGGCCTTGTGGTTGAGGATACGCCACCGCTCGTAGCAGCGACTGCTTGGGCAAGGAGTTGGCGCACCGCCGCGGACTGCCCACCATCAGGGACAGCCGCTAGATAGAGCTGAAACTCCGGGATTGCGGCAGAGGGGTTGGATTTGTCGCGTAGGTAGATGATGCCCTTGAAGAAACGGGCATCTGCGTAGGAGGAGTCGATCTCCAAGGCCCGTTCAATTCGGACCAATCCATCATCAGGTAGGCCGGCTAGGCGAAGAATCCATCCCGCATATGCGTGGGCCTCGGTGTCGTCTGGGGAGATTCGAACCACCTCATCGAACTCTTTTAATCCGTCTGCATATCGCTGCTCGGATAAGAAAGCACGCGCAAGAGAGCGATGCGCCTCTATGTCTTCAGGGTTCTCCTTCACGGCAGCCTCAAGAGCCGCTAGGGATGCCCCGCCCGCTACGCCCTTAGGCGCTGGGCCGGTAACGAACTGCCCAGGGAGGCGCGCCCCCATTGTAAATGAGAGAGATACAGCAGTGACGACTGCGAATGCCACCACCCCTATCCATACGACTAGGCGGAGGCGACGTGATGATGCATCTTGAGTTGAGTCGCCTTGGCTGCGAGTGATCCTCCGCGATCCAGACTCGGATTCAGAGATGCTACGCAGAACGGCTGCACATCGCGCCGTGTAATCACCATGGAGGGTCGCATACTGCTCCTCATCAATGTTTCCTGCATCGCGCTCATCATCGAGGTCCCTAAGAGAACGTAGGAGAAAATCCCGTTCGTTGGCTAAGGCAAACTGCTCGTTATCCATTGCTGCCGTCGCGTTCTTTGGCTACAAGAGATTCGTCTTCGGCACTCGCATCTAAGCGAGGTTGGCGGCGCCATCTAGCGAAAGCGAATCCGAGAGCAGCGCCTCCAAGAATGACTAGGAGTATCGGGAGCGCCCAGACAATGATTCCAATGCCGTCTCCACGAGGCTTCAATAATACTGACTCGCCATAACGGTCTATAAATACAGCCCTAATCTCTGCATCCGACTCGCCATCTGTTATTCGAGAGCGGATGTCTGCTCTAGCTGCACGAGCCGATGCAGTGGCACTCTCGGCGACGGATAGCCCTTCGCAGTCGACGCATCGAAACTCGCGCGAGAGGCGCGCAGTATGCGAAGCGATGGATTCAGGGCCGGAACGCGGCCAGAGGGAGAATGCAAAAGCGCCAATGACCACTGCAGCGAGAACTATCCACGATACTCGTACTCGTGATTTGCTCTGGGTGCGGTCAGTAGGTGCACTTGATCTCGACTCCATAAAAATCAGCCAACCCGGCGAGCAGCGCCGACCATCTCGTTGATATTGCCAACTGTTACAGGCCCATACTGGGAAGCAACTACTACTCCACTCGGCGAGATTACATACGTCTCCGGCTGTCCCCTTGTGCCGAATGCAAGTGCAGCCTTACTTCCTGGGTCCATAGCGATAGGCCATGTAACTCCCTCAGCCTCGACATAGGTCTGCGTAGCGCTCTTCGTATCTTCACGCACTATCCCAAGCATTGTCACCCCCGAGTCGTCTTTGTTCGCACTCCACCAATCGACAAGAGCCTGATGCTCTTGGCGACACGGGATGCACCAAGAGTTCCAGAAATTGACAACGATTGTCTTGCCGGCAAGCCCCTCCGAGGAGGCTCGATCCCCGTTGAGCAGCGGTAGATCAAACGCAGGGACGTCTCGCCCTAATAAGCGCGATCGGTTGGCATCAGCACGCGGGTCTCTGCCGACATTAATAGCGAGAACTACCGCCAAAGCACCGACTACAACTGCAACGATGATTGCGACTACTCGAACTCGACTCTTCATGACACTGAGACGGATTGGGCCTCAACCTCAGCCTCGCCTGTGACCCTCAAACCTGGTCTGCGCCTAACTGATGGAAGCAGTGCCCCAATTGTTCCAATCGCAAGCAGCGCTCCACCAAACCAGATCCAGACAACCATTGGGTTGATACCTACCCCTATGGTGACACGCCCTGTTTTGTTCGGCGATGAAACAAGAGTTAGATAGATATCTCGCAGGACACCAGTGCGAACAGATGGTGTACCGATTGCTTGGTTTGAGTTTGGGAAGGTTGAGACCGAGGGAGCGTATGTACCTAGAGATTTACCCCCCTGCTCAATTCGAATATCTGTTGAGAGTGTTGTCTTCTGCCCCGTGACCGATTTACTGCTACCTACATATGTAAACGTGTAGCCCGCTACCTCTGCAGACTGGCCCTTAGCGAGGCGGATCTCTTGCTTTATTCCAAAGGTGTGTGACCCCGCGATCGCTACAGCGATAAGTACTACCCCGACATGCACGGTGAGTCCGCCATAACGGCGAGGATTTCCGGCGAGGGTGCGCCGAGTCGCTCGCATCCACCCAATCTTGTCAGCGCCACGACGCGACTTAACTGCCATAAAGGTTTCACGCATAATCCCTGCGATGGCAAATGTCCCTAGCCCAAATGCAAGCGCTGTTGGGAGCGAACGATCGAGGAAGATCAACGTGAGGACCATCACTGCGGTTCCGACCCAGGCCGGGAGTAGAAGTCTGCGCTTGAGGACATCCCCACTTGCTGCGCGCCATGGCAACGCAGGTGCGACCGCCATCAGAAAAAGAAGTGCGAGACCGAGTGGAATTGTCATTCGGTTGAAGTATGGCTCGCCGACCGATAGCTGCTTTCCTTGAATCGCCTCAACTATTAGAGGGAATACCGTCCCAAGAAGTACAACGAAAGCAAAGGCAACGAAGAGGAGGTTATTACCTAGAAATGCAGCCTCTCTAGAGAGCATCGAGTCGATACGCCCCGGAGCCCGAAGGCGATCACCGCGCCAAGCGATGAGGGCGAGACCCCCTCCGGCACAGACTCCTAGAAACACAAGAAGCCAAAGCCCAATAGATGACTCTGAGAAAGCGTGTACGGAGTTAACGACACCGGAGCGTGTGAGGAATGTTCCAAGAATGGTGAGACAGAAGGTTGCTATTACTAACGAGAGGTTCCAGACGCGCAGCATTGCGCGGCGCTCCTGGACCATGACTGAGTGGATAAAGGCCGTTGCTGTGAGCCATGGAAGCAACGAAGCATTCTCAACCGGGTCCCAAGCCCAGTAACCGCCCCACCCGAGTACCTCGTAAGACCACCAGGCTCCGAGGATGATCCCGAGAGATAGAAAGCCCCACGCGATCAGAGTCGTTCGGCGCGTATCTGCGAGCCACCCCTCACCGACGCTCCCAGTAATTAGTGAGGACATAGCAAACGCAAACGGCACTGTGAAGCCCACGTACCCGAGATAGAGCATCGGTGGGTGAAACGCCATGAGCGGGTGATTCTGAAGGAGTGGGTTTGGGCCACGCCCATCGAGGGGCGCTCCACCGGCAACAAGGCGGAATGGGTTCGCAGGGCCGAGCACTAGCAAGAAAAAGAAGAGCGCAACCCCGAGCATCACAATCGTCGCCCAAATAACAAGCGGCTCTGATGCACGCTTGCGGAAGTGGCGAACCGTCACCCCTATGTAACCCGAGAGTATTAGAACCCATAGGAGTATCGATCCAGCCAGAGCCGACCAGAGACCGGTAATAGTAAATAGCAGAGGGGTTGACCGAGCGTTGTTCTCTGCGACATAGCGAATCGTAAAGTCGTGGCTAACCAGCGCCCACTCCATAATTCCCACGGCTGCCAATGCGGATACCAAAAGAACCGCAACACATTTGCGCCCTACAGCGAGCAGTGCATCGTTTTCTCGCTGCAGCCCAAGCAGAAGGCTAGTTATGCCAACAACGCATGCACCTCCTCCAAATGCAAGTGCAAGAACTCCTAGTGTCGCCTTCACGCGTTACCCACCTAGATCAGCCCCGCGGAAGCGATGTTGTCGTAGTGACCTTTACCTTCGGCGGGGTGTACTCCTCGCCATGCTTAACCATGATGCGGTCAGAGTTAAAGACTGGAACCCCACCCGCTGTTGCGGCACCCCATGCGCCCTCGCAGAGAACCGGTGCACCTGGCTTGAAGAGTTGGGGCGGGTCTCCGCGATGGTTAATAGTGACGGTCTTCTTACCGTCTGTAACCTCAAAGCGCACACCGCTACCCGTCTCAGAAATTGTCCCCGGGACAACAGCTCCCGCAAGCCTAAAACGGGCCTCAGAACTACGTATCTTCACAGCCTCTGTGACGGTCCGGTAATAGACGACGTTCCCAGATAGTTGCACTGCAAGCCCGATAATGGCGACAACCGCCACCGTGCAGATTCCGATTGCTACCCAAGCGCGCCGCCCCTTCACTGATCTACACCGTTCTCTGGCTTTGGAGCAGCAGGCTTAAATAATGTTTTCTCTCCGCGAGCAACCGCCGTGCGCAGTGCGATGCGCAGCGCATACCCGCCAAGTACTAACCCGGTGATCACCCAAGATGCAATCACAAATCCTGCATCGGTCATTTAACACCCCCAGATCTCTGAAGAATGGCAGCATCTAGTGCAGTCTCCTCAAGCCCTTCCTCAAGATAGGCGAGTTGATATCTACGGTTCATAAGCGAGATGTAGAGAAAAGTGAATGCAACTACCCCGATCCAGAGTGTTAGAGCCATAACGCCATGGATCTCAGGATTCAACTCTGGATTAAAGACCGTCGCCTTTTGGTGGAGTGTTCGCCACCAGTTAACAGAGAAATGCACGATAGGTACATCAATAAAAACAATCACAGCAGTTATTGCACTGCGGCGAGCGCGCACGATTGGCTCGGCCGGCACTGCTCTAATTGCGAGGTAACCAAGGTAGAGAAAGAAGAGAACCGCAGTGGAGACAAGGCGAGCGTCCCATGCCCACCAAACTCCCCAGACTGGGCGACCCCAGAGCGAGCCAAGAAGAAGCGTAAGACCAGTAAAAATAAGCCCTATCTCGGCAGAGGCCCCAGCGACGCGATCCCAGACTGCAGAACGAGTGCGCGGCCATAACCAGAGCAGCGACGCGAGTGTCGTGATGCCGAATGCAACATATGCGGCCCATGCAGCCGGAACATGTAGGTACATAATGCGCTGCGCATCTCCCTGGACAACATCGGCCGGCGACGCCCATAGACCAAAGAAGGTCAACGCCCCAATCGAAATAAGTGTGAGGGCATCGACAACACGCCCAACGGCACGCGGGAGTAGAGCCGAGCGATCATCATTTGTTTTCATGGTCGAGCTCATGTGTCCTCCCACAATGGGCCAAAGGCAAGCATTCCAACTCCTGTATATAAAAGTGCAAAGACTGTGAGCAATGCGACCCAGGGCCAAGCGTCACCCGGGACTCCCTCGAGGCCATCCTCAAAGGCGCGGGTTGCGCCGAGCATTACCGGCGCCAATACGGGGAGCAGTAGCAACGGAAGCAGGGTCTCACGTGCTCGCAATCCAGCAGCGAGTACTCCGTACAACGTACCGGCAGCAGCGAGCCCAATAGTGGCGGCTGAGGCCGTTGCTAGCAATACAACCACGCCATGTACCTCAACCCCGTACAGAACCACGACGGTCAACCCGAGTACGGCCTCCAGAATTGCGAGTTGAACTGCAATCGCTATCGCCTTACCGATAAATACCGATGACCCGTCTAGCCCGGCGAGCCGGAGCCCATCGCGGGCTCCGTGCTGCTGCTCAATCGAGAAGGCACGCCCAATTGCCAATAGCGCAGCCAAGAGAACCGTTATCCAGAACAATCCAGGAGCAACCCGAGCAAGGACTCCGCGATCGGGGTCAAGGGCGAAGGCAAATAGCAGCACCACAATTGCCCCGAACGGGAGCACCTGCGAGAGCAAGATTCGAGAGCGCATCTCTATACGTAGATCCTTACCAGCGATGAGTTTTATCTCGGAGAACGCGTTCATGCTTGCTCGACCAAGTATGCGCGCCCGCCACGAATTGAGAACTCCTTATTAGATAGTGCGCGTGTGCGCTCTAACTCGTGACTAGCGATGATGACTGTTCGCCCAGTGGCATATGTCTCACGCAGAATCTCATCAAGTATCTCGCGGCCCTCGGCATCCAAGCCAGCATGAGGCTCATCCAAGAGAAGTAACTCTGGGTCGCGCCCAAACGCAGCGGCGAGAGCGAGTCTTCTGCGCTGCCCTGCCGACAACCTTGAGTGCAGCACCCCCGCTACATGCGATAGCCCTAAGCGCTCCATTGCGCTCTCCCCAATCGCTGCTTTACGCCCAGATGCTTTAGCTGAGAAGATGAGGTTCTCGCGCACCGTTAGGTCGTCGTAACAGAATGTGTCATGCCCAACGAGTGCAAGACGCCGACGGTGACTAACCCGATCAGTATTTAGATCGAAGCCCAATACGCTGCCGGTTCCAGAGTGCAGCGGCACCAGCCCTGCAAGCAGGCGAAGGAGAGTGGTCTTGCCCGCTCCGTTGGGGCCGGACAGCAGAGTTATCCCGCCGGCATCGAGATCTAGATCGAGTCCGGCGAGTGCAGGGAACCGCCCAAGCAGGCAGACGGCTTCACGGAGTTTGAGAACATTCGGCACCGGCCTCAAGGCTACGGATGCTTAGTGGTCACAAGCGAACCCACCGGCTAAACCAAGTCTCCCCCTAGGCTCAAGTATGTGATGAGAGTTATTGGAGGGATAGGCCGGGCCTTGGTGACCATTGGGCTACTAACCCTGTCTTTCGCCGCCTATCAACTCTGGGGCACCGGAGTCTACGAAGCCAAAGCCCAAGACTCTCTGAAACAGGACTTTGCTAAGGGCCTCAAGACAACAACCACCACGAACGGCGACCCATCGGCTCCAGAATCAAAGCCACTCCCGATCCCGAGTGGTGACGCGATTGCCATCATCAGCATTCCAAGTATTGGAGTAGAGCACGCGGTTGTACAGGGCGTGAGGCGTGCGGACCTTCGCAAGGGCCCTGGGCATTATCCCAATACTCCGCTCCCTGGCGAGTTAGGCAACGCAGCAATTGCAGGTCATCGCACAACCTACGGAGCACCATTTGGTCGACTCGATGAACTAAGACCGGGAAATCTCATTGAGGTTCGAACCGCAGATGGCGATTTTCGCTACAGCGTTACCGAGACAATCATTGTTAGGCCAACAGAGTTGAGTGTTCTTAACGCGACCCCAACGGCGACTCTTACCCTTACGACATGCCACCCGCGTTTCTCGGCATCACGTCGATTGGTTGTGCATGCCAGCCTGGTCCCCGCGTCGAGTGCGCCGGTAAGGGATCCTTCTATTACGCAACCAGCACCGGTGACTTCAAGTCTTGATACTGCACATGGGAAGGTTGATTATCGCGGCGCGGTGATCTGGGGATTGGCGACTCTTGCAGTTGGCCTCGGGTGGTGGGGGGCATTTAGAAAGCGCCGCGTATGGCAGGTTCGCTTTGGAGGGTTTATTCCGTTCGCGATTGTCTGCTTTGTTTGGTTCGGTTATCTAGACCGAGCGCTACCTGGAAATTACTGACCGCAACGCAAAAAAGGCTTTATTTAGGCTATTTACCTGTAAACTCAGGCGGTCGTTTCTGTGCAAACGCCTCGAGCCCCTCTTGCAGATCGCTACTCATGAAGGCAGTCTCCTCCAAGGCCTTTAGCTCTGCAATGCCATCCTGAGAGAGCCCAGTCTCAATTAGATGCAGCGCTCGCTTGTGCCCGTGAACCGTTATGGGAGCAAGGCGTGCAACCTCATCTGCCCATGCGATTGTAAAATCGCGAACATCATCAGCACGACGATTTACTAAACCAGCACGCTCCGCCTCATCGACGTTGAGTGATCGCGAAGCAAGCAAAAGGTCTCGTGACATAGAGGGACCAACGAGGCGGCTCAGGCGTGAAATGTTGGCGGCTGAGAGCACAATCCCAAGTTTCGATGCAGGGATCGAGAAGATTGCTTTTGGCGAGGCAACCCTGAAGTCGCACCCAACCGCAAGCTGCATACCTGCACCCATGCAGGGGCCGTTTATCGCTGCGAATACTGGGAGTGGATGCTCAACGATGCAGTAGAGAAGTCGCTCGAACGCCGGACGGAAGGAGTCATTTCCGCCAGGCTGAATACCTCCACCGTCAGAGACATCAGCGGCCCGAAGCACTAGATCTGCTCCGGCGCAGAATGCACTCCCCTCAGCAGCGATGACAATTGCGCCGACACCATTGACGCGCTCTCCGCCTACGCCAGCAACACTCGTGAAGTGCGCGCGTATCTCGTCACAGATCTCAGCATTCAACGCATTGCGGCGCTCTTGGCGATCAAGGGTTAGGACCGCAACCCTGTCGATGATCTCGAAGCGCATCATGTCTCTGAGATGATCGCTATGAGGTCGCCTTCGCGTACCGTCTGTCCGGCCTCTACATGTATCTCTCGCACGATTCCCGGTACCTCCGTAATGACTGGGATCTCCATCTTCATGGACTCAAGAATTGCGATCTCATCCCCCTCCGCAACCGCTTGGCCCTCATCTACGACGACCTTCCAGACGCTTGCGGTGATCTCAGCACGAATCTCAGCCATGGACCCGCACCCTAGCGCCGCGTTTTACAGAAACCGGCGTCAGCGTCCGGCGTCAGATCCCTCTCCACTGTGGGGGGCGCTTCTCGGCGAATGCTGCGATGCCCTCTGCTGCATCTGCAATCTGCGTGTGCTCGTTGAGTTTGTTATGCAGATACTCAAGAGCCGGGTCGCTCTCCATCTCTAGCGCTTGATAAAACGCATCGCGCCCCAATCGCAGAACGAGTGGCGACTTAGCGGCTAGTTCAGCGGCTAGTTCATCTACCCGCTCATCGAGGTTGGCGACAGTAACGACTTCGTTAACGAACCCAATAGCAAGCGCCTCTACTGCCCCGACACGCCTCCCGGTCATCTGAAGCTCTAGGACCTTGCGAGGAGGCATCGAGCGCAGCATCGGAACAGTAACGATGTACGGCCAGAGCCCAACATTTACCTCCGGCGTACCAAACTGCGCATCATCGGCAGCGATTACAAAGTCGCAGCAGAGCGCGAGCCCCATTCCGCCTGCTAGTGCGTATCCGCGCACTCGCGCGATTGTGGGCTTACCCAGAGCCCATAGGTCTTGGAATAGCCCAACCAAAACCCCTCGCTTCTCGTGTGCTTCCTCGCCGGTGCCTGCGATCGCGTCGAGGTCTGCGCCTGCACAGAATGCTCTATCCCCCGCGCCTGTAAGCACCACGACCCTCACGGCTTCGTCGCCCTTCGCGAGAGCGAGAGCATCTCTGAGCCCCTGCATCACTGCAAAAGACATTGCATTGCGCCGCCATGGGCGGTCAATTGTTATACGAGCAACGCCATTGCCTACCGAGTAGGAGACCTCAGAGTCACCGAGAGGAGGTTTTTCAAGCACCTTGGCATCGTAGAGGCTTAAGACACCTAGATGCCGCGTATGGGCCGTAACGTATGGGGGTGCTCTTTACCGCTATCACGCTTCTCCTTGCTCTTGGCATCTCCTTTGCTACACGCGGACAACTCTCACGCATCACAGAACTCCCCTTTCAGCGGCTCGTTCTCCTATTTTTAGGTGTCGCAATTCAAGCTGGCCTCGAGTGGATAACTCTTCCGTCTGGGCGCGGCGACTACTTAGGTGCTGGGCTCCTGATCCTCTCTTACGTGATGCTGCTTGGATTCTGTGCCGCCAACCTGCGAATCGATGGAATGCTCGTCATTGCAGTGGGGATAGCGCTAAACGCGTTAGTAATCTCGCTCAATCTTGGGATGCCGTACCAAGCACCTGTCGGGCATGCTGCAGTGGAGACCGTTAAGCATCGCCCTGAACGCAGCGACGACATAGCGACGATCCTCTCTGACCAGATTGTGATCCCGCCACTTCGCACGTCAATTTCGTTCGGCGACATAATTATCGC
>CALQAT020000027.1:0-16124 GCA_943328625.2 Bordetella parapertussis | reverse complement strand
GTCTTGAACATCAAATTAAACTGTCGTGCCTCAGTAAACGAACCCTTGGTTCCGCATTTTGGGCAGGCCCCCGATTCTGGGAGTTGGTCTGCACGGAAACGCTCTTGGCATTGCTTGCAATCAACGAGAGGGTCGGTAAACGTATCTATGTGTCCGCTGGCCTCCCAGACGCGAGGCGCCATGAGGATTGCTGCGTCGAGCCCGACAATGTCCTCTCGCATCTGAACCATGGATCTCCACCACGCCTCTTTGACGTTGCGCTTTAAGAGCACGCCAAGGGGTCCGTAGTCCCATGTAGAGCGGAACCCGCCGTAGATGTCAGAGGACGGGAATACCAGTCCTCGACGCTTAGCGAGATTAACGATGCGGTCCATCAAATCAGTCTTTGCCATGAGTGCGACAGGCTACCGACCCTCCGGCATCAATGGAGCATTTCTTAGGGTCAGATTCATCAGATTCTTTTTTAAAGGGAGAGGCACCTCTCCACTTAGAGAAGTGCAGCGCTACGCATACGGCGCTCTATGTGATGCTCAACGGCATGCACCCCAAGAATCTCGATCTCATTGATCACCTCTGAGGCGGGTGGTTCGGCCATCACAATGTGGAGTCCGCCCCCAAGGAGCATGACAAGAAGGGCAAGACCCTCCGGCGAGATGCGTCGGCCGCCGAGCGCTCCACACTCCACACAGAGGACCCCGCCCTCCGTTAAATCAAGTGCCGGGAATGGGCCATCGGATTCCCCGCAGCGCACGCAGGCATCGAGGAGCGGCGCTAGGCCCTCAAGGGCGAGCACCTTCCAGAAGAATGCTGGAGCTATAACCGGAGAGGGAGTTGCGTTCAGAGTCTTTAGAGCACCGAGGAGCATGCGAAACAGCGAGGGGTTTGGCTCGCGATCTGGGGAGAACTGATCCACTACCTCAAACATCGCAGCAGCGTGGACAAGGCTGTCGTAATCCTCACGCACAGAACGGAAAGCATCGATGGTCTCAACCTGTGTCACAACATCTAGGTCCCTACCGCGATAGCACTGAAGTGCCACGTGACTGCCGGGGTCGAGGCGTGCACCGAAACGACTCCCGCTCTTGCGGACCCCTTTAGCAACAGCACGGACCTTGCCGGTCTCTGCCGTAAAGAAGGTAATGATGCGATCAGCCTCACCGAGTTTGATGGTGCGAAGGACAATTCCTTCGTCGCGATATAGCCCAGGCATGTTCTCAGCCTAAGCGAACGCAGCTGGAGGCAGTGGCTCTACGCACCCTCGCCATTAGCACCTTCGAAGTTCTTAGGTCTCTTCTATCCCGCCGAAACGTCGCTCACGCCGCTGGAACTCTGCGACTGCAGCGACGAGATCCTTGCCGCGGAAATCTGGCCAGAGCACGTCGGTGAATACAAACTCGGAGTAGGCGGATTCCCACAGGAGATAGTTAGAGACTCGGTACTCCCCTGACGTGCGGATTACAAGGTCGGGATCCGGCATATCTGGCGCATACAGGTGACGAGCAATCATCTTCTCGTCGACGCGATTTGGGTCAATCTCGCCAGCGGCGACTCCCCGAGCAATCTCGCGCACGGCATCTGCAATCTCAGCACGCCCACCGTAGTTAAAGGCAAACGTGAGGGTCATCCGGCGATTACGAGCCGTTTGTTGCTCGGTCTCCTCAATCCGCTGAACAACCCGCTTCGGAACGCGACCATTACGTCGGCCAATAAAACGTACCCTCACTCCACGTTCATGGAGATCGTCGCGTCTTCGAAGAAGTAATGACTCGTTGAAGCGCATCAAGAATCGCACCTCATCGAGCGGCCTACGCCAGTTCTCAGTTGAGAAGGCGTAGACGGTCATCCACTTAATCCCCAACTCGAGTGCGCCCTCTACAGCGTCGAAGAGTGCCTCCTCGCCAGCAGCGTGGCCCTCAGTGCGCTTGAGGCCACGCCTCTGAGCCCAGCGTCCGTTGCCATCCATTACGAGTGCAACGTGCGGGGGAATACGCTTTGGGTCGATATCCTGCATCACGTCTATCCCTTTAAATACGTCTATACCTTTAGTGACGTCTATACCTTTAGTGAGGTCGAGAAAACTAAACCCTCAAATAAGTATTCTGCGGCGTTAGGAAAATAGATAATCCATTCTCCGCGAAGCAGACTTACTTAACAATAAGTTTGCCCGCCATGCCGCCCGCTCGATGCCCCGGTAGCGTGCAGTAAAAATCATATGAGCCGGCTTTTAGTTCAACCTTTTTAGCATTTTGATCGCCTTCTCCGTTGACCTCAAGAATAAAGCCTGGAACCCCTGATATCACAAGATTATGTGCACCGGACTCAGTGTTCTTGAGCCAAATCTTTGAGATTCCTATGGGTGCCTCAACCTTATTTGGGCTGTAAAATAGGTTCCCTGACTCAATCTCAATAGAGGCAGTAGACGGCCCTGTCGGCTGCACATAACCACCCTCGCCGGCAGATGAACCACCGCATGCGCCTAGGCCAATCCCTAGAGCCACAATAGGGGCAAGAAATAATCTCAGTTTCATCCTGTGGTCTCCGTCATCTCGGTTGAGCCAGTAGAACCAGTAGAACCAGTAGAACCAGTAGCAGCCCCAGGTGCCGCTGCTGTTACAACAATGTCTGCCTGCATACCAGCGGCTCTATGCCCTGGAATTGAGCAGAAGAACGTATACGTACCCTCCGCTAACTCGACCTTGCCGGAACTTGCTTCAGGGGGGCCAACCTTTAACTCAAAACCTGCGAGCTTCGCATCGGTGAAGAGGAAGGTGTGCTGTCCTCCGCCATCTAGGTATTTAATATCGAGAATCCCCGCGCTTGATGTGTACTCGCTCTGGTCAAACTTCAGCGAGGAGAGAGCGGTGACGGAGATAGTTGAGGTTGCAGGGCCTGTTGGCTCGACAAATCCAGCGGCCTCTTCCTTCTTCTCACCGGCGGGCCCGAGGGCAAGTGTTCCGATCGCGAGGACAACTATCAATATGCCAGCCGACATCGCCCATAGAGGCGTAGTACGGATTCGAGGGGATGCGGCGATTGTCACGGCAACAACCAAGATAGCGATGGTTAGCAGTGTTCCTACCAATACGGACCCGTCTCCGCCAGTAGAGAGCAGGAGTCGAGAGATATTCAGGACCACAAATGCAACAAGAAGAATCGAGCCGACTGGAAGCAGCAACGGCAGCCAGAGGCGGTCACGCCGCTCTGCTTTTAATCTCTGCTTCTCGCGAGCGCTGCTTACCGAAGGGGCCTCTGAGCGTTCGGCGACCGCAACGCTTCCCGGGGACTCAGTTGTGTTTGTCGCTTGCTCGGTCATCTACTTCCTCAGTCCCATCTCGATTAACTCACGATCCATTTCACGCAATGCCTTATCGGGGCGGTTGCGCGACTCCTCCGATGCTGCCCATCGGAAAAAGATTACGGCAATTACTCCCCAGATTAGAAGCCCTGCCCCGATCTTCATGATGAGCCCCGCTATTAATTGATCATCAAGCGCAGTGGCCCCCCACAATTTCGGGAGTGTTTCATAGCGACGATACAGCGGGTGCGAGCCAAAAGTAAGAAATGTTGCGGGGACTGTTGGCACAATTGACTGCAGAAAGAGATAGGCAACCTTCATCGGAGCAACGAGGCGTGGAATCTCCGGGAGTGGGCTCAATATCGGCATCCAGATAACAAACGCAGAGATCAAGAGCGCTGCATGAACCAAGAAGTGGAGGATCGCCGACTGTAGGGCAAGGTCAACGACGGCAGGCCAATGTGTGAGCACGATCATTGTGTTGAAGAGAATCAAAGCCGGCAAGAACCGCGACCACCACGCCATTGTCTTTAGTAGACGCCCCGGGAGCAAAATCCGCATCATCCATGCTGGTGTACCCATCAAAATCAGAGGAGCAGCGATGAGCGTGTAGAGGAGGTGCTGAACCATGTGAGCGCTATACATATAGCCCTCTGCGACATCATGGATCGGCCAAGTAGATGCGAAGAGAAGCGTGAACGCACCTAAAGAAAAAGATGCTATTTGGAGCCTAGAGACAACTACCTCTCCCGAGGGAACACGCGATGGTCCACTACGCACCACGAGTATCGCGTAGGTCGCGACAAGAGCCGCAATGAGTAACCAAACCTCCGGGTGGGGTTCCCAAGCCGGGATCGCCTCCGCCATGGGGGTCAAACGTCAGCCAGGCCCGAGAGGGTTAAGAGCAGAATCGTAAAGAGCATGAAAGCCCCTGTGACGCCGAGAATGAAGAAGCGCCTAAATATCTTTGCATCGGTCTTGAGGTGCATATACCAACCGGTAACGATAAAGAACTTAGCGAGAGCGCCGAAGATCAGAATCGCCGTAATAGCGCCCTTAGAGACAGCCTCGTCTAGGTAATAGGCCCCGACCTCCGCTGCGGTTATTACGCAGAGAATTACCGCGATCATCACGTACTGGAACGGAGAAGGGTGCGGATGAAGCTCTCCGGGGAGCATCTCGAGATCGCTGGCTCCCTCAAGCATGTGATGCTTTGCAGGCTCAATCTCTGCAGTTAATTCTGGGGCTGTTGTTGTATCACTCATGATCTACTCCTATGTCGGGATCAGGTAGACGACGGCGAATATAACAATCCAAACAACATCAACGAAGTGCCAGTAAAGACCTGAAATCTCAACTGCCTCGGAGTTCTCTTTTCCTAACTTGCCCTGCGCTGACATCCCCCAGAGTGAGAGCAGCCAGATGATTCCTATCGTTACATGGAGTCCGTGTATACCAGTCGCAACAAAGAAAATTGACCCTGAGACGTTGGTGCTTAGAGTGAGCCCCTCGCGATAAAACTCCGTGAACTCAAATACCTGACCACCGATAAAGAGCATTCCAAATGCGGCAGTTGCAACTACCCACACACGAAACAGCCTGTGATCCCCGCGTTGAATCGCAGCGAGTGCGAGCACCATTGTGAGGCTCGACATCAGAAGAATGAAAGAGGTAACGGATGTGAAGGGAATGTTGTAGAGCGACCTAGGCGTAGGCCCTGACAAGTTTCGGTTGCGATAAAGCAAGTATGTCGTTATAAACGCACCGAAGAATAGGCAGTCCGAGGAGAGAAATACCCACATCGCAAGTTTCGTATTACTAACCCCAGCGCTCGGGGCGTGATGATCATGCTCGTCCATGTGCACATCGGTGTCATGCGTTACAGGAAGCGCTACCTGTGCCATTACTTAGCCCTCCTCTGTTCCGGGTTCGATGGCCCAGCCGTACATTCCAAATAGCAGAAGCAATACTCCTGGAACGGCTAACCACGGGCTCTTGAATACTGCGGCATAACCGATTACCGGCAATCCCGCTGCAAGTAATAGCGGGAAATATGAAGGTGACGGCATGTGGATCTTTGAGACATCAACACTCGATGCAGGATCAACCTCAACATCTGGAAGACGAACCAAGCGGCCTTCGTCATCCTCCGTGTACTTACGGTGCCAGAAGTCGTCTCTTGCCTCAACCTGAGGAACAACCGCAAAGTTGTATGCAGGTGCTGGCGAGGGAATGCTCCACTCAAGGGTACGCGCATCCCATGGGTCTGGGCCCGAGAGCGGCCCACGCTTCCAAGACCACAACACGTTGGTGATGAAGAGCAGAACTGCAAACGCGATCAAGAATGACCCCGCAGTGACTAACTTGTTCAGAGTCTCCCAACCAAGACCCTCGGAGTACCTATAGGTGCGTCTGGGCATCCCGGTCAGGCCCAAGAAGTGCATCGGGAAGAAGGTGAGATTAAAGCCAACAAATATCACCCAGAAGGATGCCTTCCCAAGCTTCTCATTCATCATGCGCCCGAACATCTTTGGGAACCAAAAGACAATTCCACCGAGAATGGCGAAGATGAGTCCGCCGAAGAGCACGTAGTGGAAGTGAGCAACGACGTAATAAGTATCAGTCTGCTGAGTATCAGCTGGCACGATTGAGTGAGTAACTCCTGAGAGTCCACCGAGGGTGAACATCGCTATGAAGCCAAGCGAGAAGAGCATCGGCGTGTTGATTCGAAGGGAGCCTCCCCAGACTGTTCCCAGCCAGTTGAAGATCTTCACTCCGGTAGGCACCGCAATGAGCATCGTCGAGAGCGAAAACGCTGATACCGCAACGGGTCCAAGACCGGTAGCGAACATGTGGTGGGCCCACACACCCCACCCCATGAATCCAATGGCGATACCAGAGAAGACAACGACGGAGTAGCCAAAAAGCGGCTTTCGGGACATGACTGGAAGGATCTCGGAGACAATTCCCATCCCAGGAAGGATGAGGATATAGACCTCAGGATGACCGAAAATCCAGAACAAGTGTTGATAGAGAAGCGGGTCTCCACCGTTCTGTGCGACGAAGAAGTTGGTCATGTAGTTACGGTCAAAGAAGACCATGATCAACGCTGCTGTGACTACGGGAAGTGCAAAGACTGTTAGGAAAGCAACGATCAACATCATCCATACGAAGACCGGCATGCGCATAAGCGTCATTCCAGGTGCACGCATGTTGAGGATGGTGACTACAAAGTTGAGCGCCGAGGTCGTGGAGCCGATGCCGAGCATGATTAGCCCGATTACCCAGAAGTCAGGGCCATGGCCAGGCAGGTAACCAGCGCTCAGCGGAGTCGAGGTAAGCGGCGTGTATCCGAACCATCCACCGTTTGGCATATTTGCGATGCCAGTAAAGATGCTCGAGTAGACGAATAGTCCTCCGAATAGATACACCCAATAACCGAACATGTTCATACGAGGAAAGGCGACGTCTCTCGCACCGATCATGAGCGGTATTAGGTAGTTACCGAATGCAACCGCCATCGGCATTCCGACAAGGAAGACCATCGTGGTTCCGTGCATCGTGAACATTGCGTTGTATTGGCCTGCGGTAAGAACCTGTCCGTTCGGGGCCATGAGCTGCAGACGAATAAGCAGCGCCTCAATACCTGCAATTACAAAGAACAGAAGTGCGGAAGATCCATAGAGGATTCCGATCTTCTTGTGGTCGATCGTCGTGAACCAGCTCCAGAATCCGGAGGTGGCGGCTGGCCTGCGGAGAGGGTCAACGCGCGCCTTCATTACCTCAGTCGATTGGGTCTCGAGAATAACTTCTGGGGAAACTTCTGGAATGACTTCGGGAACGGCCGTCACGGTCGTACCTCCATAATTTCTAGGGCTATTTTTAGGGAAATTTTCAGGGCTTGTTTACGCACTATTTTTGACCCAACAGGTATGTGACAATTGTGCTCGCCTCTGCGTCTGTCATTAGAGGAAGCGCCTTTCCGTTTTGCTTGATCGGGGTTACGAAAGAAGGCATACCAACGCAGGTTGCAGGTGCCGGTAGTCGACACTTCTGAGACTGCATTGGGATCATTGAAGGAGCGTTCTTGACCCAGCGAAGCAGGTTCGCTCGATTGGTCTTGTACATACCGCCGGCGAAGTACTGTCGGCTAGCAAGGTGAGTCAAGTTGGGGCCGTAGTTAGGCGTTGAGGTGGCATTGAATACGTGGCAGTTTACGCACTGGTATTTCTTGGCCGTGAGCTCTTGAACTTTGCCTGCATACTCCTGCGCTGCGCCCTGCTGCTGGTTAGCCATCCATTTCGCAAAATCAGCCTTGGAGTCAACGACTACCCAGAACTTCATGTTTGCGTGCGACAACCCGCAGTACTCGGCACAGGCTCCGCGGTAGACCCCAGGCTTATCTGAGGCCGAGAACGAGAGCACATTGGTTCGCCCGGGGACTACATCTCGCTTACCAGAGAGCTCAGGGACCCAGAAGGAGTGAAGAACGTTGTCTGACTGCTCCCTCACTGTGATCTTGGCCCCAACCGGAGCGTGCATCATTGTTGATGTAACAACTGGAGTATCAATGCCAAATTTCTCTTGGCCCTTTGGGTATTGAAACTCCCACCACCACTGCTTACCAACCACAGTGATCTGCAGTGCCTCGGCCTTCGGTGGCGTCTTGGAGAGTTCAAAGATAGTTGCGACTGTCGGTACTGCAATTACTGCGAGAATTATCGCGGGAAGGATTGTCCACCCGATCTCGAGTACAGAGTTTCCATGGATCTGTTTGGGATTGCGCTTGCCTTCGTTATCGCGAAAACGAAGCGCAATGAAGAGTGTCATTCCGACGACGGCAATTCCGACAGCGATAGCGATAATAAAAATTGGGTTAATCAGATTGTCAATTTTTTTAGCCGTTTCACCGGCAGGGTTCATTGGGTTCTGGCCATTATCGTTTGAGCAGGCCGCGAGCAATAATGGGGTAGCAAGAATAAGTGCGCCTCGGCGCACGTTCTTCAAACCGAGCATTCGACTCATTCCGTCATCCTCACGCGTTTGGTAGCCGGTGACGCTCTAATCCCCGGGTCATACTTCCCTTACGCCTTCACGACTCTAGTGGCGCGCAGCACCAATTCGGCAACTTGTAGGAGAGCCAATTAGGTGCAGAAAGAACCTAAAAGATCGTGGCGCGAATAGCACCAATGCAGAGCGATTTCTGCTAAGGCAGCGCGGGCATCTGGTTACAGGCCGAGCCTGTCGAGTGCATGCCCTCTGCGTTGCCAGTTCGGGTCAACCTTGACCTTGTTCTCTATATAGACCCGAGCCCCAAGGAGTTGCTCGGCCTCAAGGCGTGCGGCGGTGCCCGCATCGCGCAGCACCGACCCTCTGTGGCCGATCACAATCCCCTTCTGAGAATCCCTCTCAACGCGGATTGTGACCCTAAACCTGAGGACTTCTTCCTTCTCGGGGGCGAGATTCTCCTCGGCGTCTTCGCCATCTACCGATGAATCAGGCCTTCGGTAGGAGGCTTGCTCGTCCTCCTCGAAGGCCTCCGCTGTAACCATGATTGAGTGCGGCAACTCCTCACGGGCAATTGCAAGCAACTTCTCCCGCACGAGCTCGGCGACCAGGACAGCCTCAGGCTGATCGGTCACGACACCCCCCGGGTAGTACTCGGGGCCCTCAGGGAGCCTGGCATTGATCTCAGCTACGAGTAGGTCTACGCCGTCTCCGGTGAGCGCCGAGATAGGCACAAATGCGACAAAATCTGCGAGACCCGATGAGTCGCTGAGCCTCTTAGCGACGGCAGCGGCATCGGCTAGATCAACCTTGTTGACGACGAGGATCGCTGGAGTACGCGACTCCTTGACGAGGTTGGCAATAAATCTGTCTCCAGGTCCGATCGGCGAGTCGGCCTCCACAAGCAAGCACACAACGTCGACCTCTCGAAGTGTCTGCACGGAGCGCTCATTGCACCGCTCCCCTAAGAGAGTCCGAGGCCTATGAATACCGGGGGTATCGAGCAGAACAATCTGACTCGTAGAGGTCGTATGCACTCCACGGATCTTTGTACGAGTCGTCTGCGGCTTATCCGAGACAATGGAGACCTTGCGCCCAACCACATTGTTTACGAGTGTTGATTTTCCAACATTGGGTCGCCCAACAAGGCTGACAAATCCACTGCGAAAGATTGGCTCGAGAGGTTCGCTTACCTCACCTTGGCGGCTCGAATCGCTCACTAATTAGTCTCATCAGCAGCAACAGAGGGAAGAATGGGGACGATGACAACGCTCTTGATTCGTCTGCGCTCGATGCGCTCGACCCGGAACTTGAAGTTCTGGTAAGGGAATTCCTCGCCCTGCTCTGGGACACGCCCTAGAACATTAAAAACAAATCCGCCAAGAGTGTCCGACTCTTCATCGGGGAGATCCATTCCGAGCGCCTCACCAACCTCATCGATAGGCGTATTCCCAGGGGCGCGTATCCCGCCCCCCTCTAATCTCTCGAGGCTCGGCTCAACAGCATCGTACTCATCGGTTATGTCTCCAACAATCTCCTCGACAAGATCCTCAAGGGTCACTAGCCCAGCAGTACCGCCGTGCTCATCCACAACCATCGCCATATGAAAGCGCTCAGTCCGCATGTCCTTAAGGAGCTTGGCGACTTTCTGTTGTTCAGGTACGAATTTGGCGGGTCGAAGCATCTCGCGAATCGTTGCAGGACTCTCCGAGGACCTCGACCGACGAATCAGGTCCTTCAGGTAAATAATCCCGACAACCTCGTCAGTAGTTCCCTCATATACAGGGAGTCTTGAGAGTCCTTCATTTATTGCGGTATTTAGTGCTGCCTCAAGAGTTGACTCAACCTCGATCCCGATCATGTCTGGGCGAGGAGTCATAACTTCGCGGACGACAGTGTCGCCGAACTCGAAAATGGAGTGAATCAACTCGCGCTCGTCATGCTCAATCTCGGAATCATCGGCGGCTACGTCGGCCATCATGCGCAGGTCTTGCTCCGTGACGAAGGGGCCCTCTTTTAAGCCCTTACCAGGGAGCAGAACATTGGCGAGGCCGATTAGCCCTCTTGACATCTTTCGAAGTGGCCAGAAATTTGTAATGGCGTACAAGAAACCCGATACACGCAGCGCCGCTCGTTCTGGGTGCTGGATCGCATACGTCTTAGGTGCAACCTCACCAAGTACGTAATAAACAAGAATTTGCAGAGTGATACCAATCGCTAAACCCCAACTACCCGCCTGTCGCTCGAGGACGACACCGAGCAAAGATGCGCTTGTGAGTTGGGATAGCAGAAGCAAAAAGAGCAACGAATTTAATGTGCGCTCCGGGTGCTGGAGCATCACCACAAGGCGAGCCGCACCAGGCTTGCCCTCTTCTTCTAGCGCGATGGCTCGAATTCTGTTAGTTCGTGTGAAGGCCGTCTCGGATAGCGCCAACAGCGTTGAGAAAAGGAACAGGAGAACTATTCCTCCGAGCATCAACCACTCAACATTGGTCAACTGGACTCACCAAAATTCGACTCCAGGTTATTCGTGAAAAATGGTGAGAGGCCTAGAGCGATGCCTGCCCGAGGCGTTTTGGGGTTAGCGAGATGATTCATTTGAGATGCATCCTACCTATGAAAGTTTCTCTTCATCGGTGCTAAAGCGCTCTGTCTCACTAAAACGCGCTAGGAGTTCACGCTCTCGCTGCTGCATAACTGCAGCCTCCTCGGGCTCTTCGTGGTTGTACTCGAGAAGGTGGAGCACTCCATGTACGACAAGGAGCGCAATCTCCTCGTCGGTCGTAAATCCATGCTCGGGGGCCTGAGCCTGAGCAATTCGGGGGCAGACAACAACATCGCCGATAAGTGCTGGAGGTTCACTCGCCTCCGCCGGTGCACCTGGGCCTCGCCCTCCTTGATCGGGTTGGCGCCCACCAATGACGATGTCGTCATCCATCGGGAAAGCCAGCACATCAGTGGGTCCCGTACCCTCATGGAAGCGCACGTTGAGGTCCGTCATCGACTGGATATCAACGAAGATTAAGGAGAGTTCAGCATCGCCTGGTACGTGCTCCTCGGCGATAACTAGGCGCGCAAGACGCGTCCACCGCAGTACATCTACCTCAACTTCACTCTGCTCATCTGCTGCGAAGACCTCAATCATTTCGAGTTCCGTTCGTAGGCATCAACTATGTCGGCAACTATCCGGTGACGCACAACATCTGCACTCTCTAGATCAACAAAAGCGAGTCCGTCTATGCCATCAAGAAATGGGCGAACACTCTGGAGGCCTGATCGCTGCGATCCACCGGGCAAGTCAATCTGCGTTACATCACCTGTAATCACGATCTTGGAGCCGAACCCAAGGCGAGTTAAGAACATCTTCATCTGCTCAGGGGTTGTGTTCTGTGCTTCGTCGAGAATGATGTAGGAGTCATTAAGTGTGCGCCCCCGCATGTACGCAAGCGGAGCTACTTCAATCACACCCTTCTCAATGAAGCGACTCACAGTCTCTGGCTCAAGCATGTCGTACAGCGCGTCATAGAGCGGCCGGAGGTAAGGATCAACCTTGGCCATCATGTCCCCTGGAAGAAAACCGAGCCTCTCCCCTGCCTCAACAGCAGGGCGGGTCAAGATGATTCGAGTCACTTCTTTAGCGAGTAGAGCCTGCACGCCTAGAGCAACTGCTAGGTAAGACTTACCTGTACCTGCAGGGCCAATTGCGAATGTAATCGTGTTGTCTCGAACAGCCTCGACATAACGCATCTGCCCTGCAGTCTTAGGGCGTACGGTGCGCCGACCCTTTACAACCTCGGTGGAGAACACATCCGTCGGTCTCTGATCGGCCTTCAACATTTGAACGGTACGCCCGAGACTCTCGCTATCAAATTGGTGCCCTCTCTCAAGTAGAAGCACCAACTCTTCGAAGAGAAGTGCGACTCTGGCCGCCTCAGATTCATCCCCTGTGACATTAATTTCATTTCCGCGTACAAGAATAGAGACGCTGAATGCTCCCTCGATGAGCCTGAGGAGTTCATCTCGCTCCCCGAGGAGATCGAGCATCAAATGATTACCCGGAACGAGCACTTTGATGTGTGTATTAGAGAGAGTCACGGTGTGCTGAGGGTAGCCGGATCGGCTAGCGCATTGCGGGTCAGGCTGAGGCGCGAAGACCTAACTGCTCTAAGCGTGTCGGCAGGTCCTCAGTACGTCGCCCCAGTACGGCTGCGAGGACTCGCATGTCGTCACGGCGAATAGTAAGCAGACGTCCGTTGAAATCTTGACGCTGGAGCTGAATCGTTGCTGCGTATCTAGCGAGTACGGCTGCCTCAGGGTCTTCACTATCACCCAACTGAGTTAGGTCAATAGTAAATCCCTGATTAATGGCCTCAGTCTCAGTGAGATCAATGACCGTCTCAGCATCTCGGGGAAGGAGAGTCTCAGCAGGGACATCGTAGATCTCTGCAAGGCGCATCAGGCGAGGTACCGAGATGGCGCGTTCGCCGCGCTCATAAGCACCGAGGACTGAGGCCTTGAACTCCTGGGAAGATCGATCCTCAACATCGTGAAGGGACATTCCCTTTTGACGCCTGATAGCACGCAGTCGCGCCCCTACCCCTGCCTCGATCAATGTATCCACCCCTCAATGAATTTTTCGATTGCATCTAATTCCCATGGAGACTAGACCCACGTCGCCACTCACGGTGGGAATACTACCTAATTTTGTTGAAATGCAAAATATTCTTGAGTCCTACGCCCTGCGAGCCCAGAGCATCCCGGCCGCTGCTATCGGAGCGGTGGCAGACCTCAAAATGTGTGGGCCTACGCAGAGGCTCTCAACCTCTCCAAGGCTGGCGGTCTCCCCAGCCTCAAGGCCGCCCTCAGGGCCTATGAGGAGTATCCAACCACTAGGTCCAGGCTCTTTTAAGGACTCAACCGAGGCGCCGTCTCGGCTCGCGACTACTAGCCCACTTGACCCTGCGAGGCGGGTTAGAGGCTGAGGGTCCATCACCTCGGGGAGTCGGGCCCTTCGAGACTGCTCGCTCGCTGAGCGCGCTACTCGCCTAAGGCGCTCCCCTGCCTTCTCTGCCCTATCCCCTGTCCATCTCAGGACTGTTCTTTTAGTGATGACGGGGATGATCACATCCACACCGAGTTCAGTAAGCGACGCCACGACAGACTCAGGTTGGTCGCCTTTAGCCGGTGCGAAGGCAACTGTGAGGAGCGGCGTGGCAACTGGCTCTAAATAAATCTCAGTTGTTGGCGAGAGAAAGACGGAAGTATTTGTTACGGATTCAACCTCGGTAACGCGCCACAACCCTGCACCATCGGCGACGGTAATTACCTCACCAACCCCGATGCGGCGAACTCGCGATAGGTGGCGTCCATCATCTCCAGAAATCTCGATCAGCTCTCCGGCTCCATCTCCGGCTCCATCTCCGGCGAGTGCGTCGCTAGAGACGAAGACATGCGCGGCTGCTTCAACAGATGAACACCAAAGACTCAACATGCCCAAACCATCGTTTACGCGCGCACGCTACTGAAATGCCGAGCGAAGCCTTGAGAAGAACCCGTGCTCATCAACGCTCGTTACTTCCTCCCCACGCATCTCAGCGAAGCGACGCAGCACATCTGACTCCTCGTCGCTGAGTCGCTGTGGAATCGCTACGTCAACCTGTACCAATAGGTCCCCGCGCCCTCTCCCCTGCAGAACAGGGATACCTCGCCCGCGCTCTCTGAAAACAGATCCGTGCTGAGTTCCTGGTGGAACCTCTATCTCAATATCTCCATCGAGAGTCGTAATTGTCAGGTGAGTACCGAGCGCCGCGCTAGTCATCGGAATCCTGCAGACTTGGATTAGGTCGTAGCCGTCACGCCGCAGTGTCGCGTGCGACCGCACGCGAATCGTCACGTATAGGTCACCGTTAGGTCCACCGCGCGGCGCCGATGGTCCGCGACCTGTAAGGCGCAGTCGCTGACCACTATCAATTCCCGGTGGAACCTCAACCTCTAACGTACGCGTGCCGCGCACCACCCCAACTCCGCTGCAATGTGTACAGGGGCTCGGCACAATGTTTCCGAGACCCGAGCATCGCTGACATGGGGCTGCAGTAACTATCTGCCCGAGTATTGATCGCCGCACCTGGCGCACCTCTCCGGCTCCTCCACAATCGGTGCAGGTAGACGGATGCGTCCCCGGCGCACAGCCCGATCCGTCACAGTCGGCACAGGCGGTCATCAACTCGATCTCGACCCGCCTCGTAATGCCGAAAGCAGCCTCGGATAGATCTAAATCAAGTATCGCCTCTGCATCTGGGGCTCGCTGGGGACCGCCGCGGCGCCCTCCGAAGGAGTCGCCACCAAAGAAGGAAGCGAAAATATCGCCGAATCCAAATGGGTCCTGCCCGCCGCCTCCAGAGTTGGAGCCGCCATCGCCAAACTGATCGAAACGTCTTCGACGCTCCGGGTCACCGACCAATTCGTACGCATGGGTTACTTGCTTGAACTGCTCCTCGGCCGCGCTGTCCCCAGGGTTGGCATCGGGGTGTAGCTGTCGCGCACGTTTGCGGTAGGCGCGCTTGATCTCGTCCTGTGTCGCGTCGCGCGACACCCCGAGAAGTGCATAAGGGTCCATCAGATACTCACTTTGAAAGAAGCGAACCGAGTTGCTGCGAGACCGTCGCTACGGCCGCGAGCGCATGTTGATAATCCATGCGGGTTGGGCCTAGAACTCCGACAGTGCCTGCGACCTCACCCTCTATTCGATAAGGGGCAAGCACGAGCGAACAATCGCGTAGTTCGTCGACGCTGTGCTCGGCACCAATACTTACAGTTACGCCAGACTCAAGAAGATCACGCACGAGAGAGACCACTACAACCTGCTGCTCTAATAACTCAATGAGAGTCGCTGCAGTTCGGGTAGTGGAGAAAGCATCCTGCTCCTGTGCAATACGGCTAGCTCCACCTACATAGAGGGGGTCAGCGTGCTCGGCGCGACGGTGAAGCGCTGTATGCGCAGCATTTACAAGCCTGTCAATAGCGGCATCGCCGGTTGGGCTAGGCGTCAGCGGGGAGTGGAGAGTTGAGTCACTAAGGAGGCTTGCCAAGACGCGCTCAGCAGCCAGAATGCTTTCAATAGATAGGTCTGTCTCCACGGCAAGCAACTCTCGCTCTACTGCACCGTTTGAGAGAACTGCAATCGCTAGCACCTGCCCCTGCTGAAGCGGCACTAGATCGACACGCCGAACTCGCGCACTCTCCGGGGGTGGCCCAACAACAACGGCAGCGTGCTGAGTAATGCGAGCGAGGAGCCCACTCGTCTCATGCAGTAGTTCCTCTAGTGCATTATGCGTTCCACCAAAAAACTCTGAGACTGCTCGTTGGTGATTAATGCCGAGACCCTCAATCGCCGAGGGATCTGCGAAGCGGTCGACGAAGTATCTGTAACCGCGATCGGTAGGCACGCGCCCCGCTGAAGTATGCGGCTGGCTTACATAACCATCGCGCTCGAGAGCAGTCATGTCGTTACGCACCGTTGCGCTTGAGACGCTGAGCCCGCTAGCACGCGCCACCGCTTGGCTGCTTACCGGTGCGGCAGTCTGAATGTGCTCCTCAACGATCGCTCTTAGTACTGCTCCCCTGCGCTCATCAACACCCATCTCCAACACCTCCCGACTGAATTAGTTAGATAACCCAATTGATTGAACAAACCAAATGCATAAAACCCGACGAAGAGATCCGGGACTACTAGCAGTCGAGTCTACCGACTGCTAATGCTCATCTAACTGCTGCACCGGCAAGAAGCAACCTTGCGGTTACATCTGTAGCCACCAAGCGACCC
>CALQAT020000026.1:0-16749 GCA_943328625.2 Bordetella parapertussis | reverse complement strand
TCGAGTAGCAGCCAGACATCGCCTGATCGAGTTGCCCGCCTTAGGTTCGATTTTGAGCTCGCGGACCCAGGCCATCTTGACTCCATTGTTGCTGCTGTAAAAAGGGTTAGATCCGTATATGAGGCGCAGCGAGTCCTGCCGGGTACATCAACCTCGTAAGAGGCTTCTGAGTTTTGTGGCGTTACAGGCCCATCTGGGCAAGCGCTCGCCGGTAGCATCACCTGCGTGTCATCGGATCCAGCATTTCGCGCCCCTATTGGGGTTCATGATGTCCTTCCCCCTGAGTCAGGGAGATGGGCAGATGTTGTAACGCGCTTTGCTAGGCGAGCCGGGATTTTTGGATTCGGGCTGATTCAAACACCTCTTTTTGAGCACATCGAGGTATTTCGTCGCGTAGGCGAGCACACCGATGTTGTGAGTAAGGAGATGTACGAATTTCGCGACAAGGGGGATCGCCACCTTGCCCTGCGACCCGAGGGAACCGCCTCGGTTGTGCGTGCTTATGTGCAGCACCGCCCGCTCCCTCCCTGGAAGGTTTGGTACTTCGCCCCCAACTTTCGCTATGAGCGCCCTCAGAAGGGACGATACCGTCAGCATTGGCAACTGGGTGTCGAGGTACTCGGGTTAGATGATCCAGCAATCGATATTGAGGTGATTGCTTTAGCAGCCGGCTTCTATAGCGATCTAGGCCTCCGAGATCTGCGCCTCATCATCAACTCAATGGGGGACCCCGAAGGCAGGGGAGCCTACGTAGAGGCTTTGAGGTCGCACCTACTCAATAACAGCGATCTCAATAACAGCGATGCTCTAGGTCCCGAGTTTGTGGAGCGCGTCGAGGCGAACCCATTGCGTGTCCTTGATTCGCGAAACCCTGAGTGGCAGTCAGTAATTGAGACTGCTCCGCTCATCTCGGATCACTTGTCGCCAGATGCGAGCGCTCACTTTGAGGCGGTAAAGGCCGGACTAAACGCTCTTGGAATTGAGTTTGAGGTAGATGGTCGCCTCGTTCGAGGATTCGATTACTACACCCGTACCACATTTGAGTTTCAGAGCACTGCGCTCGATGCAGCACAGAATGCTGTCGGAGGTGGCGGCAGGTACGACGGCCTCGCCGAGGCCATGGGCGGACCCCCAACTCCCGGTATCGGCTTCGGCATTGGTGTTGAGCGACTCCTCCTCGCTTTAGATGCAGAGGATGTTGTCTCAAATGCAGAGGGCAACTCCCAGAGTGTTTTTGTAATCGATGGGCTATCTGGTGCTGACGACCTTCTACTACTCACAATCACATCAAGCCTGCGAGAAGCTGGAATCTCCACTGAGCGAGCGTACGGCGGGCGCAGCCTGAAGGCCCAGTGGAAGGCCGCTGACCGCTGTGGTGCGAGGTACGGAGTGATGATCGGCAAAGCAGAGTTAGAGCGCGAATCGGTTGCTGTAAAAGATCTAGAGACCGGTGAGCAAATAGAGGTAAGACGCGACCAATTGGTGTTGTGGCTTCAGGAATCTTTTGAGGAGAACTACGAATGATGCGGACCCACTATGCAGGCTCTCTACGTGGGGGCGATGCGGGATCAATAATTACAGTCTGTGGATGGGTTGCGGCACGGCGTGACCATGGAGGAGTTGTATTCCTCGATCTACGCGACGCATCTGGAATCCTTCAGATTGTTATAGATCCAGCGACACCCGCAGGGGCAGACTCGTCAAGAATCAGGTCTGAGTTTGTACTTCAAGTCACCGGTGTAGTGCGCCCTCGCCCGGGCGGTACCCTCAATGTGGACCTCCCGACCGGCGAGGTAGAGATTTTCGCGGATTCAGTTGTGATTCTCAACGAATCAGAGCCGCCACCCTTCCCCTTAAACGATCGTGCTGATGGAGTTGACGAGTCGCTTCGACTCCGACACCGTTACCTCGATCTAAGGCGAGGAGCAATGCAGCGCAATCTTCGGCTGCGTGCCGGGGTAAATAGATCAGTGCGTGCTGTTATGGATGCTGAGAACTTTGTAGAGGTTGAGACCCCAATGCTCATCGCCTCGACACCAGAGGGAGCGCGCGACTTTGTCGTGCCTTCGAGGCTGCACCCGGGGGAGTTTTACGCCCTCCCGCAGAGCCCGCAGTTATTCAAACAACTATTGATGGTGGGTGGACTCGACCGCTACTACCAGGTTGCTAGATGCTTGCGAGACGAAGACTTGCGCGCCGATCGCCAGTTTGAGTTCATGCAGCTAGATGTAGAGATGTCATTCGCTGATGCCCAGGATGTAATGGATGTCGTAGCGCGCGCAGTCGATGCAGCGGTAGTTGGTGCAACCGGTCGCAGCATCGGAGCGGTCCCATCGATTACTTGGCAAGACTCAATGGAGCGCTTCGGTACGGATAAGCCCGACCTTCGATTCGGTATGGAGCTTATTGACCTTGGGGGCGTCTTCGCCTCGACAGAGTTCCGGGCTTTTCAGGCAGATGCAGTCAAGGGAATCTGCGTCACAGGAATGGGCGAGGCGTCGCGATCAACCGTTGACGGATTAGTAGATCGCGCAAAGTCGCTCGGTGCCCAAGGTTTGGTATGGATGCGCGTGCGTGATGATGGAGTCCTTGAGGCGCCAGTCGCTAAGTTCCTCTCCGCAGATGAGCAGGCAGGCGTAGTAGCAACTCTCGGTGCAGTCACTGGCGATCTTGTTTTGATTGTGGCTGGAGAGCGCCGCATGGCGAACGAAGTGCTCGGCGCGCTGAGGCTTGACCTAGGTAAGCCCCCTGTCGACTTCTCCGAGACCGATGGCGGCCCCGCTCTAATGCGTTTTGTCTGGGTAACCGACTTCCCGCTATTCGAGAAGGTTGATGCATCCGGGCGACCAACCCCTGCCCACCATCCGTTTACGATGCCTCACCCAGATGATTTGGGGCTCTTAGATGGAACCGGCGAGGAGCTACTCGCTGTGCGGTCACAGGCCTATGACCTCGTGCTCAACGGATGGGAGCTCGGATCGGGGAGTGTACGAATTCATCGCGCCGATGTTCAGTCGCGAATTTTTGCGCTGCTCGGCATTGATGCACAAGAGGCTCAGGAGCGTTTTGGGTTTTTGCTCGATGCCTTCAAGTTCGGCGCTCCTCCCCATGCCGGTTTTGCCTTTGGGATTGATCGTCTCGTGGCCCTGCTCGCAGGTGAGGAGAACATTCGAGAGGTCATCGCATTCCCGAAGACGCAGTCTGGATCTGATCCCCTTACAGGTGCCCCTGGCCCCCTTGACCCAACTCACCTACGTGAACTTGGCCTAGCCATGGCTGCCAAACCTAAGAAGTAGAGACCCCCGAAGACGGCTAGAACTCTGCTCCCTAGGCGCGAATGGCCCTTAGGTCGGTAGGGTCAGGGCGTGGGTGATGATCTTTTTACAGCAGCAACTGAGGAGCGTTTACGCAGAAGGGCCCCACTCGCTGCGCGCCTACGCCCTCGCAGTCTTGATGAAGTAGTCGGCCAGCAGCATCTGCTCGGCCCCGGGCGCCCGCTACGTGCGTTGATCGAGGCAGATCGCCTCTCCTCAGTAATCCTCTGGGGTCCACCTGGAACTGGAAAGACCAGCGTGGCGCGACTCACCGCTCATGCAACTGCCCAAGCATTCGAAGCGTTAAGCGCGGTTACCGCTGGCGTGAAGGATGTTAGGGACGTAGTAGAGCGTGCACGCGATCGCCTTGGGCAGCGTGGGCAGGGAACAATTCTTTTTCTTGATGAGGTTCATAGATTTAATCGCACTCAGCAAGATGCACTCCTTCCCCATGTCGAGGAGGGCCTTGTTGTATTAGTTGGGGCCACCACCGAGAACCCATACTTTTCGTTGACAGCGCCGCTGTTGAGTCGCTCCACACTCTTTCGGCTTGAGCCGGTACCAGCAGAAGCGCTGCGCGAATTGGTTGCTCGCGCCTTGACCGATAGAGAACGCGGGCTCGGTGATGATGAGTTGAGCATCTCAGAGGATGCAATGGAGCACCTTGTCGACCGAGCCGAGGGGGATGCGCGCCATCTGCTTACCTCCCTCGAGGTTGCAGCAGCTCTTACTTGTGAGTCGGCCACTAAAGAGATTTCACTCGAGTGTGCAGAGGCGGCGTTAGCGGCGCGGGCGATTCAATATGGCGCCGATGAGCACTACGACATCATCTCCGCATTCATAAAATCAATTCGAGGATCTGATGCTGATGCCGGCCTCTATTGGCTTGCGCGAATGCTCGAGGCTGGTGAGGATGCACGCTACGTAGCCCGCCGCCTTGTGATACTCGCCTCTGAGGATGTGGGGATGGCGGATCCTTTAGCGCTCCCGCTCGCAATGGCTGCGGCTCAGGCGGTGGAGTTTGTTGGCCTCCCAGAGGCCCAGCTCAACCTTGCTCACTGCGTCGTTTACCTCGCCAATTGCCCTAAATCAAACTCCGTGACGCTCGGTATTGGGGCAGCTACATCAGATGTGCGAACCCTCCCAACTGGGATGGTCCCGGCTCACCTGAAGGATGGGCATTACAAGGGCGCAAGCTCTTTAGGGCATGGCGTCGGCTACGTGTACCCTCACGATCGACCGGGGGCATGGGCGGAGCAGGAGTATCGGCCCGAGGAGGTTGCTTCTCGGATCTATTGGCGCCCCACAGGGCGTGGGCGTGACATTGCTCGTCTCGCTACGGTTGAGGCTGCAGATGGGGATCCCCAGAGTTCGCGAACAGGACCAGAACAGAGAGAGGTTAAGAGTTGAGCGCATCTGAATGGCTCGTGGCGGTTGGGACAGTCTTGCTTGCCGTCTTGGTAGGAGCGCTGCTCTTGGCTCTTTTACAGGTGATCTCAACTCTCAGAAGTCTGCGCCGGACTGTGAACGATCTAAGAATTGAGACGGTCGGCATGATCTCCGAGATGCGCCTCGCGGTTAGAGACGCCACCTTTGAGGTAGATCGTGTTGATGCGCTGCTTACGACCGCCGAGTCAGTCGGGGAGAACCTCGACTCGGCTTCTCGGCTCTTGAGGCGTACCGTCTCAAACCCAGTTGTAAAAGTCATCGCGTTTAGTGCCGGAACCAAGCGTGCGGTAGCCCGGCTGCGTAAATCAGATCGTCGTGGTGCGTAACTAACATGCTTTCGCTATTCGCAGACGTTGAGACAGCAACTTCCTTAATAAAGACTCCCATAATAAAGAGCCCTGTAATGATGACGGAGATATAGAGATGGTCCCTAAGAGAGCATTCTGGGCAGCAACTGGATACGCCGCCGGATTTGGAACCTCCATTTGGGCGGTTCGCAAGGCCAAGGCTGCGGCACGCAGGTTCGCCCCCTCCGAGGTAGTGACCCGTACTGCCGCCTCGGCTGGTGCAACCACGCGAAGAATCGGCGATGCGCTCGGGGATGCATTCACGGAGGGTCGCGATGTAATGCGCTCCCGTGAGGCCGAGATGCGAGCAGGTATTGAGGCCAGGGGAGTGAAGTCTTCGATTCCAGAGCCGGGGGCCGATGTGGACCTTCTGCTCACTCCGCCGCTACGAGCCAACTTGAGGCTTGTGGAGGAGGGGAGGGCTCCCCTTGAGTTGGAGAGCGAGTCTGGGGCCCAAGGCGGCAGACATATTTCTAAGCGCGCAAGCATAAGAGCGCGCCGTAACGTTCGCTAGCCTCACCCTCGTGCCGCCACGTAACTCTGATGAACTCCGAAGCACCTTCCTAGATTTCTTCGCTGAGCGCGGGCACACAGTTGTGCCATCGGCGAGTCTGATCCCTCACGACGCGAGCCTTCTATTCACGGTTGCGGGGATGGTGCCATTCAAGCCGTACTTCGTCGGCGAGGAGCCAGCGCCCTACCCACGCGCTACCTCGGTCCAGAAATGTGTGAGAGCCGGGGGTAAGCACAACGACCTCGATGATATTGGCCGCACAAATCGTCATTTCTCATTCTTCGAGATGCTCGGCAACTTCTCATTCGGCGATTACTTCAAAGCAGAGGCGATTCCGTTTGCTTGGGAGTTATACACACAGGGTCTAGACCTTGATCCAAATCGACTCTGGGTCACCGTGCATGAAACAGATGATGAGGCTGCCGCAATTTGGCGCGACGTCATTGGTGTTCCGGCTGAGCGTATTCAGCGCATGGGCGAGGACAACTTCTGGCGTATGGCAGATACCGGCCCATGTGGTCCGTGTACCGAGATCTTCTGGGACCTAGGGCCAGAGTTCGGTGCAGATGGTGGGCCAAAGTTTGGAAGCGAGGATCGTTTTGTCGAGGTATGGAACCTTGTATTCATGCAGTTCGATGCTCGCCCTGATGGGTCTCTGGTTCCGCTGCCAAAGCCAAGCGTCGATACTGGCGCGGGCTTAGAGCGCAACCTTGCAGTTCTGCAGGGTGTTCCAACGGTCTGGGATATCGATTTCTTCCGAGAAATTATTGCGCAGGCCGAGCGCACCACTGGTGTTGCATACGGATCCGGGGGAGAGCCCGATGTCTCGCTGCGTATCCTCGCTGAGCATGGGCGTGCAATGACGTTCTTAGTCTCCGACGGCGTAGTGCCTTCGAATGTCGAACGCGGTTATGTGCTCCGCCGAATTATTCGCAGGGCCGTGCGCCATGCGTACCGACTCGGTGCACGCAATTTGGTAACTCCATCCATGGTGGAGGCAACTATCGCTGCGATGGGATCCGCGTACCCAGATTTGGTGAAGAACCGAGATCTTGTTCTTGGCATTGTTGGGCGAGAAGAAGAGCGTTTCTTGCGAACGCTTGCTCGAGGTGTTGAGCTTCTAGACGACGTCCTCGAGGAGGGAGATGTATCTGGAGAAAAAGCCTTCTTCCTCCACGACACTCTTGGCTTCCCGATCGACTTGAGTCGCGAGATAGCCGGTGAGCGCGGACGCGGCATAGATGTCGGCGGGTTCGAGTCCCTTATGGGGGAACAACGCACGCGAGCTCGAGATGCCCTCAAAGCCGCAGGCGGATCAGGTGGAGCACCCGTCGAGCTGTACAGAGAGATTCTTGATGACCACGGACCTACCGAGTTCACGGGGCGAGTTGAGTATGTGACCGAGGGGTCCCATGTCTTGGCGATCCTCTCTGGTGGCGAGCGACTAGCCCGCGCAGGCTCGGGCGAAGAAGTAGATGTATTCCTAGACCGGACCCCTTTCTATGCAGAGTCCGGTGGTCAGGTTGGCGACACTGGCTCAATCGAGAGTGCCGATGGGCTACGTATGACGGTGCTCGACACCACATATGTCATCCCGGGGACGCTCTCGATTCACCGTGTACGTATTGAGGCTGGCGAGATAGTTGATGGCGTCGAGGTAACCGCTGCAATCGATGGCGATAGGCGCGACGACATTCGACGAAATCACACAGCGACTCACATTCTGCACTGGGCTCTCAGAGAGGTATTGGGAGACCACATCAAGCAGGCCGGATCACACGTTGCTCCAGAGCGACTGCGCTTCGACTTTAGTCATTTTGAGGGAGTCACCCAAGCAGAGATTGATCGCATCGAGGCGCTTGCCAATGCAGAGGTAATTAGTGACGCCCCAGTGCGAAACTACGAGACAACTAAGGCGCATGCCGAGAGTATTGGGGCAGTTGCATTCTTCGGAGACAAGTACGGCGACGTAGTGCGGGTACTCGAGGCAGGCCCCCAATCAATCGAACTCTGCGGCGGCACGCATGTTCATGCGCTCGGCTTCATCGGCCCAATTAAAATTTTGAGTGAAGGATCTGTCGGCGCCAATATGCGTCGTATTGAGGCAGTTACCGGCTCGCATGCGCTAGAGAAGATTCGTGATGATGAGAAGCGAATGCGATCTATAGCCTCATCAATGAACACGACTCAACTCGAGGTCCCAGAGAAGATCGAGCGACTTATGGCCCAGGTAAAATCGCTGGGCGATGAGGTCGCAACGCTGCGTGCGAAACAGGCCGCTGCACAGGCTGGCGAGTTGGCAGCCAATGCAGAGGGAGGAATTGTTGTAGTTCGGCGTGACGGTTTTACCCCCGATGATCTGCGATTGCTCGCCGCTGCTGTGCGTGACTCTCTGCCCTCTGGGATTGCCGCAGTAATTGGCCTCAACCCTGATGGGGATAAGGCTGGCTTGGCGGTTGCCGTTACAAAGGACCTAGTTGCGAACGGTGCTTCGGCGGCGACCATTGCCCAAGGAGCAGCGAGACTTCTTGGTGGCGGTACTGCCAAGAGCGCTGACCTAGTAGTCGGGGGTGGTCCGAAAATTGCAGCGATTGACGAGGCCATGAGCCTCGTTGCTGCCGCTGCATCTGAGGCAGTGACCGGCGGGTGACTCGAGCCCTTGGTGTAGATCTCGGAGAGAAGCGCATCGGCATTGCTCTATCTGACCCAACTCGTACGATCGCTAGCCCGCACTCCGTGATTAAGCGCTCCGGTAATGCTGAAGTAGACCGGCGGGCGGTGCTCAACATTGCGCGTGAGGAGGGAGTGACGCAACTCGTCGTTGGACTCCCGCTAACGCTCACAGGTGCACGCAGGGCTGCGGCTCGCGCCGCGCTCGCAGAGGTAGAGGCCTTGAAACAACTGGCACCTGATTTAATTATCGAGGCCTTTGATGAACGGCTCACTACAGCCATTGCGCAGCGATCGCTCTTAGAGGGAGACGTGAGGCGGAAGGATCGCAAGCAGGTAATCGACAAGGTCGCTGCAGCGGTAATGCTGCAGTCTTGGCTCGATGGCCAGATATGAACCCAGGCGATGAAAGCGGGGGAGCGGTAAAGCGCGGAAAGGTAATTCTTATTGCCTTAACTCTTGCTCTAGCTGTACTCCTTCTGTCTGCATTGCTTGCTGTGTCGATGCTAGGTCTGACAGCAGGCTCAGGATCTGCGAGCAAGAGAGTTCTGGTCGACGTTAAGAGCGGGTCCTCGGTCTCCGATATTGGCGCACAGCTAACGAGAGAAAATGTTGTCCCTAATACCCTCGCATTCAGGATCTATGCGCGGGTCACTTCGGCAGGGCCGTTCCAAGCAGGCAAGTACGAGCTAAATGAATCGCAGTCCGTTCCCTCGGCGATCAAGGCTCTGTCACGCGGACCCAAAATTAGCTACAGAATCCTTGCGCTTCCGCCTGGCCTCACAATCGCAGATATTGCTCAGCGAGTCGGGTCACTCCGATCAATGTCGAGTGCAAAATTCCTCGAGGTAGTCGCTTCGGGGAGTATCCGCTCGAAGTATCAACCAGAAGGCATTGCTTCATTAGAGGGCCTCACTTGGCCTGATACCTATTACATCGCTGAGCAGGAGGATGAGGCGGTTGTCCTGAAGCGGATAGTCGATCGCTATGACTCTGAGATCAAGCGCATGAAGATAGAGCAGCAGGCAAGAGCGCAGGGGAAGACCGTCTACGAAGTCACGACTCTCGCATCACTTATTCAAGGGGAGTCGCGCCTCGATGAAGACCGACCCCTTATCTCTGGGGTAATAGCGAACCGCATGCGCTTAGGGATGCTCCTCCAGATCGATGCGACGCTTCTCTATGCCCGCGGGGATCGCGGGCCCCTCACGAGTGAGGATTTTGCCCGCCCTGGCCCGTATAACTCCTATAAAACCCTCGGGCTCCCACCGACTCCGATAATGACAGTTGCCTCCCCATCATTAATTGCCGCTCTAACCCCATCCAATATCCCGTATCTTTACTACGTGCTCTACGAGAAGAATGGCAAACATAAATTTGCTACGACCTATGCAGAGCACCTGGCCAATATCGCTGATGCACGTCGCAGGGGAGTTTTATGAGTCGCCCTCCGGTAAGTGGAATGACGCGCCTTGCAGCGGTAATTGGAGATCCCGTGCGCCACTCGCGCTCTCCGCTGATACACAACGCGGCTTACGAAGCGCTAGGCCTCGACTGGGTTTATGTCGCGCTACCTGTTGCTGCAGGGCACGGCTCTGCGGCGGTGCGCGCAATGGTGGATCTTGGAATCTCAGGGCTCAATGTAACTATGCCGCATAAAACCGATGCTGCAGATGCGTGCGACGAGCTGACCTCGGAGGCAGAGGCCCTGCGATCGGTAAATACTGTGGTGCTGCGCGATGACGGCACCCTTCTTGGGGCGAGTACCGACGGCGAGGGATTTATGCGAAGCCTCGCTGATGAAGAAGTCAGTGTCACTGGTAAGAGCGTGTTGATCATCGGTGCCGGGGGAGCAGGGCGCGCTGTGGCGCATGCGCTTGGAGCCGCTGGTGCGATGGTAACTATTGCTGCACGCCGAATTGAGGCTGCACGCGAGTCAGCGCTACTAGCACCAGATGCACGTGCCATGCTCATGAGCGATATCGACTCCGTGATAGCTGAGAGCGAGATAATCGTGAACGCGACTCCAATTGGTATGGCGGTAGAGGCCCCACTCTTCAACACGGACCTCCTGACCCCTGCGCATTTAGTCTGCGATCTTGTTTACCAACCCGCTCTTACTCCTCTCCTCGAGGCCGCCGAGCGACGCTCTGCATCGATTGTGGGGGGCATCGGGATGCTGCTTCATCAGGCTGCGGTCGCCTTTGAGTTGCATACCGGTCAGGCTGCACCGATAGAAGTAATGCGCAGAGCGATAGCGAGCCTTTAGCTAACGCCTGGGAGAACGCCTGAGCGATCTTGTGCCTCTTTGATCCTCCGCTCCCTGAAGCTGATCAGGTTCGCGTGGAAGCCGCGTTCGCATGATGCTGGTGGTGCCAATGTTACTGAAGTCATAATCTGTAACCTAAAGTTTCGCTCAACTTTTCCGCTGCCCCCTCCGATAAAGCCTGCCTAGAGAAACATCATGGGCGAGAGGGATTACGTGGGACTTCAAGGCACGATCGAGACACTGCCAGCGAACGAGGTACTCCGAGCGCTCTGCTCCCATGGCTCCACTGGAGTCTTAGAGATACGCGGCGATGCAGGGCGCTTAAGCCTGAGCATGCTCGGTGGATTATTAGTCGCAGGGGATATGGAGTGCTTGTTCGGCAGCCCCAAAGACGGCCCAAAAGATAGAGACGAGTTGAGTCTGCGCCTTATCGATGTGCTCTGCTCGATGCTGCGAATTGAGAGTGGCAGTTATGAATTTAGAGACGGGGCGATTGAGCGCCCAGGCGAGGCCAGGATAGAGCTCCACGATGTTCTCTCCCGCGCCAATGCTGTGGCAGAGGCACTAAAAGCACTTAAGTGCAGCGTGCCGTCCCTCGATGCGATTCCTATGCTGATTGAGAGTGAAGAGGATGCACCAATTACCTTGAATCGCTCCATGCTGAGGCTTGTTTCTCATGTTGATGATAATCAGAGCATCGCTCAAATAGCTGGAGTTATAGGTCTAAGTGCCTATGAGGCCACTATTCCGATAGCGGAGCTAATCGCTCTAGGGATAGTGGGTTCTAGAGAGCCGGAGAGTCGAGGCGCTGCGCGCCTAGCGCCTTCAGAGAATTTAGATTCCCGCATAGCTGAGGCGACGAGGGACTCTGTGGAGCTTGCGGCAAGCCTCGCAGAAGCGCACCGCTCCCCATACTCAGATGCGGCTGAGCAAGCGCTGGCGGATCTTGCAGGTGGCGGGGAATCGCTAGCGAAGAAACTTGAATCTCCTCTAAATAACGACGAGCCCCCGGTGTCCCAAGATATGGAGCAGACCACTATCACCGCTGATCGAGGTGCCCTCCTGAGACTTTTCTCGGGCTTACGAACCGATAATGGATAGTCCTAAATTCCTTGGACTAGGCCCTACAGCCCCCGCCCCGGAGCGCCGATAGGTTCACATCAGGGGACGCTGGGTCCGTTGCAATGAGGGAGAGGTAGTCGTGTCTGAAGGCACGCCATTGGGGTTACTCCTAGTCGAGACCGGCCTCGTCACCAAAGATCAACTGGCAGAGGCTCTAGCTACTCAAGCCTCGACTGGTCGCCCAATCGGTCGCGTCCTCATTGATCAAGGCCTTATCTCAGAGAGCGATCTTGTGCGCGCATTGGCCAAACAAGTGGGCCTTGAGTTCGTCGACCTAACAGAACGCGCTATCGATGCCACCGTTGCCTCGTTGATTCCAGAGGGCCTAGCGCGGCGCTATCAAGCTCTCCCGATTTCTTGGGACGACGATGTGCTCGTAGTCGCGATGGCTGACCCATCGAATGTGCTTGCAGTAGATGACATACGTGCGCTTACTGGTGCCCAGGTTCGCTGTGTTGTTGCAACCTCGGCGCAGATTCGCGAGACGATCGATAGATTCCATCGTCTTGATAGCGAGGTAGATGATCTTGCTTCACAGGCAGCCGATGAACTAACGGATATAGATGAACTCGCGAATGTCAGTGCAGTTGTTGAGGATGCACCGATCGTAAAGTTCGTGAATCTGCTAATTACACAGGCAGTCGCTGACAGAGCCTCGGATATTCACGTTGAGCCTGCTGAGAGGGATCTGCGTATTCGCTTTCGAATCGATGGCGTGCTTCATGAGGTAATGCGCTCTCCAAAGGCAATTCAAGCGGGGGTAATCTCGAGACTCAAGGTCATGAGCGATATCAATATCGCTGAGCGCCGAATCCCACAAGACGGGCGTATGTCGCTAACCGTCGGCGGTAAACCAATTGACCTTCGTGTTGCGACGCTTCCCACGGTGCATGGCGAGAAGGTCGTTATGCGAATTCTCGACAAGAATCAAGCGCTCTTGAGCCTTGAGGATCAGGGATTTCTCCCTGACACGCTTGAAAGGTATGAGCGTTCATTCCGTAAGCCCTATGGCACCGTCTTGGTTACCGGACCCACTGGATCGGGAAAATCTACAACCCTCTACGCGACCCTCAATGTCTTGAATGAGGTTCAGCGCAACATCATCACCATCGAGGACCCGGTTGAGTATCGACTCGCCGGGATTAATCAGATACAGGTCAACCCAAAGGCCGGCCTTACATTCGCTTCAGCGCTTCGATCGATTCTTCGAGCTGACCCAGATGTGCTTCTCGTAGGTGAGATTAGAGACCGAGAGACTGCGATCATCGGTATTGAGGCTGCGCTTACTGGCCACCTTGTTCTCACGACTCTTCACACCAACGATGCCGCGTCAACGCCTATGCGACTTCTCGAGATGGGCGTTGAGCCGTTCCTTGTGACTAGCGCTTTAGACGTAGTGCTTGCTCAGAGACTCGCTCGCCGACTCTGCGATCGTTGTAAAGAGCCCTACCAGCCAAGCGAGGAGGAGCTCCTTAGCGCACGCTGGGCAATGGAGACGATCGATATTGGCGACTGGCCGACTCTCTATCGCGCGGTTGGCTGTGCTGCTTGTGGTCGTACCGGATATCGAGGGCGTTTTGCTCTCCATGAAGTGATGCCGATCTCGGAGGAGATTGAGCGCCTCATCATTGAGCGCCGCTCCGTTGAGGACCTCTCCAAGGTTGCTCAGATGGAGGGAATGATCCCCCTGCGTCAAGACGGTCTCCGCAAGGCCGCAATGGGAATGACGAGTATCGAAGAGATCTTCCGAGTCGTTACCTGATGCCTTTTTATAGGGCTCTCTTAGGCCAGAGTGCTTCTCCTCGCGCGGCCTCCGGCCACCGTCCCTGAGCATTCTCTGAGCCAAATAAGAAATTAGGGCAGGAAGGCCTACAGATGCGCCTCTCTTGCGCCGATAGGCCGCCTATGAGCCTGGGAGGCCAAACAATGTTGTCGAGTCAAGCAAGAGTTCTTGGAGAGTTCCTAGTTGATCGCCATGTCCTATCTCGCGATGACCTAGCGATTGCAATGGCTGAGGCACGTCGCCAGAGTGAGCCGATTACCCAGGTGTTAATTCGCAATGGGCTAGTTGGCGAGAAGGATCTCACCGCTGCACTTGCTGAGACAGTTGGCCTTCGGTTCATTGATTTTACTGAGACACCGTTGAATCCAGATGCAGCGACAACGATCCCCGAATCAGTTGCTCGAGAGTATCTAGCAGTCGGTGTCGACTTTGACGGCCCGCGACTCATCGTTGCGTTCGCTGACCCCGGCAATGATGCTGGAGTTTTGGCAGTTGGTCAGGCAACTGGATACGAGATCGTCGCTGCGGCGGGTAGTCGCTATGAGATTGGCCACGCATTGGATCAAATCTTTGGTGTAAGCAGCGTTGCACAGCAAGGCAGTGGCGGACTCGAGAACCCAGATGGTGCACCTGTACTAGATGTAAATGAATTACTTGCAATGGTTATCGAGCGTGGGGGATCCGACCTCCACCTCACCGCAGGATCTGCCCCTGTTATCAGGGTTAACGGAGAGCTCAAGCCGGTCGAGGGGATTGAACCTCTAAACGGCTCGCAGATTAGAGAGATCATTTACGCAATTCTCACTCAGAAGCAGCGCGAGAAGTTTGAGAATGAACTCGAGCTTGATGCGAGTTACACGCTCCCAGGGCGGAGCCGATTCAGGCTCAATGTATTCCTGCAGCGCGACTCAGTCGGCGCAGTGATGCGCGCTATCCCGTTTGAGATTGTGGAGTTGTCGAGTCTTGGGCTGCCTGCAGCGGTTGAGCGCTTCGCCGATCTCCCGCGTGGTCTTGTTCTCGTTACTGGCCCTACGGGATCAGGTAAATCAACCACGCTTGCATCCTTGATCGATATCGTGAATAAGACCAAGGCGCTTCACATCATGACCGTAGAGGACCCGATCGAGTTCCTACACACGCATAAAAAGTCGGTCGTAAACCAACGCGAGGTGGGGGAGGATACGCACTCGTTCTCGAACGCTCTGCGCCATGTTCTGCGCCAGGACCCCGATGTCATTCTCGTGGGCGAGATGAGAGACCTTGAGACAATCTCAACTGCGCTCACCGCTGCTGAGACGGGGCACCTTGTATTCGCAACGCTTCACACCCAGGATGCACCTCAATCCATTGACCGCATTATCGATGTCTTCCCTGCTCATCAGCAGCAGCAGATTCGTGTTCAGCTGGCCGCATCGTTGCAGGGGATAGTGACCCAGCAATTGATCCCAACCAGTGACGGCAAGGGTCGTGCGGTAGCAGCAGAGATACTCGCTGCCACTCCCGCAGTTCGAAACCTGATTCGTGAAGGAAAGGTCCACCAGATCTACTCGGTCATGCAGGCTGGCGCCAAGCACGGCATGGTCACGATGGACCAGAGCCTTGCAGCGCTAGTTCGCGAAGGGAAGATCTCTCGTGAGACTGCATTTGAGCGATGCACCAACGAAGAAGATTTGAAGCGCCTGATTCAGAGCGGAGGTTTCTGAGATGACAAGCACATTTACTTACCGAGTGCGTGATAGCGCTGGCAAGGTCGTTGAGGGAAAGCTTGAGGGCGCCGATGAAGCACTCGTCGTGCGCAAACTCCGCGAGATGGGCTACACCCCAATCACTGTCAATCGCCGCGACTCCTCGCGACTGCAATCTGATATCAAGATCCCTGGGCTGAGTGGGCGCGTTGCGCTAAAAGACGTAGCGGTTCTATCGAGGCAGTTCGCAACGATGATCAACTCCGGGCTCTCGCTCTTAAGGGCCCTCTCGATCCTCTCAGAGCAGACCGAGAACGCAGCGCTCGCAAGAATGATTGGCGAGGTTCGTCAAGATGTTGAGCGCGGTTCTTCACTCTCGGCTTCTTTGGCTCGCCACCCAAAGGCGTTCAACCGCCTCTACATTTCGATGGTTCGATCTGGCGAGGTTGGCGGATCGCTCGATGCAGTATTGATGCGCCTTGCGGACACGATCGAGAGCCAAGTGGAGCTACATCGCAAGGTTAAGTCGGCGATGACCTATCCGGTAGTTGTCTTCTCTTTAGTTGTATTTATTGCATCGGCAATGCTGCTATTTATCGTTCCTCAGTTCAAAGGAATCTATGTTGAGCTAGGCGGAACGCTTCCTCTGCCGACTCGAATTCTGATCAGCATCTCTGATGTTGTGAAGAAATATTTTCCTGTTCTCATTCTCCTCTCCGGCGTCGGGGGTTGGTTCCTGCGACGCTGGGCCCGCTCCCCCAAGGGGAGGCCCACTTGGGATGCATTCGTATTGAAGGTTCCAGTCTTCGGACTCCTAGCTCGCAAAGGTGCTCTCGCGCGCTTTGCGCGCACACTTGCAGCATTGACTCGCTCCGGTGTCGGAATCCTCGAGGCGCTGGAGATTGTTGCTGATACCGCCGGGAACGAAGTGGTCGCGCTCGCTCTCCGAGATACTCAACGTGCGGTCAAGCAGGGCGACACTCTTGCTCGTCCGCTTAGTCAGCATGAGGTATTTCCGCCGATGGTTGTGCAGATGATTGCTGTCGGCGAGGAGACTGGTGCCCTCGACGACATGCTCGACAAAATCGCAGACTTCTATGACCAGGAGGTAGAGGCGACGGTTGATGCCCTGACCTCACTCATCGAGCCCCTCCTGATTGTCACGATGGGTGTGCTCGTGGGTGGAATGATCATCTCCCTGTACCTTCCGATGTTCCGGATCATCACCCTCATCAAGTAGGGCCGGAAATAGAGCCTGTATTCCAGCCTGGTAAACCCCTTTAATCCTCTTAGATAGAGGGTTTCAAATATTTCTTTCAAATATTTGTGCAAATTTCTAAAGGTTCAGCCAGCGGCTGCCGAAGAGGTTCAGCGACGCAGCCAATAGGCCACGCCGAACCTACCGAGAGGCACTCCAATGCAGAAGTCACTAGCAAGGCTCAGGGCTAAGAAGGTAGATGAGCAAGGTTTTACGCTCATCGAGCTCATGGTCGTTGTTCTAATTATTGCCATTCTTATTGCTATCGCTATCCCGACATTCCTAGGTGCTCGTCAGCGTGCTCAGAACCGAGCAGCCCAGTCGAGTATCCGTAACGC
>CALQAT020000025.1:0-16794 GCA_943328625.2 Bordetella parapertussis | reverse complement strand
CTCTTACCAATGCGCTCCCAGAACTCAGCGACGCCCAACTCGCCACGGTCTACATACTCTTGATCGCCGAAGCGCACCGTGAGCGGAACTATCTCAATATTGAGCGAGCGCTCAATCTCCTCTGGAAGGTCACACGCGCTATCGGTAACGATTCGAACAGTCATTATGTTCTCCTAGGTTGGGTGTCTTATAAATCACTCGCTGAAGGGCTGCGTGTAAGTGTGGCACGTAGGTCTGCGATCTCGGGTACACCTAATGCAGCGGCACCACCAATACCGATTCCACCCCCGACAACTCCCGCAAGCAGAACGGTCGCGATGGCAGCCAAGGGGGTACTCGGGTCAAGGTAACTCAAGATCAGCCATGCGGCCCCTGCACCGAAGGCGCTCGATAACACAATTCGCATCATCACAGTCGCGCTGCGCTTACCCTCGAGGACGCCGAGACGCCGGTCAAGGATCCCCCAAGCAACAACCGCAGCGATTGAGTATGAGATGGTCCACGAAAGTGCAAGCCCTTTTACCCCGAGACTTGGGTAAAGCGCGACTGCTAACGCGATATTGAGGGTGTTCTCCAGCAAGTTGAGGAGAAACGGAGTACGCGTATCGAGGCGCGAGTACATCGCCCGAATTGTGTAGAGATATGCAGAGAAGGCGAATAGGCCGACCCCAAAAAGGGCCAGAGTCGATGATGTCGTCACAATTGAGCGCTCTGAGAAGCGGCCGTAGTCAAGCGCCCCGCGCACAATTGGCTCTGCAAGGACGATCATTAATGCGCCAGCGGGAATAACAACTAATGCAATTACGCGCAGTCCACTAGCGAATCGCCTTCTGAATGCATTTAAGTCACCAGCGTTAGAGGCTCGCGCTAGTTCAGGCCCCACAACCGTCATGATCGAGACGGTGAAGATTCCATGTGGCAGTTGGAAAAAAGTAAATGCAGCTATGTAGGCAGAGGTATCGCCCGAAGTCCTATATGAGAGCACGAGAACAACCCAGAATGCGATTTGATTAGCGATTACATAACCAACTGTCCATCCGGATAGTCGCATGATCTGCCTGACCGCAGGGTGGCGCCACTCCCAGACCCAATGCAAGCGAACCCCTGCGGAGCGGAGAGCGGGGAGCAGTATCAATGTCATGACAACAACCCCGAGGGTGGTTCCGAGTCCTAGAAGCCACTCTTCATTGCGATTAGCTAGCACCGATCCAACCGTCTCGCGCCCAACCTGTAGTCGTGGAAGCGTAAGGAGGACCGCTATCACGACGATGTTGTTTAGAGCGGGGGCGAACGCGGCGGCAGCAAACTTACGGCGTGCATTGAGCATCGCTGTAAATAGTGCAGTGACTCCATAGAAGAATATCTGTGGCATAAACATGCGGAGCAGATCGACCATTAATTGCTGCTGAGCCGCCGCGTTGCTTCCAGTGAGACGGGATGAGTAAATACTTGCAATTAGGGGCGCAAAAATTACACCGAGAGCGGAGATCGTTAGTAAGGCAACAATCGCAAACGTGTTTACCGCGTCGGTCGAACGATCATCGCCGCGCTCGTGATAATCAACGAACAGCGGAACTAGTGATGCTGTGAGGATTCCACCTAGGAGAAGCTCGTAGACGATGTTGGGCGTGGAGTTTGCAACGTTGTAGACATCACTTAAGCGTGCAAAGCCGATTGCAGCAAGAGCGGCAACCCTTAGGAACCCGGTAACGCGTGAGAGGGCGGTTCCGGTCGCTACTGCAAGCCCACTGCGGGCAAGCTGTCGCATTGGGGAGGCTCCAACAACTCCTGCTGCCGGCTGCTCGGCGTCGGTGCTCAAGCGGGGACCGCCGCAGAGTTTTTACGCGAACGTCTCCAGTGGGTTACCCACCAGAGCAATAGGAATACCCCAGCCGCTCCGGTCAGCAGCACCCCGATCCCACTCACAACACTTGATCTAACAGTGATCCGAGTTCGCTCGATCACAATTCCACCGTCAACCGACTCAACAGTCAAGGTCAGCGGGAATGTGCCTGGCGAACGCGAGATGACTTCTACCTGCAGAGTCGTATTGTTAGGAGCGAGTTCGATGATGCGGTCGCTTCCGCTTGGAAATGTGAGCCGATCACTCTCAAGGAGAAGCCTGATAGTGAGCGGCCTGCCCGTGTCATTCTGGAACGACATTGGAACCTCGGCTCTGCGCGATGTGAGCGTTAGGGTTCGCGAAATTGGCGTCCCGATCTTCGCAATAAAGTTATCCATTACTTCGTTTGATGCACTTAGTTGAGAAGCATTAGCGCTTCGTGACGCTGTTGGGTTAGGTGCAAGCAGGAGGTGTTGAAGTGCACTAGTTGCCGGCTCCCAGCCCCCGGCGAATGAAGTGAAGGCTGTTATGCGCTGCTGTGTTGCAAGAAGCGACGCCACTGGTAACGGCACACTTGTCGTGTCAACGGGCGCAAGTCTGCGTACAAGGAGGCGATTACCACTGCGCTCAGCGGGAATTGTTGAGAAGAGATCCGCGATGCTGACACTCTTGAGCAGAGGGTTGTCGCGCAGCCCGATGCTGACTGAATCTAAGGCGGCGGTAGATGGGCTCCAATATTTTGACCCTGCAATAACAACCCCGCGCTTTTGACTTGGGAGTTCGAGGGCAACGACGCTCAATCCAGCCAATAAACGCGCCGCCCTAATCGCAGGCGATCCCGCGGCCTCAAAGATTGCGCCAAGAGTGTCATCTGTCTGGATTGCCGGTAATGAAGCAGTTCCAGCAAGGAGCGTAAATGGTTGTGCAGGCGTGAGGTTGATATCGGCGTTGTTGGCGAGCGATGCAGATCGGACGACAGCTCGGTTAAGGCCCTTTGACTGCAACAACGCAATTGAGTTCGCGTCTAAGGCACCGGTAAATATGGTTGATGCATCTGGGGTGCCCTCTGTACTTGTCTCTGCGATGCGCTTAATGGTCTCGCTGCCCAGACTCCACTCTTGGCTCGCAAGCTCTCCTAGCCCATTTGCAACGAGGGGCGGCATATTGATTGCCGAGTAAGAACCGGCGAGCGATTCTTGCTGCCCAAGCGCCGCTCGAAGGCGAGGGAAGGAGCTCTGTTGCGGCGAGGACTTTGTTGCTTCACTCCATGCCTCCAATGTTGCGGGCTCCGCCTGCAGCGTTACTGCTATCCCATCAGCGTTGGGCAATGCGGCAGCAATATTCTCAAGCCTTCCGCCTGGTGCGACCGAGTCGTTTAGCCGCGAACTTGGTTGGCCGTCCGGGCGAATAGGTGATCTGGATGCAATTGGCCATATCCACCCAACGCTGAGTCGCTCTGCAACTGCGGGCCCCTCTGTGAGAGGGCTCACGATGGTTAAGAAAGTTACGAGCGAGGCGTATACCTCACCGGTCTCAGGGTCGCGAACCTCAAGCTCTATCGGGAAGACTCCAGCGCGTCCTCCTCTAGGCATGGGGACTCGAACTCGCAGAGTGTCGCGCGGAAGTTCAGGATTCTGTAGAGGAATTAAAAGTGTTGAGTTCGTAAGCGCATCTGCAGGTGCTGCGGCCGTCCCAACTACTGATCCAAGGCGCTTACCAGTTACTGCTCTCTCGAAACCGCCGCGTGTTGTTATATATGTATGGATGACTGCTCGCGCTTCGAGTCCTGTGAGGTCACCTCGGAGCCCTAGAACAAATGCAGCATCGTCACCGGCATTGGCCCAAGGAGGCTGTGCCTGTAGGGAAATGGTGGCACTCACCGGCAGGCTTGCCGCATGTGCGTTAGAGCCAAGAGCAACTACGAGCAAGCCGGCTACCGCCAACAGTGCAGTGATTTTTTTAAGCGCTGGGAGCAGAGTCACAGAGTGCGATCCATAACCACGAGATTGATGGGCAAGAGGCTAAATCCAGATCGTTTGTAGAGTTCAAGTGCGGCTTCATTCTTTATTTGGGTATTCACGAGAGTTCGAACAACCCCGTGTCGCTGTAGCCATCGCAGACCATCGGCTACCAACGCTGTTCCCCATCCCTGCCGGTGTGCCTCGGGCGCAACTGCAAGCCTCTGCAGGTATCCCTGAAGCCCTGATCGCCCTGTGATCGCGTAGCCAACAAGATTGCTTACGTCGTCGCCGATCAGAGTACCCCCACCACGCCGCTCGCAGACTCGAAAGCGGCTCGACGGCGTAGCGCGCAATGCATGCTCAAGCCCAACCTGATCAATGTGCCAAAACTCATCGAAGGCGCGAGCGTCTATATCAAGGAGAGGGGCGCGATCTGAGCGCTTCGCCCGGCGAACCGGATGCCGAGGGCGTTCAATCCCGGACATTGGATGCTCAAGGAGATGTAGGCGCTCACGTACCCCAAAATCGCGGTCAGTAAAGGGGAGAGTCTCCGCAGGTGCAAGTGCACTGGTGACAACGCTTGAGTACCCATCGCGGCGTAACGAATCGAGGCAGCGGTCTACAAATGGTGCCGTAGGGGGGCGCTCAGCCCCAATAGAGAGGTAGCCAATATCGTCGCTTCCTCGCCACGGTCCAATACGCGCCCAACCACCGGGCCACCTAAGTGTCTGCTCCTTCACGGATCTGAGGCTACGCGCCCGAGGGGTCGTTGGCGCGTTCGTTGCTGGGATTGGCAACCTTGAGGCGGCTTGGCTCGATACCAGTTTTGAGACCGTTCTGCCCCAGACCTCGAGCAATTCTCAGTATTCGTCGAATCAAATATTTATGGTTCAGCGGGGCCAGGTTCGTGCCGATAGCGATCAGGTCTGAACTCGGGGAGCATCCCTGAATTGAATCGGCTCTATCACGGAGGCCAAGAGTGCTTGAACTCGACGAACTACTAAGTGAGGCAGTGCGCCGCGAGGCCTCTGATGTGCATATAAAGGTTGGATCTCCTCCCTATTTGCGCGTTGATGGACTCCTCTACCCGCTTACCGACCTCCCTGACGTCACCCCTGCCGATACTGAGCGCGTTGCTTTTGCGATCATGCCGAAGGCTCGAGCTGAGGAGTTTCTTGAGAAGCAAGAGGCTGATTTCGCCTATACAGTCGCAGGACTAGGGCGCTTTAGGGCAAATGTTTTCCGCCAGCGCGGGAGTGTTGGAATGGTTCTGAGGCGCGTTCTGCCCGGGATCCCATCATTTGAGAGCCTCGGCCTTCCTCCGGTAGTTCGCAGACTCGCCGAGGAGCCACGAGGGTTAGTGCTTGTAACCGGCCCCACCGGCTCTGGGAAGACCACAACTCTTGCGGCGATGATCGACCATATAAATGAAACTATGTCGAAGCACATCATGACGATCGAGGACCCAATTGAGGTGCTCCACCCGGATAAGCGCAGCATCGTGAATCAGCGTGAAATTGGGACTGATACCGAGGATTTCCATGCGGCCCTCAAGCGCGTTCTGCGCCAGGACCCTGATGTGATTCTTATCGGCGAGATGCGAGACCCGGAGACAGTCTGGGCCGCTCTATCAGCAGCAGAGACCGGGCACCTCGTATTCGCAACGCTCCACACGATGAGTGCAATGGAGACGATAAGCCGAATTATCGACTTCTTCCCGCCATTCCAGCAGCAACAGATTCGTATGTCGCTAGCGGCGTCGCTGCGTGGAGTCGTGTCTCAGCGTCTTGTGCAGCGGAGCGATTCAAAGGGCCGCATCCCCGCTATGGAGGTACTTGTCTCCACCGGGCGGGTATTCGACAAGATTGCTGATGCTTCTCAGACCCACGAACTTGAGGAGATTATTGAGCAGGGGGAGTATTACGGGATGCAGACTTTCGATCAAAGTCTCCTGGCCTTATACGAGGAGGGGGTAATCACTCGTCGCGATGCATTAGCGACGGCTACTAAGACCCACGACCTTCGACTCAAGATGGATGCCTCGGACCTTGCTAAGGCGCATCTGAAAGAAGCCTCCGCTCGGGTTTGATTAGGGGCACGGGCCTCTTCCTATATTTGCGCCCATCGAGGAGTTTTTCTGAGATGTTGCGACGATAAAGAGCGTGCGTGCGACCCGCGGCCGAGTCAACCGGTCAGAATGGGTGAGTGAACGGAATTCCCGAGCGGCTTAGTGCCGTTTTCGCCCCTGGCTCGCCGACTCGCGTTGTGGCAGAGTACCTCGCCGCGGAGGGTCACCGCACTTATTTAGTCGGCGGCTCGGTTCGTGACGCCTTCGCCAATCGAGTTCTCGGCGATCTAGACCTCACTACATCTGCAAGGCCAGATGATATTGAGCGTCTCATTGCTCCAATAGCGGAGCATGTTTGGCTTCAGGGCAAGGCTTTTGGAACTATCGGGGCCAGAGTTGGGGGTCACGATTTAGAGATAACAACCTTTCGTGGCGATCTCTACCGGCCAGAGAGCCGTAAACCTGAGGTCGATTATGCCGATGATGTCGAGTCCGATTTAATTCGGCGCGACTTCACAATTAATGCAATGGCTATCGAGGTACTCGCCGAACCTGTGCTCGTTGATCCACATAACGGCCTCCAAGATCTTCTAGTTAATAAACGCCTGCGCACACCGCAGTCCCCGGAGTCTTCTTTCGCCGATGACCCATTGCGCATGATGCGTGCAGCCCGCTTTATTGCGCGTTTTGGTCTTGAACCTGATCCTGAACTCGTCGAGGCTGTCGAGGCAATGGGGTCGCGCATGGAGATAGTGAGCGCAGAGCGCATTCGCGACGAACTCTCAAAACTGCTTAGCGTTCCAGACTGCTCTGAGGGGCTTTGGTTCCTCTCGAAGACTGGGCTATCCGACCAGTTCTTGCCTGAACTCAACTCCATGAAGCTAGAGCAGGACCCGATTCACCAGCACAAGGATGTTCTCGCCCACACGATTGCAGTGATCAATAACACGAATCATGAGGATGTAATTGTTCGCCTCGCAGCCCTTTTTCATGATGTCGGTAAGCCAAAGACGCGGTCCTTTGAGCGCGGCAGTGTTTCATTCCATCATCATGAGGTAGTTGGTGCGCGCATGACTCGTGCGCGTATGACAGCACTCAGATTCTCCAATGAAGTAATTGAGGACGTGACACAGCTCGTATATCTGCATCTGCGAATCCATACATATGCAATGGGGTGGAGCGATAAGGCTGTGAGGCGCTACGTGCGCGATGCAGGGCCGCTACTTGAACGACTAAATCATCTTCAGCGATGTGACTGCACTACTCGTAACAAGCGTCGCGCACTCGCACTCGATAGGCGCATGGATGAACTCGAGCGCAGAATTGTGGAGTTGCGCGAGCAGGAGGAGCTCGACTCCATTCGGCCACCCCTCGATGGGCGCCAGGTAATGGAGCATCTGCGAATCGCTCCATCGCGCGCTATCGGCGAGGCACTCGACTATCTCCTAGAGCTGCGCCTCGATGAAGGACCAATCGAGGAGGAAGAGGCCTTCCGCCTTCTTGACGAGTGGGCAGAGGCCAAAGGAATAGTGCGCGGCGAGGCGTAATTATTCCCGGCTAATATCTCGCGGCTAATAACCTATATAAAAAGGTTAAACGCCCTCTTTGCGTGCGCGTAGTACAACACACCCAAGGTCGCGACCATCCGTTGCTGGGAGTTCTGGCTCTAAGAGTGTGTCGATGCGAAACCCTGCACGCACTAATTCAGTAAAGACCTCTGTGAAGGAGAGAATCGTCGGGCGCACCACGTCGTCGAATGATGGAGTGGAGTCGGAGGAGAGAGCACTAAGCGCACTAAACGGATGCGGCATGAGCATGACGAGTGGTGAACCTGGGCGCAGAACTCGATGCACCTGTCTAAACACGCGTGCGAGGTTCGGAACCTCTGCGAATGCAGCGTCTGAGTAGGCAGCGTCAATTGAGTCTGCGCGAAGAAATGCGAGCTCGGCAAGATCGGCGTGGTGAACCTCGAAGCGCACATCTCCACGCTCCGCGAGTGCACGTGTTGCTTCAACTGCCTCCGCGGAGGAGTCGACAGCGAGCACTGTTGCGCCTCCTCGTGCAAACTCAACAGAGGCCTTGCCTCCAGCACATCCGAGGTCAAGAATTCTGCGCCCTGTGAGAGGCCCGAGCAGTCGATGGGCAATTTTGATAGTGGCGTCCTGCACGGGACCCTCCAGGTTGAGACCAGATTTGAAAAAGGTGCGCTTATGCGCCTGTTGCGAATTCCTCCACCATCTCACGAGCCTCGTCATCGGTGTACTGCACCGGGGGAGACTTCATGAAATAAGCAGATGCCCCTAGGAGGGGTCCACCGATACCTCGGTCAAGGGCAACCTTGACACAACGCACGGCATCGATGATTACGCCGGCACTATTAGGGGAGTCCCAGACCTCGAGCTTGAGTTCAAGATTGAGGGGAACATCTCCAAAGTTGCGGCCCTCAAGGCGGATATATGCCCATTTACGGTCCTGCAACCAAGCAACGTGGTCAGAGGGCCCGATGTGGACATCATCTGCCGCTATCCCGTTATCGAGTTGGCTAGTAACAGCCTGGGTCTTAGAGATCTTCTTGGACTCAAGGCGCTCACGCTCAAGCATGTTCTTGAAGTCCATGTTGCCACCGACATTGAGTTGGTAGGTGCGGTCGAGAACCATCCCGCGATCCTCGAAGAGGCGGGCAAGGATGCGGTGAACAATGGTGGCACCAACCTGGCTCTTGATGTCATCCCCAACAATCGGGACTCCAGCGGCCTCAAACTTGGCTGCCCACTCGGGGTTGCTGGCGATGAAGACCGGGATGGCGTTTACGAATCCAACACCGGCATCAATGCAGGCTTGCGCGTAGTGCTTCTGAGCATCCTCGGAGCCAACGGGGAGGTAGGAGACGAGTACGTCGGCTTTTGAGTCGCGAAGTACTTGTGCAACATCAACTGGCTCGGCCGGGCTCTCCTCGATCGTCATTCGGTAGTACTTCCCGAGGCCGTCGAAGGTCGGTCCGCGAAGTACCGGTACGCCGGCCTCTGGAACGTTGTTGCAGAACATGATGGTGTTGTTCTGACCAGCAAGAATTGCTTTGCCGAGATCAAGGCCAACCTTCTCGGCGTCAACATCGAAGGCTGCAACGAACTCGATATCGCGCACGTGGTATCCGCCGAGCTCTACATGCATGAGGCCGGGGACTGTGTCGCCCTGCTCTGCGTTCTTGTAGTACTCGATGCCCTGAACGAGGCTGCTTGCGCAGTTACCGACTCCGGCTATAGCGACTCTGACTTTTCCGTCTTTACTCATGCTGTGGCTGCTCCTAATTCGTTATTAATCGGTCTGGACCTTGCTACTGGCTGGCTAATTGAATCTGACTTAATGCTATTTTCGGCTTCTTTTGTAGTGTTATTCGCTGATGCGATCTCTTCTGCTCCGATACGACGCTCTTCCTCAATGAGTGAGTCAATCCACTCGAGATCGCGTTCGACTGAGGCAGTTCTGTGATCTGCAAGGGATCGCGTATATCTGTCGATTGATATGCCACCGGATCCCGAGGAGCGTGGCTTACGTGCGTGAGCCAATCGCTCTGCAAGTTCGGCTCGGCGCCTCTGAAGTAATTCAATGCGGTCGTTCGATCCGAGGTAACGACAGAAAGAGAGTTGAAGTGCAAAGGTGCGGTCGTCGACACCCTTTGACGGGTCACGCAGCAACTCCTCGAAGAGAGTCTCGCCCCGCGCTGTAATGCGGTATGCCTTCTTGGTTCGAAGAGTCGGTTTGGGAGATCGCCGAAGGCGTGCAGTCGCTGCCTCGCCGCGGAGGCTGCCCGTAGAGGGGATTGATGCAGAGCTTTCAATGCCTGCTCCCTCAACTACCTCAATAGCGCCGGCTCGCTCAAGACGCCGCAGGGCTGGGTAGAGCGAGCCAAACGAAACACCCCAGATCGGCCCGAGCGTCTCGGCCAGGCGCTTCTTGAGCTCATAGCCGTGGACCGGCTGCTGCTTGAGATTTCCGAGGATTGCGAGTTCGAGCACGTGTATCCAGATTCTTTGGGGTTTGTGTCTTGCGATGTATCGAAACGATACATCGCGACGCTACTGCTGCGCCATCCAAAGCAAATATTCTTAGGAATCTTGGGCAATGGCGCCGGTAGGATCGAGGCGTGCCAAGCCACGTCGATTACGCCCTAGCGCGTCGAGCAGTCCTCAATGACCTTCGCCGCGGGGTCGTAAAGAGCCTTGATGTATGTGATGCGCACCCAGAGTTGATGCGAGCGGCGCGCAATGTGGGGACCCCGATGGAGACTCCCTGCCCCGTCTGCTCAAAGGACTCGCTTCGCCTTGTCTCTTATGTATACGGGGACGGCTTGAAGGACGCGAACGGCCGGTGCCTTACGAAGCGCGGAGAACTCGAGGGATTGGCCCGCAAGCACGATGAATTCGCTCGCTATGTAGTTGAGGTCTGCCATGAGTGCAGGTGGAATCACCTAAAACGCCGCGAACTTCACGGGAGACTCCACCGAGTGCGTCGAGTTAGCTGAGAGCTGCTCGAGCATTAGCGGGATTTGCTACTCGATAGGCCCTAGAACCTCAGATGGATAGAGGGTTATGCAGGAGATACACCAAATCTCTGAGTCCTCTAAGACCCTGCGGGAGGCCGGCGTATCCCAGGCCTCCGGGGTTAGGTAGACCCTCAGAACCTTTACAACTTCGTCGCTTGGCGTGCCGCAGTTTTCACAATCGATGACCCTGCCGATGTTCTCCATGGACTCAAACTATGCCGTCGCGCTGGACAGAGACCACTAGTGCGGTATTACGCTTGATGGAGACGCCGGGAGCATCAATAGCCCCGGACGGATAAAGATCATGGAGGAATACCGATGACCACTCCAACAGGTCAGCGCAGAGCCATTACTGCACCATCAATCCGTGCGCGCAAAGGCCAAGAGCCTCTAGTGATGGTGACTGCCTACGACGCTCCAAGTGCGCGAGTCGTGGATGAGGCAGGCGTTGACATGATTCTTGTCGGCGACTCACTTGCGATGGTCGTACTCGGGTATGACAACACCCTGCAGGTCACAACTGACGACATGGCTCATCACGTAGCTGCGGTTGCGCGCACTAAACCCCATGCACTGATAGTTGGCGACCTTCCATGGATGAGCTACCACGTATCGCGTGAAGAGACAGTGCGCAATGCCGCAACCCTCGTGCGCGCCGGTGCTGGTGCTGTGAAGTTGGAGGGTGGCCGTAAACGCCTAGATGCAATCGGGGCAATCCTCGATACCGAGATCCCGGTCATGGGGCATCTGGGGCTCACCCCGCAGTCGGTTCACGCTATTGGTGGATACAAGGTCCAGGGAAAGCAACTCGATGCGGCACGCACAATCGTTGATGACGCCATTGCTCTAGCCGAGGCCGGATGCTTCGCACTCGTTCTCGAATGCGTCCCCGATGGCGTGGCTCGAATGGTTACTGACGCTATTGATATTCCGACAATCGGTATCGGTGCCGGTCGCCACTGTGATGGACAGGTACTCGTATACCACGACCTTCTTGGGCTTGAGGATCGCAAGGTTCCGCGCTTTGTGCGTCGCTACGCAGATATCAAGGGAGAGTCAACGATGGCCGTCGCTATGTTCTGCGACGATGTGCGTGCCGGCTCGTTCCCGTCAAGCGAGGAGACGTATCACATGACAGATCAGATGCCCTCGGAGCTCCACCTCTACTCGGGTGACGATTCGCACGCGCGTAACATAGAGGTCCCCGGCTAGAGCGCGATCACCTAAGTGAGGCGGAGTCAGGGATCTCGCGATTCAACACGCGTGTTCTTGGTGCCTGTGGCGGGGGTTTCGGTAGGCCACACCGGCACTACCTCGATCTGGTGAGAGTTGGTTTTCATCACAGAAAATGGCCACTACTATTCTCAGTTGTCAGATCTAAATATCGCCTACCAGTGTTTCTTCACCGATACAGGAGATTCGTCTTTGTCAATGCATTCTGATGGCGAGGCACTCAGGTCAGACCCACCCCTCGAGCGACGGTGCCTGTCGGTAGTCATTCCATGTTTCAATGAAGTTGCGACAATTGACGAAATTATAAGTCGCGTCAGCGCGAGCGCTTGGGTCTTCGAGATCATCGTCGTCGATGACGGCTCGACGGATGGAACTAGAGAACAGTTGTCGATGCATCTAGACCCGATGGTTCGGGTAATCCTGCAGCCAAAGAACCAAGGTAAGGGAGCGGCGCTCCGACGTGGTATCGCAGAAGCGACCGCAGAGTTCGTCGTGATCCAGGATGCTGACCTCGAGTATGACCCTTTGGAGTACCAGAGGCTTCTCGGGCCTTTGCTCGATGGCAGAGCTGACGTCGTCTACGGTTCCAGGTTTTTATCTGGGGACGCGCATCGCGTGCTGTTTTTCTGGCACTCGGTGGGCAACCGCTTGCTGACCCTCTGCTCAAACATCTTCACCGATTTGAATCTGACCGACATGGAGACCTGTTATAAAATGTTCTCCCGGGATGTGATCCAGTCCATCGAGATCCGGGAGAACCGTTTCGGATTCGAACCAGAGGTGACTGCAAAGGTCGCAGCGTTGGGTTGCCGGATATACGAGGTTGGTATTTCATACTCTGGACGCACCTATGAGGAGGGGAAGAAGATTGGCTTCTCAGACGCGGTCCGTGCCTTGTACTGCATAGTGAAGTATTCGCGCTACAAGCCGCCCGTGCGGGTTAAGACAGAGTGACGTGGGGCTGGTCGGAACGAAAATACCAGACAGAGGTGTGGCCAAAATTACAAGTCGAGGTATGTGAGTTTATGTCTTTGACCGAACAATCAACTCGGTCGGCAACATGAATCTAGCAGCGGCGTGCTTCGTGACCTTCGCCCCAATCTTGGCCGTTGCATTGCTGTCAGGGCGGTTAATTAGCAGGGCTACCGGAGAGCAGAAGCCCTCTATCGTAATAGCCACCGGCCTGGCGTTCGGGCTTGTCGGGTATGGGGTTGTTGTGATCATGCTCGGTCACTTGCAGATGTTCAGGACAACCGTATTTTTAGTGATTGCAGTCGCTGCCACCTGCGTCAGTGTCTGGCGGTATAGGACTCTGGTGGCGTGGGCGAAGGCTTGCTTCAGGGGACTACTAGAGACTTGGAAGGCGTCACCATTGCTTGCCACGGCCGTGGCGGGAGTATTCGCAATGGCGACCGCGCTGCAGTGGGTGAGCCCGCTCGGCCCTGATGAGCGTGACTATAAGTGGGGAACGCCACTCGCCTATGCGGCGGAACATGGATTCCTTGAGGTCGATGCTCGTCTCTCGAACGGAGTTTACCTATCGCAACTTTTGAGTGTCCCTGCGGCATCGTTCCGCAACGTAATTGCGGCTCGTTGGTTGGGATTGATTGCGCTCTTGATGTTGGCTGCGGCTGTTTGGTTTATCACGAAGGTGTTCAGCGGTGATGCTCGATGGGCCGTACTCTTGCTTGCGACGAGTCCTGTCATTATCTATCGCTGGAATGGAACTGGAAGCGACCTGCTTGGAGCGTCTCTCGCGCTGCTAGCAGCTGCATGGGTCGTAAGTGGCAAACTCGACAGCCGCCGAGCTGCGGTCATAGGCATCCTTGTTGCGGCATCGATAGCGACAAAGGTCATCATGGTGGCGCCGGTAGCAATCGTATTAGCGTGGGCACTGCTGCGTGCGCGAAAAGAAGGTGCCAGCAATAAATCAGTACTCTCGTACATCGTGATCTTTGGCGGATCGGTGCTGGGGAGTTTTGCGCTTAGCGCGCTCCAAACAATGGTTGTGAGCGGCCGGCTGTCGGATACTCGCTCGAGGCCCCTTTACCCATCGGGGTCTGCAGAGCTTGCCCGCGGGGTAGCAGCGGGGCGTATTCCTTCGTTACACGACATTCTGATTTTGCCGGTAACGCCATTCGTCTCGGGCCTGCGCTCGGTGGAGCCGTACGGGACTCGAATTGGGCTTCTTATGGTCGTTGGCTTAGCTCTGGCACTCGTTGCGGTATTTATTGCCCCCAGTCCATGGCGTGAACGTATTCGCCCTGCGTTGTTAATCGGAGCAATTTCGTATTTCGCAGTTGCTCCGCTTTTTATCAAGACTCGATTCTTGGTCTTCTCGTGGGGGATGTGGACGGCGGCTGTAGGCATCACACTCGGATGGCTTAGATCCTCGGTGCGACGTTCGGTTTGGATATTGATAGGAGCGGGAGCTACGTGCCTCGGTGGCATCGAAATGATTAATGCGTCAGTGTTGCTCCTTCGATCTCTGCGTTGACAAGTGCTGCAAAGGTTTGGGTTCAGACGAGGGCACTCTAATGACGAAGTGATCGCTCACAGTTGTCAGCCCTAGAGTCCGATTGCACTCGAATGGTGACCGGTCAAGCCTTTGTTGGAACTCAACGATGCCTTAAAAATGACGATCTCCCGAGAAAGCGAGATCATCTAGATGTCTTCGAATATGGGATCTCGCGATTCAACACGCGTGTTCTTGGTCTCTGCTCAGCTAACAACTTAAGTTGGAGATTCGGCCTCATCCGGTGTCTCTGAGATCGGGCGGGGAGCGCCAAGCCCATCTGCGATTAGTCCCCGTCGCTACTTCAATCTTCTCGAGCCTGTATCCGTCATGTGTTTTCTGAAGGTGATGGCGTTTACATAGGCGCACAAGGTTCTCAAGGCTTGCCGGGCCGCCCTCAGCGAAGGGTTTGATGTGGTCTATCTCTAGGCCAAGAGTTACATCGCATGTTGGTACCTGGCAGACGCGATCGCGCTCCTCGACCGCAGTGCGCAGCTTTGCCGGAATTGCGCGCCCCATGTGAGCGATTGTTCGTATGTCTGTGCCATCCATTACTAGCAGTTTCAAGAATGCCTCACCCAGATACTCAGTAGCAGTCGCTACTGGGATCGGCCCGATGCCTGCAATCTCGCAGATCTCGCCGTGTTCGGTATGTCCACGCTTGAGTGCATCTATGTCGACGCGAATATTGATCACAGCGTTAGGGCGAGTCGACTTCTTCTCGGTGGCGTTCGCACCTGAGTTTGACCCCGAGGCTTTGTGACTGGCCTTGTCGCAGAGTGCCATTAGAGCATCGGCGGCGTAGGCCTCCGGTCTCTCATGTGCGCCACTCTTGCGTGCCTGTTTGAAAATCGAGTCCTCGAAGGGTGCGAGAGCAGCCTTAACTAGCGCACCATTCGCAACGGTCATTTTCCCCTTAAGGTTGCATGCCCCATCCTCGCCGACCCACCATTTTAAGTATCGACTTTTGTGTACCTGTCGGTGTCGCTCTGCCTCATCGGTTGCCCCGGCTACGACACGCGAGGTTGCGTCGCGAAGATCGCGGACTGTCGCGTGCCGAGCGAGGTTCAAGAGCTGTGTCTCAGTATTAGGTGCAACGATCGCACCACGTGCTACCTCTACGGCCTGAGCATTGGAGAGAGTGCCGTTGCGCAGTGCTGCCTGGGTAACAGGCAGGTGCTGTAGTTGGCTGGCGAGGAGTACTACTGCTTGGGCTTCATATTGGGGGCAATCTGTCTCGATCGAGAGCCACTCGGTGATGCTCTTCGCACCCTCGCCTTTCCAGCTATTCGTTCGCTCTACCTGGCCAACCGCCACAGTGCGCAGCGAATCGCCAGCACGACGGATCTCATCGGCGATACCAACGAGGTCGGTGGCATTGTGGTCCAGTCTCCAAGCACCATGGGCCTTTATGCCGCCGAAATCCCCTCTGGTGCCGGCCTCGGTGGGTGGCTAGGGTTCTCACCAAGAGAAAAGCGCAGGATTACTGCTACCCTTCCCCGGCTACGGCGAATAGCTGTAGCGAAGACCCGCACCACATTCACAATCGAAACCTGCTCCCCGGCGTAGTGATGAACCTCATCGCTACGAACTTGGGAGCCCGCAGCGCCGCTGTGGTCCATAGGAGGTACGAAGCCGATGAGGCCGTACGAAGTCATGGTTATATTTGATGCAGAGCTAGAGGACGAAGTAATTCGTGCTTCGCTCGAGCAATCACTCAAGCTCATTGAGTCGCAGGGCGCAGTTCGCGGACCTGTAGATGTATGGGGCAAGCGCCGCTTCGCGTATGAGATGAAGCATCGCTGGGAGGGCTACTACGTCGTCTTCCACGCCAAGTCGGAGCCTGCAGCGATGGACGAACTCCACCGTACGCTCTCCCTTTCTGATGAAGTAATCCGCCACAAGGTTCTGCGTATCCCGGACCGTGTTTACGGCAAGTTGGGCAGCAAATCCAAGGTGGTTACAGAGGCTAAGGAGTAAGGCATGGCAGATAACACGATCACAGTCGTCGGAAACCTCACGAGGGATCCCGAGATTCGCTACACAGCTGGTGGCCAGGCAAAGGCAACTCTAGGAATCGCAGTGAATCGCGTCTGGACGAACAAACAGACAAACGAGAGAGAAGAGCGAACCTCCTACTTCAACGTCATCGTCTGGGGCGAGATGGCCGATCACTGCAGCGAGTCCCTTCAGAAGGGCAACCGGATCATCGTTACTGGTCGCCTAGAGCAGCGGTCATGGGATACCGAGCAGGGCGAGAAGAAGAGCATCGTTGAGATCGTTGCCGATGAGGTAGCACCGAGCCTTCGCTGGGCAACGGCAGAGGTAAAGCGCACTGAGCGTCGCGAGGGTGGCAACTTCGGAAACAACTCAGGTGGCGGCAAGTCTGGCGGGGGTAACTCCGGCGGGCGTGAGTCATCGAACGAGCCGGCCCCGGCCTATGACGGTTTTGGAGATGAGGAGCCCTTCTAAAGGGCCCTCAATCAAAAGGTATATGAGGAGCATTAATCATGGCTAGAGATAACAACAGAGAAAAACGCAAACCATTAGGAACCGACAAGCGTCGACCTATGAAGAAGAAAGTCTCCATCCTCATCTCTGAGGGTGTCGACTGGATTGACTACAAAGACG
>CALQAT020000024.1:0-17221 GCA_943328625.2 Bordetella parapertussis | reverse complement strand
GGGCGCCTCCTAAACCTTGGGTGTGCGACAGGGCACCCAAGTTTTGTGATGTCAAACTCCTTCACTAACCAGGTCATCGCGCAGATCGAACTATTTGGTCACTCTGACTTCTATGAGAACAAGGTCTACGTACTTCCCAAGCACCTCGATGAGGAGGTAGCAAGACTCCACCTCGAGAAGCTAGGGGTGCACCTGACACTCCTCACTGAGGCCCAGGCTGATTACCTAGGCATACCCGTATCGGGCCCCTACAAGCCCGAGCGTTATCGCTACTAATTTCTGAAATTAGTAAAGCATTGTTAGCGACGACCGGGGGCTGTCACAGGCCCTCGGTATCGTCGCCAACATGTTCGATCTGGCCTTAACTCGAGTCTTCGGTGCAGTCTGCCCAGGCTGCAGATCGCGGGGCTCCTGGCTCTGCACCAACTGCGCGCAGAGCGCGGCGCCTCCAGAGTCTTGCCCGCCTCCCCGCTCTCTCGATCGACTCTTCGTAGGTCGTTCGTATACAGGCGTTACGCGTGAGGCGACCGCTCGCCTCAAGTACCACAACGAGCGTGTGGTGATCTATTGGCTTATTGATCCCGTGGTCTTGAAAATTAAGGAAGCATTGGCCGCTCGAGATTGCGGTACGTCTCACGGTCTCCTTGATCCTGTCACGATTACTTGGGCGCCAACCACCAAAATGCACAGGCGTAGTCGCGGATTTGATCAAGCCGAACTACTGGCTGCTGCAGTTGCTCGGGAGTTGAAGTTAGGCCTAAGTCGCAGGCTAATTCGACTCGATAATTCGCCTCAGACTGGCAAGGGCCGCGGCCTCCGACGAGTCGGGCCTCAGGTGCTTGCACTTAGACCCGTAGAGGGTCTAGTGATAGTCGTCGATGACGTCGTCACCACAGGTAGCACTCTCACTGCAGCGGCATCGGCACTCCGCGACGCGGGCGCCAGCGAGATTTGGGGAGCCGTAGCGGCACGCACCGAGTGGGGCAAGACTCGCGGGCCAGCACGTCAGATGTGACATAGGGAGATTAGGTATCGATGTGCTTGCCTTTAGGTCATGCATCAGAATGCCGATGAACTATGCAGACCTTAAGAACTGGCGCTATTTAAGAACTGGCACTATTTAAGAACTGGCAGGGCTAAAGATGCACTGCGATATTTTGAGCGAGAGGAGTGAGCATGACTAACGAAGTAAATGGGTACGCTCTCTACGCTCGCTCAAATCACCGATCAATATCGGGACTCAGTTCTCGGCATACTCAGCTCGCCGAAGCTGTCAGAAGTGGCTCTTATAACCCGCCCGTTGAGGCCGTGGTGGAGTCGGTTATGGCTTGGTTATGCGATTTGAGCCAAACCTCGGCGCCCCGAGCAGGCCAAGGCGTGCGCGAACCCTAGACTCTGAAACTTCATGAGCCTTTTCCAGAAACTCCTAAATGCCGGCGATGGCCGCAAACTCAAGTTGGTCAGATCAATCGTCCCTCTGGTGGCAGCCTTCGAGCCTGAGATGGAGCGACGCAGCGACGATGAACTCCTTGGCCTCACTGCGATCTACAAGCAACGCCTTGCAAATGGCGAGGACCTCGACGATCTGATGCCAGAGGCCTTCGCTACCGTGAGGGAGGCAGCACGCCGTGTACTTGGGCAGCGCCACTTCGACGTTCAGGTAATGGGTGGCGCTGGCCTCCACTTCGGGTGGGTCGCCGAGATGAAGACCGGAGAGGGAAAGACGCTCGTCTCAACCCTTCCTTCGTATCTAAATGCGCTCGCTGGTAATGGAGTCCACGTCGTGAGCGTTAACGACTACCTAATTAAGCGTGACTCCGCATGGATGGGTCAGGTGCACCACTCTCTCGGCCTTGAGGTTGGGATGGTTGTTGCAGACGTAGATGACTACGGTGCGAAGCGGCGTGCTTATGCGGCAGATATCACCTATGGAACGAACAACGAGTTTGGGTTCGATTATCTCCGAGACAACATGTCTGATACTCGTGAAGGGCAGGTTCAGCGTGGTCACTTCTTCGCGATCGTTGATGAGGTCGACTCAATTCTTATTGACGAGGCGCGTACTCCGCTCATTATCTCGGGTCGTGCAGATGACGCCCAGGCTCTCTATTACCAATTCGCACGTGTTGTAAAGGGTTTAACGCGCGATCGTGATTACGAGGTTGATGAGCCTAAGAAGACAGTGGTTCCGACCGAAGAGGGAATTGCTCGCGTAGAAGAAGCGCTTGGAGTCAACAATCTTTACGAGCACGTAAATCAAAACTTTGTTCACCAATTGCAGGCAGCGCTGCGCGCTCGCGAGTTGTTTAAACGCGACGTTGATTATGTGGTAGCCGACGGTGAGGTGAAGATCGTCGATGAGTTCACGGGGCGCATCCTCGAGGGTCGTCGCTGGAGCGAGGGACTTCACCAAGCTGTGGAGGCCAAGGAAGGTGTGCGGATCAAAGAGGAGAACCACACTCTCGCAACCGTCACGCTCCAGAACTACTTCCGCCTCTATGAGAAGTTGGCTGGAATGACCGGTACCGCCTCAACCGAGGCCGGTGAATTTGCACACACTTACGGACTCGAGGTTGTGAGCATCCCAACAAACCGCGAGCCAAAGCGCGCCGACGAGGCCGACTTCATTTACAAGACAGAGGACGCCAAGTTCGCTGCTGCTGCGGATGACATCGCTGAGAGGAACGCTCTTGGCCAGCCTGTTCTCGTTGGGACAATCTCTGTAGAGAAGTCTGAGAAGCTGAGCCGGCTCTTGGATAAACGCGGTATCCGCCATGCAGTCTTGAACGCCAAGCAGCACGAGCGAGAGGCGCATATTGTTACTCAGGCCGGGCGTATAGGTGCGGTCACAGTGGCTACGAACATGGCCGGTCGTGGAGTCGACATTCTTTTAGGTGGTAACCCAGAAGGCCTTGTTGAGCATGAATTGCGCGCTAAAGGCATTACCGAGGCCGAGAATCCAGATGAATACGCCAAACTTGTCGCAGATACGAAGGCGTCCTGCATAGCCGAGGGTGCGATGGTCCGCGAGGCTGGCGGCCTTTATGTTCTCGGGACCGAGCGGCATGAATCTCGACGTATTGATGATCAGTTGCGTGGTCGAGCCGGCCGACAGGGAGACCCAGGGGAGAGCCGTTTTTACCTCTCTCTTGAAGATGATCTAATGCGCCTCTTCGCCTCCGGTGCGATGAGTTGGGTCATGGGTCGAACCTTCCCAGATGATGTTCCGCTAGAAGCGAAGATGGTCTCAAAGGCGATTGAGCGTGCGCAGCGCACCGTTGAGGATCGCAACTTCGAGATACGTAAAGACGTTCTTAAGTATGACGAAGTGCTTAACGAACAGCGCAAGATCATTTACCGCAGGCGCCAGCAGATTCTTGATGGCGGAGACCTACGCGACGAGACAGCGAAAGCAATTAATGATGCAGTTGACTCCATCATCGACCTGTTGTGTACTGGGAATTACTCCGAGGACTGGGATGTCGACGAGTTAGTCCTTGCGATGCAGGCCCTATATGCCTCGAGTATCACGGCGGATCGCGTTAAAGAATTACACGATGTACGCGCTGCTAGAGCAGCTTTTGTAGAGGATGCATTAAGCGTTTATACATCGAAAGAAAACTCAATCGGGACCGAGCAACTGCGTGAGATTGAGCGCAGGGTAATGCTCTCCGTAATCGACCAGCATTGGCGCGATCACCTTTACGAGATGGATTATCTACGCGAGGGAATCAATCTTCGGGCTATGGGCCAGCAGGACCCACTCGCCGAGTGGCAGCGCGAGGGCTACGACATGTTCGAGGCCATGATGGGCTCGATTAGGGACACCTTTGTTCAATACGTTTTCCGTCTTGAGGTTGTCTCGGAGTCAGATGTTGCACAACCAGAACGTGAATTGACCTATAGCGCAGCGGATGACCCTGTTCAGGGTGCCTCGGCATTAGCGGCGGCAGCCGTTGGCTTCGATGACGGCACCGGGGCAATGGGCCCAGCCCCAGAGGCTGAGATACCGGTGCAGGCTCCAGTGAAAGTTGAGCGTGCGCCAGGGCGCAACGAGCCCTGCTGGTGTGGAAGCGGCAAGAAGTTCAAGACCTGCCACGGGGCTTGATCGGCGTTGCGAGACTTCTCCGATGAATTATCAGATCTGTCTCGACGCGTAGCCGAGGCGCGCGGTTACCTCCAGATCGGAGTCGCTGAGGCGCGTGTCTTAGTACTAGAGGAAGACGCGAGCCGTCCAGACCTATGGGACGACCCCGATGCAGCACGCCGCGTTACTACTGAGCTGGCTCAGACTCGAGACGACATCAATCTTGTTGAGCGTCTTGAGGTAGTCGTCAGTGACTTGGAGACGCTCGCTGAGTTAGCGAGAGAAGAAGGCGACGAGACAATAGAGCCCGAGATTTCTCAGGGCGCTCTGGCTCTGCGCGAGGAGTTGGATCGGCTCGAGCTGCGAGCGCTATTTACCGGTGAGCATGATGAGCGTGATGCGATCTGTGATGTGCACTCTGGTGCTGGTGGTACAGATGCTCAAGACTGGGCGCAGATGATGCTGCGCATGTACACGCGCTGGGCTGAGAGGCAAGGTTTTACAGTCTCAATCGATGATGTCTCGCTAGGGGATGAGGCCGGTATCTCGTCAGCCACTTTCACAGTTCGAGGACGGTTCGCGTATGCAATGCTCACTGGCGAGCGTGGAGTGCATCGCTTGGTGCGCATCTCTCCCTTTGACGGACAGGCCCGTCGACACACTGCATTCTCATCTTTCGATGTAGTCCCGGCGATTGAAGAGGCCGAGGTGCCCGAGATAGAACCAGGTGATCTTCGTGTCGATACATTCCGGTCATCCGGCGCAGGAGGCCAGCACGTAAACGTCACCGACTCTGCTGTGCGCCTTACGCATCTACCTACGGGGGTTGTTGTTTCTTGCCAGAACGAGCGATCTCAACTTCAGAACAAGGCACGCGCGATGGAGATCCTTGGAGCTCGCCTCGCTCAGCGCCAACGCGAGGAGAGACGGCGTGAACTTGACGCCATTTCGGGGGAGAAGCGTGACGTTGCTTGGGGGAGTCAGATCCGCTCCTATGTGCTAGCTCCATACCAAATGGTTAAGGATCTGCGCACCGCCTATGAGACCGGAAACGTCGCTGCAGTCTTGGATGGCGATATTCAGGGATTCGTTGAGGCCTTTCTGCAGTGGCGCAGAGCAGGTATGCCCGAGCGTGGTGCTTCCTCCTAGCAAGGCCGGATTTGGCTAGCAAAAGCCCTTTATATTCCGCTTATATTCGGCTTATATTCGGCTTGTAATGGCGTTTTTTGCTCTTGAGTGCCACTGATTTGGTCTCCCGCGCTGGTAACTTGGGGTCCTCCCATGATCCGCTTCGAGAACGTCTCTAAGACCTACAAAGGCGAGATCTCCGCTCTGCGTGAGGTCTCGCTAGACATCCCAAAGGGGGAGTTTGTCTTCCTCGTAGGACCCTCTGGTTCAGGAAAATCAACTTTCCTACGCCTGCTACTGCGCGATGAGCTCGCCTCCGAGGGGCGCATAATTGTTGCCGGTAGAGATATAGCGACCTTGAGTTCATGGAAGGTCCCACAGTTGCGACGCAATATCGGGACCATCTTTCAAGACTTTAAGTTGCTCCCGTCAAAGACTGTCTATGAGAATGTCGCGTTTGCTGCCGAGGTAATAGGTAGGCCTAGATCCGCAATTAGGTCACAGGTTCCCCAGATTCTTGAGCTCGTAGGCTTGGCAGAGAAGGCGGAGCGTTTTCCCCTTGAGTTATCTGGTGGTGAGCAGCAGAGAGTCTCCATAGCTCGAGCATTTGTAAATCGTCCCTTGATACTTCTCGCAGATGAGCCCACCGGAAACCTTGACCCTGACACGACCGACGGCATCATGCGCCTTCTTGACAGCATCAACCGCACAGGGACCACAGTTGTTATGGCTACCCATGATCAGCAGATGGTCGACCGGATGCGGCGCCGAGTAATCGAACTCTCGCATGGACGTGTAGAGCGCGACCAGGCTCGCGGTGTCTACGGCGTTGGTACCTGAGGCCGCTGATGATCACTCGACTCTCTTATTTTGCGCGCGAGACGCTTGTATCGCTTAAGCGGAACCTCTTGATGACGATTGCAGGAGTAATTACGGTAACTGTTTCGTTGTGTGTATTAGGCGGCGCATGGATGCTAAATACGCTTGTAAATCACGGTACAGAGCGATGGAAGAACGGCGTCGAGCTCGAAGTATTCATGAACGTAGATGCCACCGATGCTCAGATTGCTGCCGTCCAGCGCCAATTAGTGAACGACCCTGAGGTAAGAGATTTTAGGTACCTAACCAAGGATGATGCGCTTACTGAGTTCCGACGTTTGTTCAAAGATCAGCCCGATCTTGTCAACAGCGTTGATGCGGCAGCGTTGCCTTCCTCATTCCGAGTTGCGCCGATCAAAGCTGAGTTAACCAAGACGGTTGCTGATCGGTTCCAGAGTCAACCTGGTGTAGACGAGGTTAAGACCGCAGAGAAACAGGTGCGACAACTCTTGTCCGCTACCGCTTGGATTCGAACTGCATTTATTGTCATCTTCGCCCTGCTGCTCTTTGCATCATTGTTCTTGATTGTGAATACGATCAGGCTTGCGACTTTTGCGCGTAGGCGCGAGATTGAGGTTATGAAACTTGTTGGAGCCTCCAACTGGTTTGTTCGTATCCCATTCATGCTCGAGGGATTGGTGCAAGGCGTCGTGGGGGCACTTGTTGCCTTTATGGCGATGCTTGGGCTTCAGAACGTCTTAACAAATGCCATCTCTCGCAACTCTGATTTCTCTCGTGGGTTCTACGTAACAACCGGGGATGCCATCACGATCGGTTTGATGCTCGTTGCGATTGGCGCTGGAATCGGTGTGCTTGGGGCAATAATCGGTCTTCGGCGCTTTATCGAGGCCTAGGCCTCATCGGCCTTTTGCTATGAATCGATTCTTAGCCGCGTCTCTCGCCTGCGCGCTCGCTTTCATCGGCGCTGGGTCTGCGCTATCGCAAGCGGCTACTTCCCCAGCCCCTACGAAGCAGAGCCTTCTGCGCAATATCGGTGATGCTTCGGCCGAGGAGTCCGCTGCCCTTCGTGAACTCTCCTCCATTCGTGCGAAGCGTGAAGCGGCTCAGGCTCGGCTCGCTGAGGTAGACGCGCAGTTGTCTGCGGCGGTGGCGAAGCGGCGCGAAGTAGGTGCACGAATCGACGCTCTCGCTCTGCAGATTAAAGAGAATCGTCGAGAGCTTAGATCTGCACGCGACGATCTTCAGCGCTCAGCAGCACGCATGTATCGCGGTGGCTCATCAGAGGGGGGGTTCGCTGCTCTCGCTGGAGCAGCAAAGGGCTTCCATGATCTGGTGGTAGGTACGAAGTATTTATCTGCATCTTCGGAGTACTCAAACATCTTGATCCGCACATTTACTGGCGCACGTCGGGCCCTCTCGGAGAGGGAGGCGGAACTTTCAGCCGAACGCTCTGTTGTAGATCTGGAGACTCAAGCTGTCTCCGCTCTTCGCATAGAGCAGGCAACTGCAGCCGCCTCGGCATCTGAGGAGGAGCGAGCAGAGGCGGCGTCATTGGCAAAGATACGTTCGCGAAAAGCAGAGTTTACCCGTCAACTTGCAGTTCTTCAGGCGGAGTCTGACCGAATCGCTGCCAGCCTTAGAGGCCGCAACACTGGGTCTCGCCCTGGGCGTATGGTGCGCCCCGCTGATGGGGCGATTAGTTCAACCTTCGGCACCCGGGTTCATCCAATTTTCGGCGATACAAGAATGCACTCCGGAATCGACTTTGCATCTGGGATGGGTGCACCAGTGCGAGCCGCTGCTTCAGGTGTAGTGGTCAGTGCTAGCTACCAGACCGGCTACGGAAACGCGGTGTTGATTAATCATGGCGGGGGCGTTGCAACTCTCTATGCTCACTTATCGGCATTCAATGTGCAGGTCGGCCAGACCGTAACCGCCTCCATGCGAATCGCATCCGTTGGGTCAACCGGTTATGCCACTGGTCCTCACCTGCATTTCGAGGTGAGGGTAAATGGAGTACCGGTCGACCCTCTCGGATGGCTCTAATTCCTTAATTCGAAGAAATTACTTGTTGGGCTGTGGAAGAACTCGCAGGTAAGGCTTGATTGTCTTCCATCCACCTGGGAATTTGACTTTCGCATCCTCGTCGCTTACTGAAGCTCCGATGATTACGTCGTCACCGTCTTCCCAGTTAACTGGAGTTGCAACCGAGAACTTGGCGGTCAACTGCAGGGAGTCGATCACTCGGATGATCTCGTCGATGTTGCGACCAGTGCTTGCCGGGTAGGTCAGTGTGAGTTTGATTTTCTTGTCTGGCCCAACCACAAAGACTGAACGCACTGTGAGAGTGTCATTGGCGTTCGGGTGGATCATGTCGTAGAGACCCGCTACTACGCGGTCTGGGTCTGCGATAAGCGGGTAGTTGAGAGCAGTACCTTGCGTCTCAGCGATGTCACCGATCCACGCGTTGTGAGATGCGAGATCATCTACGCTCACGCCGATTAGCTTCACATTGCGCGAGTCGAAATCAGCCTTGCGGTTCGCAAAGGCTCCGAGCTCTGTTGTGCAGACTGGGGTGAAGTCTTTGGGGTGAGAGAAGAGGATCCCCCAAGAGTCTCCGAGGTACTCATGGAAATTGATGGTTCCCTCGGTAGTCTCGACTGTAAAATTGGGTGCTTCGTCACCTAGACGGATCGGCATTTGTTGCTCCTAGACTGTTTCTTGAGGCGGCATATTTGCGGCGTGGTTACGCTGCTGGGCCCAAGGATAGCGAGGCCCTGCTCTAAATGCGAGTGCAGAGGTCGGATTTTGATTGAGGTGCCGGGTGGCTGAGAACAATGCGACATCCGAGACCCCTGAGCGCAGTCGACTCGCTCGTTTAATGATCGATACTCGTCCCCTTAGAAGGCGAGAGTTTCGACTCCTCTGGCTAGGCGAGCTCGTCTCGGAGACCGGCTCCAACATCGCAGTAGTGGCCCTCTACGTGCAGGTCTATCGGATTACTGGATCGGCGCTCGCCGTCGGCGGGATCGGGTTGGTGCAGTTTGTGCCGATACTGCTATCTGCATTATTTGGAGCGCCCCTTGTTGATCGCCATGACCGCCGCAGCATTCTTCTAATTGCTCACTGGTGTGAGGCTGGGGCCGCTCTGTTGCTCCTCGTCGGGGTCTGGATTGGATCGCCTCCGCTTCTGCTCGTCTATTTGGCTGCAGCCTTGGTAGCTGGCTCGGGGAGCTTGGCATTGGCCGCTCGCTCCGCTATGACGCCAAATCTTGTACCCCACGATGAACTCCCTGCAGCCTTGGCTCTCAACCAGGCCATGTGGAATACCTGCTTGATCGTTGGGCCTGCGCTCGGAGGACTATTGATCGCTCGCTTCGGGCTCGGGATCGCATACGGACTTGATCTCGTCACATTCGCAGCTGCATTGATCAGCGTGCGTCTAATGCGCCCTCATCCGCCGGTGAGTACCTCTAGCAGCACCGCTCCGAGTCGCGAGGGGGCGCTGATGGAAGGACCCGCTGAGAGCGACGCCGAGTCCTTTATTGAGGACGAGGAGGGGTGGGCGCGAGTCACGGCTGGTTTCCGGTACCTAAAGGGGCGCAGGGTTCTGCAGGCCACATTCATCGTTGACCTCATAGCAATGGTATTTGGTATGCCTAGAGCGCTCTTCCCGGTCCTTGCGCAGGTTCAGTTTGACGCTGGCCCTGAGCTGGTTGGGTTGCTCTTCTCAGCGGTTGCGGTAGGGGCCCTGATTGGCGCCCTTACCTCTGGATGGGTCCACAGGATTAAGAGGCAAGGACTCGCTGTTCTGATCGCTGTTGCCCTCTGGGGGGCGGGAATCGTGGCATTTGGCTTGAGTGGCTCAAGTATCGGCTTGGCTCTCGGGTGTCTAGCCGTTGCCGGTGGGGCTGATGTGATCTCTGCGGTATTTCGCAACACGATTCTTCAGAGGTCTGTCCCAGATGATCTGCGTGGAAGGCTCTCCGGCATACACATTTTGGTAGTAACGGGTGGTCCACGCCTCGGCGATATGGAGGCCGGCTTGGTGGCGACACTTGCATCGCCAACAGTCTCGGTTGTCTCAGGGGGAGTTATTTGCATTCTTGCCGTCGGAGCACTCGCAATTTTGGTGCCCGCGTTTACGAACTATCGCGCACCTGAGTAGCGAATACGTTTCTTGGGATTTATCCTCCATTTGACGCGGGCCCGAAATTTAGGTGGAATGCGTATCCCATGCCTGAAGCTAAGAGTCAATCAACATCGTCTCTCCCTAAAAAATTAGGGATCAAAGAGGATGCAGTCGTTGCGTTGATCTCTTGCCCGCCTGGATTCCATCGTGAGTTAGGGAAGCTCCCTGCGAGCGTTGAGGTGCGATCAAATGCACGTGGACGCGCGGATGTAATTGTTTTCTTTGCAACACGGCGCGCTGAACTTGCGCGACGCATGCCGGGTTTTAGACGCTCCCTTGCTGATGGTGGAAGTCTCTGGGTCGCATGGCCCAAGCGCACATCCGGCGTAGCAACCGATCTCACCTTTGAGCCGGTTCAAGAGATTGGTCTTGAGGCTGGACTCTCCGATGGGCGCGTCTGTGCGATTAACGGACATTGGTCAAGTGTCCGTTTTGTAGACCCGGATCAATCTTCAGACCGGACCTGAACTCAGTCACGTGTGCGGAAGGTTCGTCCAAGCATCTTCGCCAGCGCTACTCCTCGCGCAGTTTGGGGCTTTTGAGGTAGTAGCCGATCTCGCCGATCCGGACTACAACGTGACGCCGCGCAGAGAGGTGACCGTTGTACTCAACGCCCCAGAAGGCGAGCGAGTAATTGATCGCCTGCGATGGGGATTGGTTCCGAGGTGGGCTAAAGACAAGGCAATCGGAGATCGCCTCATCAATGCACGGAGCGAGACGGTAAAAGAGAAACCTTCATTCAAGAGTGCATACGCATCGCGCAGATGCATTATTCCAGTCGATGGTTTCTACGAATGGAGAGCCGTCGATGGGAAGCGAACTAAGCAGCCAGTCTTCATCCACGCGAATACTGGGCAGCCAATTGCAGTCGCCGGTATTTGGGAGTCGTGGTTGGATCCATCTGATCAGAGTGAGGCAAATACTCCGTTACGTACTTGCGCGATTCTTACCACTCAAGCGAACTCCATAATTGAGCCAATACACAATCGAATGCCTGTGATTCTCGACGAGAGGGACTGGGCTGCATGGTTGGATAGATCAACACTTCAGGAGCAGCTCGAGAGTCTTCTCGCTCCAGCCCCTGACGATGTAGTGGTATGGCATGAAGTGAGTACGGCTGTGAACAACACGCGCAATAACGACTCGACTTTGATGCTCGCGATGGCCCCCAACGAAGAAGCTTCTGAGACATTATTTTGAAGCATGTATCCAAAGGATAAGGTTTGGTTCTATGAGTAACTTGAGCCACGGTGAGTACATAGATTCATTTACTGCGGATGCAGCAGCGATACGCGATGTATTTGCGAATGCGGGCCCCGAACTGCCGGTCCCGGCAACTCCAGAGTGGGATCTGGGTCGGCTCGTCAAGCACATCGGGACAGTATTCGTCTGGGGCAGCGCAGTCGTGGATCAGCGGCCCGAGCGTGTGGAGCCGAGGAGCCTAGATATCGGCTTACCCCAGGAGCGCGACGACTATGGAGATTGGTTGGTTCAGAAGGCTGGTGAAGCGGCCGCGGTTATGGCGAAGGCAGACCCGACGGATCACTGCTGGTCGTGGGGTGCTGAGAGTCGCGCCCTATTCTGGTCTCGGCGCCTAGCCCATGAAATTAGTGTTCATCGATGGGATGTTCAGAGCGCTTTTGGGTCCCCAGAGCCTATAAATGCAGCCTTAGCCTCTGATGGTCTGGATGAAATTCTTGAGAACCTAGCCTTTCGACCCGATACAGATATTCGGGGTGTGGGCGAGCGCCTTCATCTGCACGCCACCGACTGCGACGGAGAATGGCTGATCACTGTTGGTGCAGAGGGTGTTGAGTTTAAGCATGAGCATGACAAGGGGGACGTTGCAGCGCGTGCGACAGCCTCAGATCTCCTTCTACTTATTCTCGGGAGAGTCGTACCGTCATCTATTGAGATTTTTGGAGATGTCGAGCAACTCGATAAGTGGCAGGAGCGCCTGAAGTTCTAGAGCGCTATTGATTCGGCTCTTGCTTCTCTTGCTTCTCTTGCTTCTCCTGCTAGTTCTCCTGTGACTGGTACTCAGGATCGAGTGCACCGCGCAGGAGATCTAGTACATGCCTGCGGCGCGCAGCGAGAGCCTCAGGGGATAGCGGATCGATCCCGAGCAGCTTTGCCGCCAGAGGCGCGTCGGAGAGGTACGAGAGGACTGCGCCGTAGCCGGTTAGTAAGAACTGTGCAGCGTCGTAGCGGCGGAATCGCCCGGCATCCATCTCACGCTCTAGAAAATCTACGGCGTTATCGAACATTGGGCGTAGGACCTCCCCAAGTTCTTCGGAGAGCATGGGCCCACTACCAAGAGCCTCGCGTCTTGTGAGACGAATAAATGCAGGGTGTGCCTCGAAGTACTCGAATGCTGCAACCAAGACGCGTTCGGCTTTCTCCCATCCGCCACTGCCACCGACGATTGCTACGTTCACGAGCGAGGTCCAGTCGACTAGTTCGGCGATCAAAACCTCTCGGTACAGTGCTTCCTTTGAGGGGAAGTGATGGAGCAAGCTCGGTCGCTTAATCCCAACATCGGATGCAATATCAGTGAGGCTCGCAGAGGCAAAGCCTTCGTCGGCAAATCGCTGCAGCGCGGCAGCAAGAATTAGCGCACGTGTTGTACCGGGCTGTCTCTGCGGAGCCATAGGGATTCAGACTATGCGATTAGAGAGAGGAGGCAACTTTGGCTCGTTATGCACTTGGGGCAAGGGCACGAAGAACCTTCATGGTGTCCTCTGGTGAGGCAAGCATCATGGGCATGGGCGTAGTGATGCCATTCGCTGCATATTTCTTGACATGCTGCGCACATTCTTCGGGGGAGCCGTTGACAATGAGGGCGTCAAGCACCTCATCTGGGATCGACTCCGTTGCCTTCTTTCGATCGCCGGCTTTCCAGGCATCCCACATGTCGCGAAAGGCCTCGCCGCGTCCGATCCACTCATGGAACGCTGCATAGACGGGGACGTTCATGTACTCGGCAATCAGGCGGGTCCCCATTGCACGAACTGCTGCTCGATCCTCGCTAGGCATAACGAAGATACGCGCCGCAACCTCCTTATCCGCCCCAACTAGCGGTGCGACTACCTTCACATCTTCGGCAGAGAGCCAGTTGACGATTGCCCCGTCACCCTCCGTTCCGGCAAGTTTTAGCATCCCTGGGCGAAGTGCCCCAACGAGTATTTGAGGCTGCTGCGTGACTCGCAGGCCGAGGCGGAAGCCATCTACTTTAAATGTCTCGTACTCTTCGGTGACTTTCTCCCCGGCGAGTGCAGAGCGCAGGAAGCGGATCATGTCGCGTGTGCGTTGGTAGGGCTTATCGAATGGAATGTTGTTCCATCGTGAGACAATTACATTCGACGAAGTGCCGAGACCGACCGCTACTCGGCCAGGTGCCGCCTCACATAGCGAGGCAATCGACTGAGCAAGTAGCGCTGGACCGCGCGTGTAAACAGGTATGACCGCGCTGCCGAGTCGTAACGAAGGGGTCCATGATGCTGCCAATGCGAGTGGCGTGAAGGCATCGTGTGCGCCGGCCTCGCTTGACCAAACATCTGTAAAACCAAGCTCAGCAATCTCCTCAATATATTTGCGGTGATCGGCGAGTGTTACGCCCATTAAAGGGATAGTTACTCCCCAGCGTTGCTCGGTCATTTCTGTTTCTCCTGAATCATGTCTTCCCGAAACTTGCGAACAATTGCTGACTGGCTTGCCGAGGCTAAGAGGGTTCCATCCTCGCCCCAGAGGTGCACTAATCCATGCCCAAATCCATGCCCGACTGCGTGGATCCTAACGTCTGCGAGTATCCACTCTGTTGGAGTACGAGAGCAGATCCTTAGGGTGTTGTCGAGGCTGTTGCCTCCTGCGCGCTGCCCAAGTGCCTGCGATATCCCAAAGGGAACGTAGTCGCCAACGATTGCGAGAGCAGCCGCCGACATCTCTAAGAACTCAGGCAGGCGCACCCAAAGCGAGCACCGACCAGACCCCTCAATGCCGTCGAGTTCGGAGAAGTCGCGAGCATCCGCGAGGCGCATATCCATCCGCTCGCTAATCGTGCCGCGCATGTGGGGCGGAATCTCGCGCCCAACGCAATCCTCAGGTGGTGGAACATCTGGGCGCTCCGCCCACTCGCCCAAGAAAGGCACATCTCTCTCACCCAATGCAGCCTGGACCGTAAAAATCTCTCTGCCATCTACCCGCCCGACAGCGCGTGCTTGACTCACTTGATGCCCTCGCACCATCTCCTCAACAGTTATCTCTAACTCTGCTGGTGGGAGAGCGAACTCCAAGAACTGGGCCGTCGCCCAGACAGTTGGTCGATGCGTGTAGTGCTCGAGCGCAGTGATCGCAGCTCCAAGGCCTGCTCCTCCGAAGAGCGCTCCGATACCTGAGCAGAGTCTGCGCTCCACATCGAAACTCCAGACGGTGGGATCTTCGTGATCCCTTAGGCCAAAAAACGTGATGTCATCCATTGAGCCTCAGCCTACGGCACAGCTTGTCCGTGGGTTCTCTCGGTCTCTATTGCTTGTGTCAGATGTTGAGCGGGGTACCGTGAAGGGAGATAAATGAGGAGAAATTAATGACTACTCCAAGAACCGGCGCAGAATTAATCCACTCAATGCATGCAACTGAGGGTGCAGGGTTTGAGGTGCGTCGTCCATTCCCGACTTCGCAACTCTCGATGGTTGACCCGTTCCTGCTGCTTGACCATATGGGTCCACAAGACTGGGCGCCGGGCGAAGCACAGGGCGCACCTGACCATCCGCATCGTGGATTCGAGACGGTCTCCTACATTCTTCAAGGAGCTTTCGAGCATAAAGACTCAGCCGGGAACGCTGGGCGAATCGGGCCGGGTGCAGTCCAATGGATGACCGCAGGTGCCGGAGTCGTCCACTCTGAGATGCCTGCGAAAGAGATACAGACCGATGGCGGCATCATGGAGGGTTTCCAAATCTGGGTAAATCTCCCTTCTGCCGAGAAGATGAAGCCACCGCAGTATCAAGAGATACTTGCCTCAAAGATTCCAGAGGTAACAGTCGATGGCGGACGAACATTGGTGCGCGTCATCGCTGGATCTTTCGATGGAAATGAGCCAGCAGTATCGACCCATACCCCGATTGCTTATTGGCATGTATTACTCGGCACCGATGGTTCGTTCTCCGGAGACCTTCCACATGACTGGAACGCAATGGTCTACGTAATCCATGGCGCAGTTACCGCTGGGGGAGTAGATGCCGACGAGTCAGACCTTGTGATACTCGCCCCGGATGGCGAGTCAGTGGAGATAGTCGCACGCGGCTCTGAACCTGCAGACGTCTTAGTACTTGCGGGGCTACCGATTCGCGAACAGGTTGCAAGGTATGGGCCCTTTGTGATGAACACGCGCGAGGAGATCATCGAGGCTTTCGAGGATTATCAATCCGGGAAGATGGGGCAGATCGCCTTTTAGCCGAGACGGTGGATCGTCTTATTCAGTTATTTAGTGCTTTATTTACCGGGTTATTTAGTGCGGCCGTAGTCTGTGTCATCGAATAACTCGGTCATCACTGGAAGCGTTCCGCCGTCAATCTCGTCGATCCTTGCATGAGCGAGACGAGGACCCATCCCATCGGGGAAGACCCAAAAGCGCCCTTCGTTTACTGCAGCGAAGACAGCGTCGGCGGCGACTGAAGGGCTAATCCCAGCAGTGAGGAGCCCTCGACTGATCTCTCTCATATCATCTCCACCCTCTGGAGGGGTCTGCGGCTCCCCTAGGTGTGTTGGCCAGTTGCGGTCGGAGTCGGCGATCTTGGTATCTACCCAACCTGGGCAGAGCACTGATACCCCGAGCCCAGGGGCGAACATTCCAAGCTCTATGCAGAGCGCCTCGCTAATTGCAACGACCGCATGTTTTGTTGCCGCGTAGGGGGCAACAAACGGAAGCGTCTTGAGACCTGCAGAGGATGCCGTGTTGACAACGTGTCCTTCGCCCTGCTCAATCATGCGCGGTATAAATGCGCGTAGTGCGTAGACGACGCTCCATAGGTTGACTCCGAATGTCCACTGCCACGCGTTGTCCGGAATCTCCCAGCTCGGCCCACCACCGCCGGATACCCCAGCGTTGTTACAGAGCATGTGAACCGCCCCAAACTCCTCAAAGGCTCGATCAGCGAGTGCCTGAATGGAGGCTTCGTTCGCAACGTCAGTAACGACACCAATGGCAGCCGCGCCGGTGGCCTGTATCTCGGCAACTGCGTCTGCGAGTGCTGGCGCCTCTATATCGGCCATCACGACTCGCATGCCTTCTGCTGCGGCGCGCTTAGCCAGAGCGAGTCCGATCCCGCTTGCGGCACCTGTAATTACCGCAACTTTGTTGGATAGTTCCTGCATCTTGATCTCCCTGGTTAGGTCGTGCGGCCGTATCGGATTGTCTTTAGAAGTTCGCTGCCATGCTGCTCGGGGAGACGGTCATATCCGAGGAGTGCGACGTGGCGTGCGATTGGTCCTGTGATCTTATTGACTCGATGGAGCGAGTTGCGCCCTTCGAAGAGCATGAGGCTCCCGGGCTCGAATGGAACAACGATTATCGGTGCGCCGTCGTCATTATTCAGGCAAGACCCAACCATTTCGTAATTCTCGTTTTCTGGGCTGCGGACCAAGGGCGCACAGACAAACTCTCCGCCTGTTGCGGGCTTCTGGAGCGCAAGGGAGACTACAAAGTCGGTCTGATCAAAATGCCAAGCCAGCTCGTCTCCGTCGTGCATCGCAGCAACGTTGAGAGCGCTCATCGGGTCCGCGTAGCGGTAAAGGGTATCGAGACCAAGAGCAACTTGAATAAATTTGAGTAGCGGGTCCCACTCGTAGAGAGAGCGGAGAGCAGAGTTCTCGGGGAAGACGTCGTAAGGAATGGCTGTAAGTGCGCTTCGCCCAAACGCAAGGCGCGGGTGATCCATTGGCCAATGCTCGCCGGGAACCTCTAGGTATGGAGTGCC
>CALQAT020000023.1:0-17307 GCA_943328625.2 Bordetella parapertussis | reverse complement strand
TCGAGGTGCTTGGGAAGTACGTAGACCTTGTTCTCATAGAAGTCAGAGTGACCAAATAGTTCGATCTGCGCGATGACCTGGTTAGTGAAGGAGTTTGACATCACAAAACTTGGGTGCCCTGTCGCACACCCAAGGTTTAGGAGGCGCCCCTCGGCAAGCACGATGATCGAATGCCCGTCAGCGAATACCCACTCGTCGACCTGAGGCTTAATCTCAATGCGCTTGATACCTGGGAGTTTCGCGAGGCCAGCCATGTCGATCTCGGTATCAAAGTGACCGATGTTTCCGACAATAGCGTTGTGCTTCATGCTCGCCATGTGAGCAGCAGTGATGACGTTCATGTTCCCAGTTGCGGTAACAAAAACATCTGCTGTATCGATCACGTCCTCCATTGTCACTACTTGATAGCCCTCCATGGCTGCCTGCAGCGCACAGATTGGGTCCACCTCAGTAACAACGACTCGCGCTCCCTGGCCCTTCAAAGACTGGGCGCAACCTTTACCAACATCTCCATAACCAGCAACGACACAGACCTTGCCGGCGATCATTACGTCGGTAGCGCGTGCGATTCCATCGATTAGAGAGTGCCGGCATCCATAAAGGTTGTCGAACTTCGACTTCGTGACGGAGTCATTTACGTTGATTGCAGGGAAGAGGAGGCGGTTCGTCTCCTCCATCTGATAGAGGCGGTGGACTCCGGTTGTGGTCTCCTCGGTTACACCGATCATCTCGGCTGCAACTTCGTGCCAACGGTTTGGTGTCTCAACCAATATCTTTGCAAGCAACCCAAGGATCACTGCAAATTCTTCGTTATCAGCCGTAGATGGATCCGGAACTACGCCGGCCTTCTCAAACTCGACGCCCTTGTGAATTAGGAGCGTTGCATCTCCGCCGTCATCAAGAAGCATGTTGGGGCCGGTTCCCTCACCCCACGAGAGTGCTCGGTCTGTGCACCACCAGTACTCCTCCAGGCTCTCGCCCTTCCATGCGAATACTGGAACACCGATTGGCTTCTCAGGAGAGCCACCGCGACCGACTGCAATAGCAGCGGCAGCATGGTCCTGCGTTGAGAAGATGTTGCAGGAAGCCCAGCGAACCTCTGCACCAAGATCTACGAGAGTCTCGATTAGCACAGCAGTCTGAATCGTCATGTGGAGCGAACCGGTAATGCGCGCACCCTTGAGAGGCTGCGACTCTGCGTAACGAGCACGCAGCGATACAAGGCCAGGCATCTCGTGCTCGGCGAGGTCAATCTCTTTGCGCCCAAATACAGCGAGGCTTAGGTCTGCGACCTTGAAATCATCTGCAGAGAGAACGCGCTGCGGCGTGTTAGTGGCTTTAATGGCTGTCATTTCGTCTCCATGTTGAAGGGCGCTGCTTCATCTATCCAGACTCCAATTACAGATACCAATAGAGGTACCAGAAAATAGGTGTCTGTCAAGACAGGTTCGCGCTACTCGGATGGAGTCGGCCCAGATCACCGGGTGACAGCCGCTTTTGGGCCCGACCAGAACCCTGATACTACTGCGCCGTGGAGCCCAGTATTCCCTTCAAGGTCGCAATCGCCTCTATAGGGCCTGGGTCAACGCCGGCGTTCATCGCCATATAGACAGATACCCAATCCCCCACGTACATAAGGTCGAGCAGCTGTGCAAGGCGACTGTTACCGCTAGCGCGCACCTCGAGCACCTGGTGCACGGCCTCGCTAACTATGTCGCGCGTCACTTCTATTCGCTGGGAGAGGCGATCGTGCTCGAACTCATGGCGCAGTTCGATCATCGAGATGACCTGCCGGGTGACGTCTCCGTGCTGCCCCCATGCGCATATCTCATTGTGATCGAGCTCGGGGTAAGCAGCCCAGAAGGCAGGTGCCTTTGCGTTCTCATTGATGTCGCATTTCCATCTCATAGCAGCTACAGAACCAATAGCCCCACCGCCATATATGACCGGGAAGGTTCCGCCAATATTGCGCGCTAGTTCTCTTGCAATATTCTCTGGAGCTGCAACCTCGGGGGCGCAAGCGTCACGGCGAACTCCAAGTTGGTCGCGCGCTGAGATCAGGTCGTCATCCACATTTGTGAGCAATCCAATTGCTCCGAGCGTGCTGAGTATCGGTGCCACTAGGGCACCGATTGCAGCACGCGGCATAAAACCAGATGGGCAAGAGAGGTGAAGCGCACCCGACTCTTTGGCCATACGGACGAGTTCGCCTCCACTCGACACCACTACAACTCTTGCCCCTGCTGCGATTGCACCGCGAGTCATGGCCACGGTCTCCTCTGTCTCTCCTGAGTAGGAAACAGCGAAAACAAGCGTTCGCTCGCCAATGTAGGCAGGCGTTCGGATTTGCTTATGAACTAGCACGGGGAGCGAGAGTTCGTTGCTCCCTACGGAGGCAAGAACATCGCCCGAGATACCACTCCCACCCATTCCAAGCACAGCGATGCTCGTCAGGTCAACGGGCGCAGGAAGCGAGGCGCCTCGAAGTGCGTCGCGAGCGGATACGTGCGCGTCTGCGATCTGCTCAGGCAGTCCGCGCACAGCCTCCAAGAAATCAAGCGAATCGAGCGCCACTATTTTCAGGCCCCAAATGTTGGGCTAATACCCTCAGACTCGGCCTTGGCAAGGAGTCGAGCAAGCTCAGAGTCGCTAATCGTCTCGCTCTCCTCTACAAGCATGATGGGGATGTCCTCGCGCACTGTGTATCTCCTGCTGAGACGAGGATTAATTAGCGAAGACTCATCCGCGAAATAAAGAAGCGGACCTTTATCCTCAGGGCAGGCGAGAATCTCTAGTAATTGTGGGTCTAGTGCCATCGTGTTGCTCCTCGAGTATTGGTTTCTGTGTGTAAAACTACCGCGGCTCGGTAAGGCCCGTGCCCTCTTTGCTTCGTTTTATAACTAGGTCAGCTCTTGAATTATGGCTAAGACCTGACCTGTGCGCTCGTCGCAGGACGAGTCATCGGCAGCCTCAAGGTTGAGACGCAGTAAAGGCTCTGTATTACTTGCGCGCAGATTAAACCACCAGTCGCCGAGGTCAACGGTAAGCCCGTCGAGACGATCTTGTTTGGCATCCACAAACTGTTCGGCAAATAATTCAGAGACACGTTCGATAACAGCCTTTGGATCCGGGACAGTTGAGTTGATCTCCCCTGAGGCTGCGTATCTCTCGAATGGAGTGCGGAGCTCAGAGAGAGGCGCATTTGCCCGACTGAGTTCCTCAAGGATCACTACTGCAGCGATTAGCCCAGAGTCGGCGCGCCAGTTATCTCGGAAGTAATAGTGACCCGAGTGCTCTCCACCAAATATTGCGCCAGTCTCAGACATAACTTGCTTGATAAATGAGTGCCCGACGCGCGACCTAATTGGCTCGCAGCCCATCTCCGTCACAATCTCTGCAACCGACTTAGAGCAGATGAGGTTGTGTACGACCTTCTCCCCTGGGCCCGAGGCCTGGAGTATCGACTTTGCAACCATCGCGGTGGTCAGAGATCCGGAGACTGGGTTGGCGTTGTTATCCACGACAAATACGCGATCTGCATCACCATCGAAAGCGAGTCCGATATCGGCTCCGTGTTTCAGCACTGCTCGCTGGAGGTCTACAAGATTCTCTGGCTGAATTGGGTCCGCAGGATGATTCGGAAAGGTTCCGTCCAGCTCCACGTAAAGAATTGTTAGATCAAACGGCAGTTTCTCAAATACGGCCGGTACAACTAGGCCGCCCATTCCGTTTGCGGTATCTGCAACTACTACCAGCGGGCGCAGTTTCTCAGGCTCTTGGATAAACGATCGAACGTGATCGGCAAACTCATCTAGTAGCCCGCGCTGCGAGACTGTTCCCGGCTCTTCTGCGCGCTCTACGAGTCCTCCCGCAACCGCTTCTTTAATTTGAACAAGCCCTGTATCTTCACCAATAGGACCCGCTGAGGCTCGACACATCTTGATGCCGTTGTACTGCGCGGGGTTATGACTCGCCGTAAATTGTGCGGCCGGAGCATCAAGGAGTCCCGAGGCGAAATAAACCATGTCAGTAGAGGCGAGCCCGATGTCAACAACATCCGCGCCTGCGAGGATTGCTCCTTCAATAAATGCGCGGCTCAACGGAATTGAAGACGGGCGCATATCGTGGCCAACTACAACTGTCGATGCGCCGGTAAATGCCACGAATGCATTCCCTATGCGATGAGCAATAGCCTCATCAATCTCCGTCGGATAAACACCGCGGACGTCGTAGGCCTTAAAGATTGTGTCAAGCGAATCGGGCACTGGGGGCCTCTGGTCCTCAACCGCCCCTGTGGGCGGGACGTTGGATACTAATCGGGGAACCGCTAACCACTGATTGGGGGCGCCACATTTGAGCTAATTAAGGGTTGTCACGCACCGTCAAAAATTAGAGCGAGAGCCTCAGACCTGGCCTTAATCTCAGGATCTAAGCCTTCAATCCGAAGAATTCTCTCGAGGGCGGAGGCCAGAGCCACCCCCGCTTCCGCCCTAGGTCCTCGCCGCGAGCGTGAGAGGAGAGAGGCCTCTGACGAATAACCAGCGGCGCGAAGAGCCGAGACTAGAGCGAGCACGTCGTCGAACTCTTCTCCCCCATGCAGAAATGGGTCATACATCTCCGGTGCATCTGCCGCCGGTTCTATTTCTCCGTATACATCCATCAAATCTGGCTCCTCAAGGACGGGCCAGCGTCGAGCAATTAGCACTACGCCAGCAATGCCCAAGAGGCTCAAAAGAAATCCGATCCACTCTGGACCTGAACGCGCGTAGGAGAGTGTCACATCCTTTGAAGTCGGGATCACAACCATGAAGTTCGGCGTAGTGCGATAAGGGCCATCAGCACCGCTGGCTCTCCAGTTCGGGTAATACGACTCGCGAACTATGACAGGCACCCCAACACGCGAGACGTGGAACGAGATTGAATGATCACTCCGCTTAAGTTTTGTTACCTCAACTTTTGGTAATGCCTTGCGCTCCAATAAACGAGCGACAACCGGGTCGGCTTCACGCACCCAGGACTCAGGGCCATCTACCACTAACGGCCGGTCAAGGGCACTCGGATCGTTGAACCAACCAACGCTCATGCATTCCCAAGCCTCTAGCCGTGGTGAACGGATCCCCTCTACTGGCTCACGGTCAAAGCAGTCACTCTGCTTAGCAGCGTGAGCCTCGGTAACAACGGGCTCAGCACTCAACCCCTCAACGAGTCGACTCCCAGAGACGCGATAAATACTCCAGCCTTTTGGATCCTGGCCATCGGTGTCCTTTGTTGTGGCTAAGAGCGTCAATCGCTGATCCGCTGCTGCTGCTAACGCTGCATCCGAGTAGGCGAGGTAATAATCCTCCCCCATCACCTGCATCCATCGCACGCCGAGACTGAAGTCTTCAATGTGGCGGTAATCAAGCCCTCGAACTGGGTTAGATGCGTTGGATGGGCCAGAGATAGGGCTCACACCCATGAAGTGGTACGGAGTTGTCGCAGCGGACTCAAAGTAGAGGCCCTCTACGGATTGGATGCGACCTTTGGTGAAGTACGGCAGCAACTCGAGTGCAAGTGGAGTCCCGTAATTATCGAGCGAACCACCGCCCTCCCATACAGCGCGCCCGGGAGGGAGAGTCTTCATCTCATTGATGAGGGCCTCGAACTCTGGCCATGCCTTTGCGCGCGTTGCATCGGCGCGCGTGTCCTCGTACCCCGAGAAATTCCACTCGGCCCAAAAATCAAGAAAACCGCGTGTACTAAAAGCGCGCGCGAGTGTAAATACCGAGATGGCTATTAGAACCGACGACATGACAACCGCTGTCACAAACTTCGCGTCCTGATGTGAAGGAACGAACCTCGGGGCAGCCTCCGCTAACGCTCTTACTCCCTCGCCGACTGCACACGCCGCTAAGAGTCCCAGCCCGAAGTACCAGAACGGCAGAAAACGAAGGTTCCATGCGTGGAGCTCTGGCCAGAGTATGAACACAAACCCGAAGATGACTGTGATTACGGTAATTGCGATAGTTGAGCGTCTACGTAGGACGGCTCCAGAGATAGCACCAATCGCTGCGAGAGAGAGCAGGCACCAAGCGAACGGCGGGAACGGGCCTACCCAAGAGCCTTCACGCGGGAATAGGTACACCCAATAATCGGTGAGCTTCTCGTAGCGCATGTTTGCGGTATATCCAAAGGTCGCAAGCAGCGGGAGACTCCAGAAGGCCGTAAGGAGTGCGCCTACCCCACCAATTGCTGCGGCTAGCCCGAATGATTTAAGCGGGCGCTTCGCAGTTACCCAGATGACCAAAGCTGCGACGATTGCAAATATTGCAACAACAATGTGACTCATGACAGTCGCTGCCAGAAGTAGCGCTGGAATCCATGCACGAGTTCTTCGATCGAGCGCTGATGCAAAGGCCCCAAGAAATACCAATGCGAGAGCGATTGCAATTGAGAAAGAGAACTCTCCGGCGAGCGTGCTTCGCAGCGTCCCGCCCATGATGCCTTGATTGAAAGCAATAGTCTGAATATTCGGGCCTGGTCCGCTTGCACCTTTAAAGAACAAGAAGAGCACGGTGGCTAGCGAGAAGAGCGTGGGGGTCGGCCGCGGGGCTCGGAGCCCACGCCCGAACGCGTAGGCGGCGGCCGGCATCATCACAACACCGATAACAGTTACAAATTTAAAAGCAACGTTGTAAGGCAACGCTAGATCTAAGAGCACAACCGCTAATGCAGGGAGCGGAAAATAGAACTGCCCGGCAGGGAATCCAGCGAACCAATCAGGCGCCCAACCCGCTACGCGGAATTGACCAAGGAGGTGATCGCGCAGGTATGCCGGGAACCAGACGTGGGCACCCATGTCGCCACCAGCGGAAGTCGTTGATTTTAGAAGCAACTCTGGATGGAGCGCCGCGAGGACCGTCAGGCAACTAGCGACGACAACCAATGTCGAGAGGATGGATCCCCAGTCGCGGGTCTGAGTACTCCTGCTTGAGTCATCAATTGAAGACGCCGTCGAGACACGTCGAGCCCGGGGCTCAGGAACGGGAGGAATTACGGAGTTACTCAAGGGCGGCATTATCTCACTCATTTAAGCCGTGCTGTGCGCGTGAACTCTAAAGGAATACCTAAATGGATAGAGCGCTAGTGACCAGAGCCTGTGGGTCTAAAACCCCTGGGGCTAGACGCGTGCCGGGCGTGCAAGGTCTAAGACTCGCCCGAGTTCAATAGTTGCCTCTCCAGAGGTCCATGCCTTGGCGTCGCAACTTCCGCAGCGGTGGAAGGCGAGACTCTCTCCGCCAACAGTCATGCGGATCTCAATTACGTTCTTTTTATTGCAGTTAGTGCAGAGCATTTGGTTCTCCTTATAGGCGATTCGAGTTGTGCTCTCTATGAGCAGTTCAGGTATCGGCATCTAGGCCCTAATACCTGTAGTCACCACCTGAAAAAATTCTAGAAGCCGTAAAATGGCGCTAAATGCGGACTTTGAGGGGCCCTAAGCCCTAGCTGTCGCACCTATCTGGCCACCAAGGAAGGCCGAACGCTCTCAACAGCGTCGCTAATTGAGGAGAAGCCCGGCGGCAGTAATCGCGTTGAAACCCATGTGAAGCCAGATTGATCGCGAGAGGTTGCCGCTGCGTGCTGCCTGTATCCCAGAGACCACAGAGAGTATGAGCAGAGGCACCACAGCAAGAATGGCCTTCGGATCTAGCAACGGATGAACGACTGCAAATATGACGGAGGTAACAGCGATCGCCACTGCCGGTCGGTATCGCCGTTGGAGGGAGCGCAGAACAAGCCCTCTGAAGAGCAACTCCTCGGCGATGGGCGCGGCGATAGCGACCGATAGAGCAGCTGCTAGTGCACCGGCGCCGCTGCTCTTGTCGATGATCGTCACTACGGCCTGAGTCGGCGGTTTACCCATGAAATGAAGGATGGGGTCCAATAAAATGGCCGAGCCCACCGAGATTACGGCGCCAACGGGTAGCCACCACCAGTCTCGAATCCGCAGGCGCAGCCCAAAATCTCTACGCAGGGAACCGACGCCCTTCAAATGGGATACGACGATGATGAAACCAATTATCGCGGCATTCTGAATCAAAGAACTAAATACAAGGTCCCAGATATCGGCAAGAGGATCACCACTTGACCCACTGCCACCCAAAGCACCTCTAAGAGCAGCGAACGCGGCTCCGGCAAAGAGGGTTACGGCGAGTGCTGCCAACCAGACCCAGATGGCATCGCCTAATCCCCATCGAACACTCGGTGAGTTGCCTATGCCGGAGGCTGGCTTTGAGTTAGGTGCGATGGCGCTCATATCTCCCTGATCGTAGGCCCGAGGACAATTAAGTCCCTGTCGGTGCCTACGATAGGGCTCCAGTCACGAATCCGATGCAGAGCATCATTAATAGCGCGGAGCCCACCCATGGCTATGAAGCCCCCATCTCTAAGCCGCAAGACCCCTAAATCCGGCGAGAGCGATAAGAAGACCGATAAGAACCAGAACAAAGGCGCAGGCAAGAGCTCCGGCAAGCCATCGTCAACGAAGGCGCGCCCACGCTGGCTGCCCTTCCTTCTAATCGGCATTGTCATCACTGCGTTCCTCGCTCTCAATCTCGGTGACAGTAATGCCAAGCCAAGTGCAACCATCACCTACTCCCAGTTCTCAGACTACGTAGGCCAGGGGCGCATTAAATCTGTCTCCCTCGATCCCGCAACGGGTTCAATGAATGGAGAGTTCACAAAGTCCGGGAGCGCTAAGCAAGACGGCGCCGAGGTGTTTACAAGCAGTGGACCAAATGATGCGTTCCCCGACTCTGTAGTGCGCGAGATGAAAAAAGAAGGAGTTGACTACACCTACAAGCGTGAGTCCTCCAACGCCTTCTTTCAGGCAATTATCTACCTGCTCCCCGTTCTCCTAATTATCGGATTCTTTGTCTGGATGAACCGTCGCGCTCAAGGACAGATGGGCTCAATGATGAGTATCGGGCGTAGCCGAGCCAAGGTCTACGACTCCGATAATCCGACTACCACCTTCGCTGATGTAGCAGGGTACGACCCTGTAAAACAAGAGATTTCAGAGGTCGTCGACTTTCTAAAGCACCCAGCTAAATTTACTGAGATTGGGGCGCGCATTCCTCGCGGCGTCCTACTTGTCGGCCCTCCCGGAACCGGTAAAACCCTAATAGCTCGTGCAGTGGCCGGCGAGGCTGGTGTTCCATTTATAGCGATCACAGGTTCGGACTTCATGGAGATGTTTGTCGGTGTAGGTGCAGCGCGCGTTCGCGATCTATTCCAGACAGCGCGCAAGCAAGCCCCTGCAATTATTTTCGTAGACGAGATCGACTCAATAGGTCGCAAGCGCGGCGCGGGTGTCGGCGGTGGTCATGACGAGCGCGAGCAGACGCTTAACCAAATGCTTGCTGAGATGGATGGGTTCGAGGCATCCGAGGGGATTGTCATGATGGCGGCAACCAACCGCCCTGATGTACTTGACCCCGCTCTTCTTCGCCCGGGACGCTTCGATCGCCAGATCATGGTGCCTCTCCCCACACTCGGCGAGCGCATCGATATTCTCAAGGTCCACTTCCGCTCCAAGAAAATTTCGAGTGATGTCGATATTGCGGTAGTAGGGAGAGGGACGCCAGGAATGTCTGGTGCCGACCTAGCAAATCTTGTCAATGAGGCAGCCCTCTTCGCTGTGCGAAGGGGCGAGAAATCAGTCCATGCAATCGACTTCGAGGATGCTCGAGACCGAGTACTCATGGGCCTCAAGCGCCCCACGGTCGTAATGAACGACCTAGAGAAAGAACACACTGCTGTTCATGAGGCAGGGCATGCATTAGCGGCCTATGTACTCGAGCACGCAGACCCGGTCCATAAGGTGACGATTCTCCCGACGGGTATGGCGCTCGGTATGACACAGCAACTCCCCGAGGAGGAGCGCTACTCCCACGACAAGAACTTCTTACAAGACATGCTCTGCGTGCTCCTTGGAGGACGCGTAGCCGAGATGAACGTCTATGACAGTCAATCAACAGGCGCCCAGAACGACTTGGTTCGAGGTACCGAGATTGCGCGGCGCATGGTGCGCGAGTGGGGAATGTCCGACCGCATCGGGCCTATGGCTTGGGGCGCGCAGGGCGCTGTTTTCCTCGGCGAAGATCTTGTGCACACGCGCGACTACTCAGACGAGACTGCACGTGTAATTGACGAAGAGGTTGAGACAATTCTGCGTGGGCAAGAGAAGCGAACCGTTGAGTTGCTAACCAAATTTCGCCCGGGCCTAGATGCGGTCACGAAAGCCCTTCTCCAGCATGAGACTCTTGACGGAATTGAAGTAGAGCGCCTTGTCGATGAAGCAATGGGTTATCGCGCTGGCGGCCCGCGTCGATCCTTCACAATTGATGGAGAGGTAATCGCACCGGAGCTTGTTGGTGACGCTCTTAATAGTGACGCTCTTAATAGTGACGCTCTTAATAGTGACGGTCTTAATAGTGACGGTCTTAATAGTGACGGTGAAGTCAGCGCTCCAGTAATTGGGCGTTTTACAGAGGAGACCGGGAACCTATAAAGAGCAGTTCCATTTAAGACCTGTTCTCCTTAAGCGGCTGCAGTATTTACGGTAGCGCCCCTAGCCCTGGGTCTACATCGGCGTTTATGTCGCGCGCACTCGCAACGGCGGCCCATAAGTCTGTTGCACTAGTCGGCCCAACGAATGCACGCATTACTACCCCCTCAGCATCAGCGATCAATACCATCGGTACTCCACTAATCGCATAGCGATCGTGTAGTTCTCGCTCCTGGGGGAATGAGAGCTCACAGACGGAGACCTCTCTGGATGCAAGGACCTCAACCTTTGAACGCATCGGTGCGCATCCATCGCAGGACGCTGAGGTAAAGAGCGCTACGAGCCAAGGCGCATCAGGATTTGGAAAATCTGCCCTGTGAAGTTGGCGCGGCACGGGGTAGGAGTCTGTAACCGGGCTCGGCTGCGCTCCTCGCTGCGCGACTAATGCGAATACAACTCCACCAACCGCTCCAATAATTGCAATCGCGAGGTAGATCAACATTGAATTACGCCTGAAGTACTACTCAAAAGTGGTGACGGGCAGAGCGGTAAGCCTCCCGAGAGGAACAATCCTCGCGGCCCCTGTGATACCTCGGAGATCGTTACGAGGCCATTCGCTGATACCTGCATAACTCCAGATGCTGCGATGCTCTGGCGAGATACTCCTCTTGGTTCGAGTGTGCCTTGCGGCGTCTTCGAACCAGCCGGCGCACCAAGGGTTCTGATGCGCCATGTCACACGCTTATTCGATGCATTGAAGATCGCAATCTCTCGCGTGGCGCCTTCAACCAGATCTGGGGAGGACAAGTACCACGAACTCGTAGCGAATGGTGACCCTGCATCTGCCGCGATCCCTGAGCCGATTCCGCTCTGGGCGATTAGAGCGGAGGCCGCTATGCCAGCAGATAATTCGCCTTTCTCTGCTGCGTTACCGCGCATGCTCAAGCTCCACGAGAAGGGAGTACCCACCGGGACTCTTGAGGAGACATCTGTCACCGAGACACTACGCGGTGGTATCTCAACATCAATCGGAGCGAGGGTGACAGCCCCCACAAGCGCTGTATCAATTCGAACATTTACTCTCGTCGCACCAGGGTTGAGAATGCTCACAGTCGTAGCTCTCCCCTCTTGCGCAGTTGCTCCTGAGAACCACCACTTCTTAGCTAGTTCGGGGGCTCCCGCAACCAGAGTGATGCCCTTACGCCCGTCTCTGCCGTCGAGAATCTGCACCTGCTCGGCTATGACACGCCCTCTGCGTGTAGTCACTCGCGTCGCAACTGCATCTCTGCGCGGAACTAAATCATGTACCGGAATACTTAGCCGCGAGGTACCCGGTACCACAACACCTTGAGCCTCCCCTGGCGCCTCCACTCCAGTATTAGTGAAGAAGCTGATATCTACTACAGCGTCTCCAGGGAATGGATTGAAGAGCGTTAACCACTGCTCGGCTCCTAGAACCGTTGTACCGCCAGCGAAGTACCAAGTATCAGACCCACCGCGTGCGCATGGAGTAACACCGACATCTCCGGCTCCAGAGACAGAGTGAGTCACGACAACTGGGGCACCACTCGCCTCCACCACTACGCCCGGCTCTGGGTTTGCCAATATCGAGCTGACTGGAATCGAGCGCACGCTAGGGAGCCCTGACGCTGAGGAGAGAGCACTCCCTGCAGGAGCAAGTTGGAAATCGAGCCTCCCGGTAACGACACCGACCCCAGTCATGACGCTCACCTTTATGTAAGCGACAAATGAACTGCTGCCACCTACGTTGGCGATGGTGAGAGTCTCGTCTGCTCTTCCCCCTGGCTGCGATGTTCCACCAGCGCAGAACCAAGTGGAGCGCGTCTCCTCTGGATCAACCACCGCTTGAGATCTGCTGACCGCAATGCCTCCACTGCCGGCGTCGTTGCTTGAAGTCTCAGCAGGGGCGAGCCACTCGGAGACCCCAACGACTAACGCTAAAAACGCAACCGCGACGACAGCACTGCGCCTACTCCGTCGGCTGCGTTTTGCCAACCGATCTGCTCTTGCCTCGCTCTTAGGAACTGAATTCTCTCGACTCATGTTCCCGGCTCCGTCTCGGTCGAAGATGAATCAGCAGACGGCGTTAGAGGTCCTGCATTATCAAGCGCGACAGCACTATCAATAGAGACAGAACTATCAAGCGCGACTTCACTATCAATAGAGACAGCACTATCGAGCACGACAGAAGATCCAAGAACTAGCGAGTCGCTCGCCACAGCCTCTCGCGGTGGGAGAGTAGATCCCGCTACTCTCCTACGCTGCGTCTTCTTCGGGGCACGCTGCGAGTCAGATCTCCACATGCGAATTGCTAGCAAGAAAATTGCACCCTGTAGAAGTACTGCAAATATTCGCAGCCAAGCAGCGCTATTCACTATCGAGACAGGGCCTGCCTTAGGGAGCACCCAAGAGTTATCCCAGTTTGAATCCCCTTCAGACTTAAGCGTTTTACCGTTGCTCTTCGCCTTGATCATCGAGTCTTTGGGGGTAGCGAAACGAACTATCCCTGCAGGATTCTTCTTACCGCTCTGCAGAGGTACTACAACATTCGCACCCGCCTCTGTAGTTATGAGAGCCCTAACTGGTTGCCATGGAACTACTTCGTAGAGCGAGAGACCGGGTGAGGCCTCAAGCCGTAGCAGGTCGAGTTGGTCAGCGAGCGTCGATGTGATGCCATCGGGGGCTGCGATAAATGGGCGCTGATCTGGCCCAGCCGTCTCTGGTACCAAGATAAATCTCACGCCAAGCGCTCCGAGTTGGGCTCCAATTCGGTTGCTGCCGCCTCTACGAAGCGTCTCGACTGCCTGGCGCACTAGTCGTTGTTCACCACGCTCAGGTATGGGAATCAATACACGCGCATCGCTTACTCCATTAGATGTCACTCCGTAGCCAACCGAACCGCTGCGACCCGGGTCGAGCGGTAGCACAGAGGGGTCTCCAAGCCAGAGGACCCTGAAATCTCCCGCAGAAGAACGCGACTCCATCCACGAGAGCGAGTCGGCCCAAGACTCGCGAGGCATCCTCCAACGCCCGCCGAGGGTATCCGCGGCGAATGCAAGAGCGGGCAGAAGGAGAGCGAGAGTCGCTAGTACCGCGGAGACTTGCCTCCAACCAAAACGCCGCCGCCCAACATCGGTCAAGAGCGAAGCCGCCCCTAATCCAACCGCTAGTGCAAGCCCAACTGCAGCCGGCACAAGTAGCCCCTCTCGAACTGGCATCGGGATCGTCGAGGAGATTTGCTGTGGTATCCAAGCCGCTGCGAAGCCAACGATCATCAACCCCCATGCCCGCACCGCCCACTCAAATCGTGGACCCGATGCGATTAAAAGCACCACCAACGCAACTGCGAGCAGAACCCATCCGGCTGCGCCTGCGCCTGCCGGCCCGGTGTGGAATCGGAGAAGGTCGAGCATCTTGGCGCTACCAGAGTACGAAAACCCGAGTGTTGCTCCATTGTGAAGTCCGATCAACGTGATTGGCCATGGAAGCAATAGCGCAAGTGCGCCGAGTGTGATCTTTGTTGCAGGGCGCCAACCGAGGGTTACTCCTGCACCACGAGTAAACGGAGCGGCGATTGTAAATGCAGCGGCGATTGCGAGCGGGAGCGCGATAGCGGGCATCCACCACGCCGAGCAGATAGCGAGCAAAACGCAGAGCGAAACAATGCGTCTACGCGGACGACTCTCTGCCTCTAATAGGCCACAGAGGCGCGCAATTCCAAGTACAAGTAACGGTGCGATTGCGTACGCAAGTAGTGGGCCCATGCGCCCCGCTGCGATTGCGTTACGGGGAAGTGGGATAACTCCATAGGCAACCCCCGTCACGACTGCAGCAATGCCTGGGCCGGCCACCGAGCGACCTAAGCGCCACGCCCCGATAACTCCAACCGGCATCGCAACTACTACTAGGAGTGTGCGAGCTAGGCCGGTTGCACCAAAAAAGATCGAACCAATTCCCGATGTAACCAAAAGGAGTGGAGGTTCAAGAGTACGTGCGCCCAAGAGTGAGTCACGCCAGACAGAGGTAAATGCGCCCCAACCTCCACCGACACTGGGCCAAATTCGCATCTGACCAATTTGAGGAAGAGAACCAAGAAGCAGGTCGCGTGAACCGATAGCAACAAGCGCTACAAAAATACATACGGCGATGCCAACTGGCTCGCGTACTCGCGCTCCAGCGGTATCGGTAAGCGTGCGGCTTCGCTCAGTTATGTCTCGCAATCGATCATCTGCGTGGAGGGTTCCGTTTAAGAACCTGCGGACACGTGAACTCCCATGACTCTGCAGGTATCTAATCTCCCCGTCGGAGACCCTGCGATGTGACTGCGCTGCAAGGCGAGCCGGGCGACCACTACGAATGCCAGTTAGGGCGATCCACCAACCTTTAACAATTGCAGTAGCACGCCCTCGATGCCCGCTTACAAACGATAAACCCGCCTCAATTAACGAGAGCCCCATAGCGAGAGGCACCATCCATAGAAGCGAGAGAGCCCCAGCCGAGGTAAGCATTGCGCGGTGGCGCGCCCCCTCTAACTGTGAAGGATTCGCATCTAGGCAGTCGCGAAAAATGTCGCTAATACTGTGCGTCACTACCGCATCGGGAGCAACCATCACCCGCGCACCTGCAATGCGCGCGCGCCAACCAAAATCAACGTCCTCAGCCGCGGGGGCCGCATCCGGGTCGAAGCCACCAATCTCTGCAAAGAGGTCTGAGCGCACAAGCATCGCTACCCCTGAAATAAAGAAGACATCGCGCACCGCATCATGCTGCTCTTGATCGATCTCGTCGGGCTCAATCTCTGTATGGGGGGCACCGAGCCGGTCGACGGTCATCCCAACCTCTAGAAGGTGCGATCGATCAGAGGAGCGCACTACCTTCGGCCCGACGATTCCCGCATTGGATCGCACAGCCTCATCAACCATGATTTTGAGTGCATACCTATCGAGCACTGCATCGCCGTGACAGAACAGCAAGAAAGTTGCACCCTGGACGCTCGCAATAACTTCATTGGCTGCCGTAGCGAAACCAGAGGAGCTCTCACGGCGCCTAACAAACGCACGAGGTGCAACCTCAGCTATCCGAGGGGTGGGGTCATAGCGAGACCCGTCGTCGATAACGAGTGTGGTCACATCTGGGTAATCGAGAGAATCAAGAGCTAGGAGTGTCTCTTCAAGCCACTCCCCTGCATCGCGGATAACAACCACGGCCACCACTGCCGGCCTATGTGCGGTCTCCTCTAGGAGGTCCTCAAACCCATCGGTAAACCAGTGATCGGAGCCACTTATCTCGACTTCACTGCTCGGCTCAGGCCCCAGGTCGGGGCCACCGGGCGTCTCCGGTGCTTCTGAGTCCACCCCCTGAACCTAGCCGGAGGCCTTAACTTGGCAGGCGACACTAAGAAAAACCCCGATGTAGCAGGGGCTTTTCACCATTCTTCGCGCTGCTTGCCGCTGCTTGCAACTGTTTAACAAATGCGGTATACTGCTTGCACTGCCCGCTTGGCAACGCCTCGCCGGCCAACCCCTAATACCCCTAAACACCAAATTCCTAAACACCAAGTAAAAGACATCAAAGGAGCCAACCATGGCCATCGGACTCAGCAACATAGATCTAACAAAGCTCGACCCCCGCAACATCGACTTCAGTAATCTCGAGCTCAACAAACTCGACCCTCGCAACCTTGATATCCGCAAGTCCGCCACAGAGGCTGGATATGTAGCCGTTGGGGCCGGAGTTCTTGGATTCCAGTCTCTCCAGCAACGCCGCCGCAGTGCACAGGCGCGATTTACAGAGCAGTCAAGCGCACTACGCACCAAAGCTAGCGAGGCCGGCTCCTATGTCGTATCCCAAGTGAGCAGCCCTGCAACTCTTGCTAAGTCGGTCTCCGGCCAGGCTAGAGATGCAGTCACACCTGCCTACGATGCAGTCTCCGCTCGTGTCGAGCCCACTCTTGAGCAGATCAAGGGCATTCCTTCTCAGGTTGCCGGTTCGATCCCAGACTCCGTCAAGTCCGTCCCGGCATCAATCTCTTCAACCCTCAGTGCAGGTGTTGAGAAGGTACGCGGAACTATCAATATTTAAGTGAAGGCAACATCTAAGGGCTGGTTAGCCCTTAGATAATTATCTCGAAGACTGCGTCAGACTCCCCCCTCTGACGCAGTTCGAGCAGAATGAGGCCCCTCGTCTAACGGGGGGTCTCTTCGCGCCGGTTACCCTTGCACCCATGATTGTTGCACTTGCAGGTGGAGTCGGAGCAGCGCGCTTCCTACGAGGGCTCGTACGCGTCGCTCCACCAGAAGACATAACGGTGATTGTCAATACAGCAGACGATGACATCTTCCATGGCTTAAGCGTCTCGCCAGATCTCGACACTGTTACCTATACCCTCGCTGGAGCCGAGCACCCCGAGCAAGGATGGGGACTTGAGGGCGAGTCTTTCCGCACGATTGAGGCGCTGAGCCGTTACGGAGTTGCTCCTTGGTTCCGCCTTGGAGACCTCGATATCGCAACACACCTTTTCCGAACGGAGCGCCTGCGCGACGGAGCCCCGCTAAGTGACGTAACACGCGAGATAACCGAGTCGTGGGGCATTACAACGCGCCTGATACCCATGACCGATGACTCTGTGGGCACACGCCTCACCGTCGAGCGCGAGGACGGATCAAGCGAAGTGCTTCGCATGCAGGAGTGGTTTGTTAAAGAACGCACCGCACCATTGGTTAGCAGCGTTGAGTTTT
>CALQAT020000022.1:0-17424 GCA_943328625.2 Bordetella parapertussis | reverse complement strand
GAGTGGCGAATGGTCTCCGAGACCTGATGCACCGGATAGTCATCCCATGATGAGAGTGAGCCGTGAGCCATTTGTCCTATCCCTCCTGCACGACGCCACGAAGACCGTCGGCGCCGAATACATCGCTAAGAACACTCGAGAAATCTGGGCCTCTACGAAGCGAGTGTCCACCATCAACATTGATCACTTGGCCGGTAATCCATGTGCTCTCAGATCCGATTAAGAATCTCGCCATTGCAGCAATATCTGCAGGCTGCCCAACCCTAGAGATCGGCATGCAATCTAGATAATCATCTAGAAGTGGTCCTCCCGCGATTATGAACTCGACTAGCTCTGTGTCGACGAGGCCTGGGCGAATCACGTTGACGCGCACTGCACTTGATCCAAGCTCATCGGCGGCCATTGTGCATAGCGCCTCGATGCCTGCTTTTCCAGGTCCATACGCCCCAAACCATCTATGAGTATTGGACGCAGCGATTGAGGAGATGCCGACAAACGAACCTCCGCCACCAGCGACCATTACTCGTGCGGAATGCTTCAGAACCAACATCGTGCCCGTTATGTTCAGGTCAATCGTGCGGCGAAATGCATCGACATCGATTTGAGTAACAGGGCCGATCGTCTCGGACCCGCCTGCGCATGCAATTACCGAATCAAGTGAACCCGTGAGCTCCGCTGCGAACGCAACTGCACGTTTGACTGCATCCTCATCTAGGACGTCAGCGGCGATGCTGCGAATGCTTCCGCCGTGGGATACGAGAGGTTCGAGTTCTTGAGTCGCTCGCGTGAGGCGGTCCTCACTACGCCCACAGATTGTTACATGCGCCCCATCGCCAACGCAGCGAGCAGCACAGCCAAGCCCGATTCCGCTTCCGCCGCCGGTGATTAGCACCGAGGTTCCTTCAAGCCCGCCTGAGACTGCTTTTGACATTATTTCTCCATGTTCAAGTCTTAAAAAATGCGAGATGCTCTGTGCGATCCGCTACCGCATGCACTCTAAACGTCCGCGGCCCGATGAGCCGTTGAGGGAAGGGAATATTTAGCGCTGGCGCGCGTTAGCTCTTGCGTCGAGCTCTGACGATCATGAAGATTGCGCCAATCACAAACAGAACTGCAACTGATCCAGCAATAAATCCGCCCGACCCTGAAGGAGCAGTTGAGCCTGATGCCTCCGTGGTAGTGGTGGGGGCATTCGCGGTGCTCCCCGCTGTGGTAGTCGTTGAGGCAGGCGCGGCAGTGAGCGTGAGTCGAGGCCCTGGAGCCTCGGGCTCCGGCTGCCCCGCTGGCCACGGGTCAATCCAGCGGTCAACGCTTCCGTCGGAGTAGGTCTGGAGTAGGGCCATCTGAATAGTGCCGACACGATCAGGGAGAACTAGCGAGAAGGTGAGGCTTAAGTCGTCGCTTGGAGTCCCTGAGGCGCGCTGCCATGTAATCCCAGGCGCCGGATCACCGAGCGCTCCAGGCCCTCCACCGGCGCCACCCTGGGGAGCTCCGCTCCACTCCCCTACATCGGGCACCTTTGTAACAACAATCTCCTGACCGTCCGGGAAGAACATCTCAACCTTCACCGTCGAGGCATTGGAGCGCTCATTCTCAAGTTTGAGGGTCAACTCAGTCTCGGCCCCAGCAGGGGTTGACTCCGGAGTGATCTCACTATGGGCAAAAGCGGCACTGCTCGAGGCTCCAATGACGGCAAACGCCGCTACTGCACTCAAAATCGCTCTGGTTCCTCGACGCATCTATTTCCTCCTGCTACGAATCGTTACGGGGAGTCTGACACCCCGCACTATTGAACTTTGGTCAGTTAGAGACGATTTCTCTATTATCCGGCCTATCGTTGTGCAGATCAGCACGAATCATTCAACCTTGGGAGCACAAATGCCACCAGCCGATAACGATGCAGCGATGCTTGACTCTGCATGGGGATCATTACTCGTCGCTCTGCAGAAGTCTGCAGATGCTCTCACTGCACCGACCGGAGCAGCCAACTCCCTAGAGCTAGCTGAGGGCTACCGATTTATTACAAGGATGCTCTCTGCGTCTCTCGATATTTTTCTTGAGAACGCTGACGCATCGAGACCTGAATTTACGCGATTGATGACTCCAACGCGAAAGTTCTTCGGAGACAACCCAGATACGTATTATGACTATGCCCCGATCAAGGGGAGCCAGCGATACGAAATAGTCGGCAACCGCGGCACTTGTCACTATCTCTCTTTCTGCGCCTACGGAAGAGATGCCACCGGAACAAACCAGATCCTCGCCAGCGCAAACGACGAGGATATGTCCCTCACGGCAAACGAGAACTTTCGAATCATCCTCGATATAGAGGCACCCCCTGTCTCGTCGCGCACCCAATCACCAAAAACCCGATGGCTCGAGATGACACCTGCAATCGACTCTCTAATTGTGCGCCAGTATTTTCTAGATCGAGAGACCGAGACTCCTGCTACCTACACAATTACTGCGCTTGAGAATCCGGGGACCCCTGATCCTCCATCTCCAAGCCGAATAGCGCAACGCATTCAAGAGGTTGCAGGCTTCACGCAGCTTGGCGCGGAGATATCTGCTGCTATGGCGAAAGAGCTGTCCGATGGCACTACAAATATTTTCTCGTTCTCAAGCGCAGAGAATGCAGCTGCCTTCTACCCCACACCCGACAACCTCTATGTCGCTGGCTGGTATGAAATCGGAGAGGGGCAAGGCTTAGAGATAACTGGCATGCCTCCTGAGACTAGGTACTGGTCAATCCTTCTCATGTCGCGCTGGATGGAGTCCCTTGATTACAGGAATCATCAAATCATTCTGAACCACAGCGACGTCGCCCTAGAAGCCGACGGAAGTTACAAAATAGTCATCGCCGGTCGCAATCCTGGACATGCAAACTGGCTCGATACCGCTGGACACAACTCGGGGTACATGATGTTCAGGTGGATGCGTAGCGAAATGGGCGACGCCCCAGAATGCAGAGTTATAGAACTTGGGGGCTAAACCTGCCCTTCTAAAACCCTGCCCTTCTAAAACCCTGCCCAACTAATGGTTTAAGCGAATAGAGACGGGTCGATAGTTATATAGGTAGCCTCGCAAGAGGAGATCAGAGTCTCTCCGTCGTGACAATCAGCGGAGATGAACAACTTTCTATCCTCTCGTCCGTTGAGGCGAGCACGAAAGGTAAGCGGAACCTCGATAGGGGTCGGCTTGTGGTAACGCACACTAATCGTGCCGGTAAATCCAGCAGTCTCGGCAATTCGTAGTACGTAACCAGTGACGTCATCAAAGACACCTGCTACAACTCCACCGTGCGCCCTACCAGGACCCCCCTCATTTGCAGCTTTAAATACGACCGTTGCCACGACCTCGTCTTCATTGAATTCCACCTCAATATCAACCCCTGTCGGGTTCGCTGGGCCCCCAATAGCACGGTCAGCCATTACTGAGAATGCCGCGTGCGAAGTATCGATCTCTTCGCCATCTTGGGCCATACCAAACATTCGCTCAACATGGGCGGAGAGTGCGCCAGCTCGATCCCTGCGTTCAAAGGGCTCTAATGCATCTGCGAGCGATGTGGCCTCTGCGGTAACGCGATTTAAGGTCTCAAGATCGCTATCGCGTCCGACTAATTCGTGGTTTAGGCGCCGCAGAGATGAGGCAGCATTTAGTCGGGCCTCGAATAGCTCCTGATCAGACATATGTGAGATACAACCACCGCGCAGCCCCAACCGCCAATTCAGCATCCATATTAGAGGCACTGAGCCTCTCTTCGTCGGCAGACAGGATTAGCATTGAATTGTTGACCCCAAAAATGGTCAAGCCGCAGAGGCAAATCCTGAGGAGCATTAATGATTACGAAACGAATCGCCATATTCTCAAGCACCACCACTCTGGTAGTCGCGCTCCTCGCTGCTCCACTCGCCTCATCCGCAGGCGCTGCAACGGTTACAAAACGCATCATAAAGGTCGAGACATCAATCGCCTCTCAGCAGAAGATCACACATACCGTCTCTCCGAATGGTCGGCGCGTTTACGGATTCAATCTCCTAGTAGGGCGAGACGAACGCGGGAGCAATCCGATAGATGTAGAGATGCTCGGTAATGTCAATTACCTGAAAGGGAACGGTCCATTCTTCGGGTTCATAACATTCACGGCGAAGGATGGCAGCACCCTGGGAGTTCAGATGAACGGCAAGGCAAAGGTTCTGCCCAGCGGAACCGATACTCGTGTCATCGCTCGATTAAAAGTCATCGGGGGAACTGGAAAATGGCTACACGCTGAAGGCAAGGGCACCTTCACCGGATTGAGAACCGTCGCACTTGGAAATGATGTTAAGTCAAAATTCGTCATTCGCCTTAAGGCTCGATAAGCAAGAATAAACAAGCAGTAGCGACTCCTTGTAGTCCGATTCAACGCCTACAATTCAACGGATGGACCGGCGTATCTCAGTTGTTCTTATAGGCGCTGCGACAGTTGCCTTAGGACTCATTGCTGCACTCGTAGTCGGCGGAGACGCGAATGGCAGCGACGATGGGTCCTCCCAGAATGCGCTCCCCACAACTACGACTCGGCAAAGGTCTCCGCAGACCGATCCCGTGGTTTCGAGCAGTTCAACGCCACCAACTACTACAACCTCTCAATCTAAGACTCCATCGGAGGCCCGCCGCCTAACGACTCTCCGCACAATAAACGGCGCCATCTCGCCTAAGTCTGTTGTGGCCTCTGGACGCGGCCTCGTCTCAGCACAGAACATGATGTACCAGCACTCGGTGACTGTTTACGACGCTGACGGGAATTTGGTCAAGACGATCCCCGACTCCGTTGACCTAACCGCTTTTGGCGCACCGGGTCACCCTGGCATATCTAAAGGATCTCCGGTCGAGGCCGCCTACTCGCCCGATGGTCGAACTGCTTACGTCTCGAACTACTCAATGTACGGGTCCGGATTTGGCCCCGAGGGCTCAGACTCCTGTAACGCCGGTGACGGAACCTCCGAGTCTTTTCTGTATCGAATCGATATGAAAACTTTGACCGTTAACGCCGTCGCGGCTGTCGGAGCAGTTCCAAAATACGTCGCTGTGACACCCGATAATCGCTACGTGCTCGTCTCCAATTGGTGCTCTGCTGCGGTCTCCGTTGTTGATCGCTCCTCAATGAAAGAAGTAAAGCGCATTCCAGTAGGTGCGTATCCACGCGGCATAGCCGTTAACCCAAACTCGAGCAAGGCATACATCGCCGTCATGGGCACGAGAGATATCGCAGTAATTGACCTAGGGACCCTCGGGGTGTCTTACATTCGCAACGTCGGCGGAGGCCCCCGACATGTAGTGATTGACCCCACAGGCCGCTACATTTATTTGACTCTCAATAAAGATGGCCAGGTTGTGAAGGTTGATACGACAACCGGAACAGTTGTCGGGCGAGTGAATACTGGGAGTCAACCGAGGAGCATGGCTATCTCTCCAGACGGCACTGCGCTTTACGTTGTCAACTACGACTCCAATACTGTTGCCAAAGTGCGAGCCTCAGATCTCGCCATACTTCAGACGATCCCTACCGGTGAGCACCCGATCGGCATCACCTATGAACCCACGACCAACCGAGTCTGGGTTGCTGTCTACACCGGCTCCATCGTTGTGCTCCAGGACTCCTAAAACCTTCAGCCGTTTGTCTCTGGTTCGGATTCTCTCGGCCAAATCGAACTCCAAATGCGGTTAAAAACCCCCCATAAATAGGTTCTCTCCCTAGGACCAAAGACCCAACTTTTTACGTGGTCCCGCTATAGCGCTAGCAATTTCCTCTGTTACTTGATGCAGGCCTCAAGGCCTATCTCCATGCTGCCGATGCTCTAAGTGTCCGCAACAAGGAGAACAACAGAGATGCTGAACATTCGAAGGTCTACAAAGACGAGAAGCGCCCGAGCCGTTCGGCGGCGCATCGCGTCTATCGCTGGAGTGATTGCACTGGCGATGGTCGCAACTGCTTGTGCAGCAGTCCCTGTGACAGCGTTTACGCGAACTGGAGCGACAGTTGGTAATCCTGCAACCGCAGTTGAATGGTTCGCGTCCCCAGCTCCAAATGGGCGAGAGGTTCGCCTGGCACTTCTTCGTGCTCAAGGCGATGGACCGCACCCAGCACTCTTGATTCTCCCAGGTAGCGATGGACTAACCGATACCTATATCAAGCTCGCTCGAGACTTTGCGGCACAGGGTTTTGATGTTGCAGCAGGCTGCTGGTTTGGCCTCCCCAACACCACCAGCTTGGTCGCACGAATTGACTGCGACAACGCTCCTGATTTCACTGGGGTCTCCGAGGCCTCTGTAGGCGCAGTTCAGGCGCTTGTAGATGCGACACTTGAAGCAACAGGAGTAGCCCCAGATCAACTTGGGATCCTTGGGTACTCGAGAGGGGGCGGAGCGGCACTGCTTCGATCAGCCCGCACCGGCGCCGAGGAGCCAATCGTGGATCTCGCCGGAATGGTTACTGGTCAGGTTCTTGGTAGTCCATTGCCAACCGATGTGAACGTCATTCCATCAGCCACATCAATATCTGCGCCTACCCTGATGCTTCACGGCACTAGTGACTCCATCGTTGTTCCTACGCAGACCACAACTCTTGCAAGTGCTATGCGTTCAGCGAAACGGGATGTAACAGTTCACTGGTACACAACGGAGTGCGACGGCGCATGCAACCACAACCTCTTAGCATTCACGCAATCTCGGAAAGACGTAATTGAGCGGGCCTCGGCCTGGCTACACCGCCAACTCAGTTAGGGATTAGTCCTCAAAGATGATCGTGCGATTACCCGTTAGCAATACGCGAAACTGGCAATGAGCAGATAGGGCTTGAGCAAGAACTGCACACTCAAGTTCGCGCCCTCTCCGAGCTAAGTCTTCCGGCCCGTCGCGATGAGATACTGGAGTTGATGCTTGGGCAATGATGGGCCCTTCATCGAGGTCTACGGTCGCATAGTGCGCAGTGGCTCCGATCAATTTTACTCCACGATCCCATGCTCGCTGGTAGGCGCCCGCACCTATAAATGCTGGCAAGAGCGCATGATGCACATTGATTGCGGGTGCATTAATTCGGTCTAAGAAATCAGCCGAGAGAATACGCATGTACCGAGCAAGTACGACAAGATCAAAATCAAAACCGTCAAGAGCCTCTAGCACTGCAGACTCGTGCTCCTCTCTGCTGCGTCCATCTACCGCGACCTCGACAAACGGCACGTCGAATCGTCGAGCTAAGTCCGCATGGTCAGGCTGATCGGAGACAATGCAAGCAACATCAATGGGGTTCTCAGCAAGCGCTACCTTCGACATCACGTCATACGCGGCATGCCCCGCACGAGAGACAAATAGTGCGATCCGAGTACGGGTCCCTATGAGGTGGCATGTCACTACACCTGAGGTGAGAGCCGCTATCTCGTCTCGCATGATCTCAACAGACTGAGCACTCGGGATCGAGATGACCATCCGCTGCACAAATGCCAAACCCGGAATCGTGTGCTGCTCTGCCTCCGCGATATTCCCACCTATATCGCGCACATACGAAGTTGTGTCAGCAACAAGCCCGGGCCGGTCTGGAGCGGAGACTAAGACCACAACATCTTGATTCACCGTTTAACCACTAAGCCCTTTGCCTCAAGATCAGCGATGAGCGCTGCGTTCGTGGTGCCGAGCACCGATGCAAGGACAGTTATGTCGTCTCTCCGGAGCGTCATCACCTTGCCGGCATAATCTCCACGGCGAATCTGGATTGCAGATACGTAGCGACGAATCGCCTCGGCCATCGGAGAATAGAGCGCAGAGAGCCCGACCAAATCGAGGCTGATGCTCTCACGACTGGTGTCTCCTGGAAGCGCAATCATGCCCTCGGGCTGGGGCATCATGACCTCAGCGCGCACCCCATAGAAATCTGCGAGCCGGAGCAAGCGCGGCGCAGAGATTGAGCGCTCGCCTCTTTCATATGCCCCGAGCACGGAGGCCTTGAATTCTTTATTTGACTCAACCTCAACGGCATGGAGAGAAAGCCCCTTCTGGGTTCGCACGGAGCGAAGCCTCTCCCCCACAGCGATCCCGAAACGCTCTACCGCCGCAGCCTCAAACTCATCCACAACCGCACTTGATTCAGTGGGCTGTTCATCCTTAAAATCATTCACTCTGCAATCCTGCCCCATGTAGCGAGCCAAGGATGAGACCTAACTCGCTAATTGTGGTCTTTGTCACTGGACTCGGGATGAATCGCCCACCTCGGCTACCTTTTGACTCTGAAGCCGAACCAATTTCTCGAGAGGAAACACCATGCCAGCACCTGACCCCAAAGACCTTGGACCGCTCGCCGCCCTGATCGGCACATGGGAAGGAACGGAGGGAGTCGACGTCTCCTTCCACAATGACAAAGACGCCGTAGCGGAGACCCTCTACACCGAGAAGGTCACGATGAACCCCTTCGGACCGGTAGTCAACGGCGAGCAGTCTGTATACGGACTCGACTACCGCATGGCTGCCTACAAGGATGGCGAAGACGAGCCATTCCACACCGAGATCGGCTACTGGCTCTGGGACGCAGCCGACCAGCAAGTTATGCGCTGCTTCTTGGTGCCACGCTCAACGATGGTGCTCGCAGGCGGAACCTGTGCCGCTGATGCAACCAGTTTCAAGATGACTGCCGAGAGAGGTTCCCTTACTCACGGACTCCTCGAGAGCATTTACTTCTCTCAGAACGCAAGCACCTCCTCCTACACCGTTGACATAACAGTGCACGACGAGAACTCATGGTCATACGACCAGACAACCTCGGTTGACCTGCGCAAGCACGAAAGCGGTTTCGCCCACACCGACCGCAATACTCTGCGACGGGTTAGCTAACACCAGATGATGAATCTACTTGCTGCCGACGAACTACTCACCACAACGAGGTCGGTGCGCAAGCGACTCGATCTAACCCGTGAAGTCTCACTAGACGATGTCATGGAGTGCATAGAGATTGCACTCCAGGCACCGACGGGATCTAACCGTCAGGGCTGGTCTTTCATGGTCGTCACCGATCCTGCGAAGCGCTCAGAGTTAGCGCGCCTATACAAAGACGCTATTACGCTCTATTCGCAGATGCCTCGCCCCGAGTATGAGGCGGGTGACCCACGTGAAGCAAGCAGCCTCAAGGTTGCTGAATCAGCTTGGTACCTCGCAGAGCACCTGCATGAAGTGCCTGTACTTCTTGTTCCCTGCATTGAGGGCCGAGTAGAGGAGGCAGGCGTACTCGCTCAGGCCTCAACCTACGGATCAATTCTTCCTGCAGTCTGGTCCTTCGCACTAGCTGCTCGGGCTCGTGGCCTCGGGACAGCCTGGACATCCCTGCACCTCATGTACGAGAAAGAGGCTGCGGAGATCCTTGGAATTCCTGACCACGTAACGCAGGCTGCACTCCTCCCGGTCGCATACTTCACCGGAGATACATTCAAGCCTGCCGTCCGTTTACCGGCACGTGATGTAACTCATCTGAACCAATGGGGAACTCGGCCGTAGGGGTTCATCCGTACTCGCTTACGCGGAGACGTGTGGAGCTACCTGGCGGTCGTAAGCACCTGAGAAGAGCGGCGACGAGACCAAGAAGTCTGCAGTAGATCGGTTGCATGCAACAGGGATGTTCCAGACAACTGCAATTCGCAGCAACGCCCGCACATCGGGGTCGTGAGGCTGAGGCTCTAGTGGATCCCAGAAGAAAAGAAGCATGTCGATTCCGTAGTCAGCGATTCGGGCACCGATTTGTTGGTCCCCTCCTAGAGGACCAGATCTCAGTCGCTCGATCGGAAGGCCAAGCTCCTCTGCAAGTAATCCCCCGGTTGTACCGGTAGCGCAGAGTTCATGCTGCGAGAGAATCTCCCTATGCTCACGCGCCCACTCAAGCAAGTGCTGCTTCTCATGGTCGTGCGCTACTAACGCAATACGTTTTCGCGCGGGGAGGCTGGCATCGGGGAGTTCATTAGCTGTCATGGATTGAGTCTCCCCCATCCGGAGGTCTAACTGGTGCCGCGGAGATCAAACTCCGGCAAACTCAATACGAATAACGCTCTGAGTCTCCGCTGCCTCATATGCATGGGTCAATCTCCATGCTGTTGGCCTGACTCAAGAGCAAGAACTTCGTCCTTTGCCCACTCGATTGCTGCGAGATGAGTCGGGTCATGGCGCAGACGCTCCGCCGCCGCCATCGCTGTATCTACCTCTGATGTATCAGCCAAGATACGCCCAATGATCGCACGAGATGATGCTGCGATTGCTGCCCGCTCCACATCGTTTGCATCTACATCACGCGCATAGGCATTGATGGCCATCGCGAACTGCCTCACAATAAGCCCATCATCCGGTGGGCACTGAAGGACCATCCCGCCCTCGCCGGTCTGGATCAGCAGATAGAGCTCACGCTTATCTGCAACCTCACGCTTCTGAGCAGCGAGCGATCCAAGCATTCCGATCCCGCCAAATAGGAGACCACCGGCCGCGAGCCGCGTAAGCGTTGGGCGGTGAGACATCGAGAGGTTGCCGCCACTCTCTACATCTGCAGAGCATCCACGCAGCCAGACCGTGCCGCCCTTGGGTGTTGTAAGCGTGCGCTCATGGAGAATCACTCCGCGATACTCGCCGATGCGTTTACCACTCGGGCTCTCCGCCTCCGCCAATTGCGTATTCGCAATCTGCAACTGATTACTGCGCGAGATCTCTGCATCCCTAACCGCGCGTTCGGCCGCAGCGATGGCGACCGCATGCGCTCGCTCCGCATCACGCACTGCTCTACGCCCAGCCTTTACTGCGCGCCTCTCAGACCGATCCAAGGAGCGCCTCTCCGGCACCAGCACTACTGGCATAGATGAGTCGATGCCCTCCAAGCCTGCAGGGTCTCTGGCAGCAGCACCATCAACTGCGATCGTGGAGGTCCAGTGACGGCCATCATGCCAGCGCGCGTGGGAGCGGTGAGCTGGGTCGGAATACCATCCGGCGGCTACCTCCCCATCCCGGCCCTCGCCCTTTAGATCATTTAACACTTGATCATCTGCCATCGCTTCACTCCCCTGCCCAGCGCGCTTCTGCTCATCTCCGTCAGTATTCATGGAACCTAACTTAATGACAGGGTGAGACAGGCACAACGAAGAGGGCCCGGCACTAGGCCGGGCCCTCTAAATAATCGACTCTCAAGTGCGCCTCACGGAGCGTTAAATCACTTAGGTGGCATCCTGATTCCGCCATCAACGCGCACAATCTCGGCGTTCATGTACGGATTCGTGATCAGGTCAATTACCATAAATGCAAGCTCCTCGGCTGACCCTAGACGCTTCGGGAATAGTACTGATTTGCCGAGATTTGCCTTAAAGGCCTCTGATGCCTCTCCGACACCGTAGATCGGGGTATCGATGAGACCAGGGGCAACGGTGTTAACGCGGATACCTGCAGGAGCGAGGTCACGGGCAATTGGGAGTGTCATTCCGACAATGCCACCCTTAGAGGCTGAGTAGCAAGCCTGACCAGTCTGGCCATCAAACGCTGCAACTGATGCCATGTTTACAATCGCACCACGCTGACCGTCCTCGGTAATCGCCTCTGTCTTGGCCATCGCCGCCGCAGAGAGGCGAAGCATGTTGAATGAGCCGAGCAGGTTTACCTTGATAACAAAATCAAAGTGCTTCTGCTCCATTGGCTCGTTGTTGCGGTCGATCGTGCGCCCCGCCCAGCCGAGTCCGGCGGAGTTGACCAATACGCGTAGCGGGCCCATCTCGGATGCCGCTGCTACTGCTGCTGCACCATCTTCTTCGTTAGAGACATCGCACTTGACGAATAATCCGCCGATCTCTTTTGCTACTGAAGTCCCGAGATCTTCATTTAGGTCAGCAACGACAACGCGAGCTCCAAGATCAGCCAACTGCCGTGCGCATGCCTCGCCGATGCCAGAGGCACCACCGGTAACAATCGCTGATGACCCATTCAGGTTTAGTCTTGGCATCGTGTTCCCTTTCGGTAAGTGTTATTTGTTAGAGGCTGTTATTTACAGGTTTTTACTTAGCTGATTATTTCCCGGTCCAGTTTGGTGTGCGCTTCTCTGCAAATGCAGTTGCGCCCTCCATTGCATCCGCACTTCCAAAGACAGGGTTTGCGTACTCCCCCTGCTTGGCGAATTGCTCCGATGTCGACCAGTCAGCAGACTCGGTAATGATCCGCTTGCTAACTGCAACCGCAAGTGGTCCGTTTGCAGCGATCTTTGCCGCTAGTTCTTTTGCGCCGGCAAGTGCCTCTCCGGTAGGGACAACACGGTTAATCAGCCCCATCTCATACGCACGCTGCGCATCAACAAAGTCGCCTGTCAGAGCGAGCTCCATCGCTAAGCGCGGCGTAATCTGACGTGGAAGGCGAACGAGACCGCCGCCAGCAGCAACGAGTCCGCGCTTGACCTCAGCAATTCCAAACTTTGCGCTCTCTGCTGCGACGATTAAGTCGCAGGTAATCGCTAGTTCAAAACCACCAGCAAGCGCGTAACCCTCGACCGCAGCGATAAGTGGCTTGCGGGGTGGCGCCTCGGCTACTCCTGCAAATCCGCGACCCTCGACTATTGGCAAGTCTCCAGTAAGGAAACCTTTTAGGTCCATGCCTGAGCAGAATGTGCCTCCCGCGCCGGTGATGATTCCGACCCGCAGTTCGTCATTGCCGTCGAGTTCGTCCATCGCAGCAGCGATGCCATCTGCAACGGCACGGTTTGCAGCGTTGCGCGCCTCAGGGCGGTTAATGGTTACGGTGAGGATGCCATCGGCTACCTCGGTGAGTACTGCTTGATCAGACATTTTCTCTCCGGGTTTCTAGTTACTGCTACGTATGGGGCAAATAAATTTTAGGGCTAATTAGTAATTAGATTGCGAACTTATCGGGCCCTCATTTGCAGCCACTTACGTAGCATCGCGCACAACTGGTTCATCCTCAAGATTCAAGGAAGATAACTACCGTGCCCGCGGGTTATCCGGCCGTCAACGTCTTCAGCATGGAGACCGGTGCGGGCTCGTACCAAGCAGGGTGACCACACTGAGCAGTAGCGAAAGAAAGCCCTAGGCCAGGGGCGTCGTACTGCTTATACATCTTGAACACCATAAATGGCCCAGTGTTCCAGTCACTCTTATCCCCTAGTCCGATGCTCTCTCCGGTCCATGGATTATGTAATCCTCGGGTCCAGTCTGCGATGTCATCCCGTAGGCGAGTTGCACGCAGCCCCTCGGAAAACTTTCCTCCGCTATATCCAGTGCATGAAGGAGTTCCAGCCTCTGTGGCCCAAATACGTTTTACAGAGTCGCCATTTGCATCCATAACCACCCTTAGCCAATGAGCCGCTCGGTAACCACTCTCCCATCCGACTCTGGGCGGACCCTGGTTGGTTACGCTTGAGTATGTGTCATAAGGGTGATGCCCAACCGCGTCGAAATGCCCGCGAGACCCGGCTGAGTAAATCCCAGCAAGCCAAGTCGCCGGGTTGCGCGGATCCGTGGTCGCGTCCGAGCCACCGTTAACCCCACCTGGTGAGAGGCCTCCAGTAAGTATTGGAACTGCCGAACGCATTCGAATTGCAAATGCTGTGCGAGCAAGAAGGTCAGAGTAAGCAACAGGGTCCACCGGACTCCAGAAGACAGGATTATTAGGTTCATTCCATATCTCAAATGCGCCAATTGTCCCGGGGTTTGCAGAGGTTAAACGTGCCGCAACCTCTCCTGCCCAAATCGCCCATTGTTGATGCTCTGAGTTACTGAAGATATCTGGCGAGTTTGGCGGCCTGTAGGCCAGAGTAAGAACTAGACGGAGCCCTACCCTGCGAGCTTCGGCAACTCGATTGTCACAGGTTGAGTAACTCGTATAAGAGAGGGGCGCGCAATCGATACGCGCCCATCCGGCACCGGTTGCCGCGACGCGATTCCAAAATTGCGGCTCGGTCATGCCAGCGGGGACATACGGGGTACCGGTGGCGATTCCAATTTCATCAGACACCGGCCGCCACTGAATCTGTGCCGGAAGAGTTGGTGTTGACCTACCTGCAGCGCTTAGAGCGTAGAGGCGCACACGACACTCAGAGTTGGTCTCGCAACTTGCTGGCAGCACGAAAGCGCTCGTCGTATCTGCGGGGGCTAGAGACTCAATCTTCGCGCTCCATGTAGCCCCTCCATCGGTAGAGACTTGAACAAGCGTGTCCTTGAGGGGTAGTCCTCCGGAGACTGTTGGCTTCTTCCATGAAACACTCGCTACGTGTGCTCCATGCCGCCCCACCACTACTGGGGTTCGCGGAGGAGATGGGGGCGCCCAGAGCGCGGTCGCTGGAGAGGTCCATGCGCCAATCCCTGCAGCGCTACGCGCCGCTAGAACATAGCGGCAGCCGCCACCAGCAGTAAGCGGTGCCGAGCAAGGAACAGCCTGCCTACCAGAGGTTGCAAGCAATGTAACGGCAGGTGCATACCCGGACCACGTCGACCCTGAATTAGAAGTAGACGCTGACCTGTATTCGTAGCTCGTCACGACGACACTGGTTCCCGTACTACTTACTGCGCTATTTAATGGTGCACGCCAAGCGAGAGTCATTCGACCCGCAGCGGCAGGAGACACAGTTACTCCGAGTGGTGCAGTGGGGAGGAGTGTGGCTGCATCGGTTGATGGAGCTTCAAATGCAAGTAAAAATGTAGCGGCGATAAAGGCAGTAATTGCAGTGCCGATAACGGTTCGGCTGAGCCTCAGTCGACGTCTCACCACTCTGCGCATCATCGCAGAGTACGGATTTAAGAGACAGCAAGGCAAGGCAGCGCAGATAAAAAATTGAGCGCAAATATATAGTGAGCAATAACAAATAACTACATAAATGTAATTCGATGCGATTACCTATCGCTTACCAACAAGAACTTCGTTAGGTGCAGAGGGTCTCAGTCGAGCAGGGTCTCAGTCGAGGAGTATCGAGACCGGAATGCGCTCTGACAACTCCGCAAAGGCAGTTGCCGAGACTGGACGACTAACCCAGTAACCCTGTGCTCGGTCACACCCCATCTCTCGAAGCGCAGACCACACGTCCTCGGTCTCAACTCCTTCAGCGACAACGCGCATCCCGAGCGACCTACACAACTCGACGATTGCACCAACGATTGCTGCATCATCGGAGTGCGTAAGCATCTGCTGAACGAAACTTCTGTCGATCTTTACTTGATCGATTGGAAGCCGACGCAAATATGCAAGAGAGGAATACCCAGTGCCGAAGTCATCTACCGCGACCTTCACCCCAAGATTATGGATTCTCTCCAAGGTCTCAACGGCGCGGGGGTTCTCTAGCACCTGCATGCTCTCAGTTACTTCGATCGTCAGCGCTGCAGCTGGGACATCGCAGATTGAGAGCAGTGTTGAGATGTCATCTGCAAATGAACTGTCGAGAAGATTAGAGACTGAGCAATTAACTGCTACACCGATCATCCTGCCGCTTGCGCGCCAGTCTGCGCACTCCATGAGCGCCCTTCGTAGTACGAAACGCGCCAATGGTCCCGCGAGATTTCGCTCCTCTGCGAGATCGATAAATGCATCTGGGCCAATTAGACCTCGCACTGGGTGCTGCCAGCGCACCAGGGCCTCTGCCCCAACAAGCGTCTGCGTCTCGACATCAAGAATGGCTTGATAATGCAGAACGAGTTCATCCTCTTCGATAGCGCGCGCTAGGTCGCCGCCAAGCAGGAGTCTCTGGGGACTATTGCGGTCAAACTCTGGGTTGTAGACGCTCCATTCTTGACCTGCAACCTTCGCTACGTACATCGCAACATCAGCGCGCTGCAGCAGAATATCCGGTGAGTTCCCATGCTCGGGATGCAACGCAATCCCGAGACTTGCACCGATGGTGAAGGACCGTCCATCGAACTCGAATGGAAGATCGAACAAAGCAATTATGCGTTGCGCTATCGACACGGCCTCTTCTTCGCTTGCAATTGAGGAGACAAGGACTCCAAACTCGTCGCCTCCCAGACGGGCGACAAGGTCGGTTCCTCGCGAATTGTTAGCAAGGCGATTAGCGATTGCCTGCAGAAGGTGATCGCCAACACCATGCCCGAGCGTGTCGTTTACATCCTTGAAACGGTTTAGGTCCATGAGCATCACAGAAACATGCCCGTTAGCGCCGGCCTCTGCCAGCCTCTGCGATACACGCTCTTCGAAGAAAATACGGTTGGGTAATCCCGTGAGCCCATCATGGAGTGAGCGATGGCGCTTCTCATCCAACTCAGAGCGGAGCAAGTCAACAAGCCGGCCCTTTTCAATCGCTCCAGCGGCGTGCAGTGCAATTGTCTCGAGAAGTCGTTGCTCGTTGTCCAAGAACGAAGACCCGTTACCGCTCCTGTCGACGGCTATAAGCGCACCGATTACGCCCGAGGTGGTCGCTAATGGGTGCAGAAGGGCCTCAGCCGCATCTAGGTCTGCGAGAACTCGATAAGCAGCACTCCCAGGCATATCCACCGGGAGCCGAAGTGCTCTCCCCTCAAACACGCTGCGCCAAGGCTCAGAATCGATATCAATCTCAGGGGCCTGGGAAGTAGTTACATTGCCTTTACTGTCCATGTGCACGCGGACCGCATCGGCGTTTGCCTTGTCCGGGAAGATGACAATCTGAGCTCGATCGGCTCGCAGCAGATTCTCTGTGCGCCGGAGTATCACGGAAGCAATGGAGTTGAGATCGACTGCTGGACCAATCTCGGATGTGAACTCAAAGAGATGCTCAAGGGTGCGGCTGCGGTCATTGAGTAATGCATACCCGCGCATCCCCCAGAACACACCGAACGCAACGAGAGTTACTAGAGCTGCGATTGATGGACGCGTTGTAACCGCGAATACAAGCAGCAGCCCTAGCGCCGAGTTCACTAGCACCGTCATGCGGCTAATTACGCGCATCACAGAGGCGTCCTCGACTCCGCCACCCTCGGCGATACGAATTGCGAGTTTTACAACGAAGTCTGAGAACTGATCACTTACGAGCATGGCGACCGCTACAGCCGCCCAAGCCCTAATCGCAAGCGGATCGCTCCCACCGACCAACACTCGGAAGACGGCAACGGCAATCAGAGTCTCAGCTGCTGACCTTGCGAGATTGAATAGCAGTTTGACCGGTCGCTGTTTCTCTACAACCCCGAGAAGCAAGAAGGTCCCTAGAAGCCGCTCAGCCACTAGCAGTGCAGGCCCGACGAATACGAGACCCAGAACAAGTGGAATTTCAGTTAAACAAAGCGTCATTGACTCGCGTCGAAACTCAACGTGAACACCTGTGGCCTCAGCAGCGAAGAACGCAGCCGCCATCAACCACCATGGGGGTCCCCCATCGGCTAACGCAGTTACATGGAGGGTAGCGAGCACCGCAATAGCCGAGACAATGGCGAGTAGCGCCGTTAGTCCGTAGAT
>CALQAT020000021.1:0-18537 GCA_943328625.2 Bordetella parapertussis | reverse complement strand
AGATGAGTTGCCGCGCTCAATTGCCGCGTGCCCAAACTGCACGACCATGGTCTTAGTAACTGCGCTAGCGCCGCTTCACCGCGTTGCGGGCATAGACCGCCTCGTTGTCTCGACCTATCAATCGGTGAGTGGAGCAGGTCAGTCTGGAATTTATGAGTTGGATGCTCAGTGGGCAGAGCGGGCCGCTGACCTCACTTCATTAAGGCGTGCAGCTGCGATTGATGGAGTGATAGTCCCCGGAAAGGTCTGGTCGAAGCCGATCGCTGGGAACGTGATCCCGCTTGCTGGTTCAGTAAAAGAGGCTGGCTATACCTCTGAAGAGTGGAAGCTTGTCTACGAGACTCGCAAGATTCTCCACGACGACTCAATACGTGTCTCTGCGACCTGCGTGCGTGTCCCTGTCTACGTCGGGCATGCGATGACCGCGAACGTTTCTTTTCACTCCGAGATGGACCGGGCTCAGGCTGCAGAGATTCTCGCTAGTGCCCAGGGGGTATTGCTCGTTGACGGCGGGGACGGTGCGCCTACCCCTCTAGATGGAGCTGGGATCGATCCAGTTCTGGTAGGTCGCTTACGCGATGACCAGAGCCAACCCAACACGCTTGATCTCTGGGTAACCGGTGACAACCTACGCAAAGGCGCAGCCTTGAACGCCGTTCAGATGGCCGAGTTGCTAATCGCTTGTAGATAACCAGTATCTCTGGCCTCAATGCCCAACAATTAGGCGAGTCATGTTGTCGCCAGGAGGGGCCCAGAGGTTTGAGCTCATGCCTAGGAGCTCTTAAAGGGCCGGGCATTTTGAGCCGATACCCCACTAGGCGATCCAGAGGGCGAGGTTCACTCCCGTTTGGTTCATTTTCGGGCACCGTGCAGAGCAGGCTTAGAGAGCGATGAGAAGAAAAATGGATACTCGAGGTCTAGGCCAAAGGGCAGTGCACGCGCGCCCGCGGCTTTTAACTCGCATCGGCAAGGTGGCGCCGATAGTTGCACTACTCGCTACGAGCCTCTCGATTATTGGTAACCCTGATCGAGCTAGCGCAGTTGCGCCCGGCGGATTCACAGGCGTCAATCCAGTGCGCGTCATTGATACGAGAATAAATGGTCAGGGCCCGTGTCTTGCTCCAGGAACAATTCGCTCTGTAGTCGTTGCAGGGATCGTAGGCAGTGGGATCCCCTCCGACGCCGCTGGTGTTGCTATGAACGTCACCGCGGCTGGATCTTCTCTCCCCGGCTTCCTCACTGCATGGCCGCGCGGTGGGGTTCGCCCGGAGACCTCATTACTCAATTACGCGGCCAATGATGTGACCCCGAATAACTCTGTGATGTCGGTCGGTGCCGGAGGAGCGATTGACTTCTTCGCAAATCAAGGCTGCCCATCCCTCGTTGTGGATGTGGTTGGGTGGTTTGCTAGCGGAATCGGCACAGTCGGCGGCTTTAATGGCGTGGCGCCGACGCGTCTGCTCGATACGCGTTCGGCTGGAGACGGAAGTTGTGTTACCTCGCCGCGTTTACTGGCTGTTGTCAATGTCGCAGGAGTACCAGTCACTGCGAGCTCAGTGGCCTTGAATGTAACGGTAACCAACAGCGATTTACCTGGCTATGTGATTCTTTGGCCAGCGGGAGCCTCGCGGCCAAATTCGTCAACAGTAAATTTTGTAGCGGGAGAGGTGAGAGCAAACGCGACCGTCTCGAAGATAGGCGCACTCGGGGCTATCAGTATCCTCTCGAGCGGCGGGTGCCCGCATGTAATTATTGATCTTGTTGGGTGGTTTGATGGTGGGGCTTCATTTGGGGTTGGTGGAGTAGCTGCCGTAACGCCATATCGCGCTCTAGATACGCGCAGTGCGAGCAATACAGAGGGCTGCCTGCGTGGTTATCGGGCAGTCACTATGGCTGGTGTGCCCGGTAGTGGAGTGCCATTTGATGCAACAGCAGTTTTACTTAACATCACGGCTGTCTCTCCGAACGCCTCGGGTTATATAACTGCATTCCCAGACCTCGCAACTCCACCAACTGCATCAAACCTTAATTTTCGTGCTGGTCAGGTTGTGGCGAACGGAGTCTGGGTAAAGGTGAACTCTGACAACCAACGCGTAACACTCTTCGCTACTGGGGGCTGCCCGCATGTCGTTCTCGACATAGTTGGTTTCGCAGTCTCATCTATGCAGCCAGCGCCTGCACCAGCAACTGTCGGTACTCAAGCAGTATCAGGAGCAAAATGGCCAGATGTAAGCGACCCCGCAGTGATGACAGATGGCGGCAAATACTACGTATTTGGCTCTAATACGAATGTGCGCAATATCCCGGTTCGCACTGTCACCGACCTAACGCGTACCTATACCTCGACTGGATGGGAACAGGCAACAAGCGAGGCCATGCCGACGCGACCTGCGTGGGCGCGACAAGATGAGAAAACTCTTTGGGCACCCACAGCTGCGAAGCTCGCGCCAAATTTTTACGTCATGTACTTCGCTGCCAATCGACCAAACGCACCGCAGCCTTGGAACCCTCAGTGCATAGGCCGCGCGTTTGCGTCGCTTCCACAAGGCCCGTATACGCCAGAGACTGCGCCTATTACATGCGGGATTGAAGGAACCGGCGGAGCGCTCGACCCTGAGTATTTTCACGACCCCGTCTCTAATACGTCATATCTACTCGCAGCGTTTAGCGACACGTCGTTCTCGATACATGTAATGCCAGTAGATACTTGGGGTTCGCCGATACAGCAGAGTGACGCAGCGCCGCCACGCGTTATCGAACTACGCAGAGCGCTAGTTGGAAAGCAGACTCCGCCCGAGCCAGGCTTTATTGAGAATCCATCGATGGTCTATGACGCCGCTACCGGCACTTACCTTCTCTCTTATTCATATGGCGATTGGAATACTGCTAATTACTCAACCGGCGTAGTGAGGTGCTCCTCGCCCGTGGGTCCGTGCTCGCTTCAGAGCACAACCCCATGGTTGGCTAGTGGAAATTCGCGCACCGGCACCGGAGGCTTATCTTTCTTTGCGGGGCTCGATGGGTCGACGCGTGCCGTATACGCGTCTTGGCCGCAAGGGCATGAGGCTCAGGGCGGCTACTGGCGCGCAGGAAGCCTTGCAGTTGTTGCGACTGGAGCGGTACCGACGCTTAGGTAATTCTGATCTTCAGAAATATTGAGTTCCGTAACGCGAAAACGGCGCCCCTAGAGGCGCCGTTTACGATGGTCGGGATGCCGGGATTTGAACCCGGGGCCTCAGCGTCCCGAACGCTGCGCGCTGCCAAACTGCGCTACATCCCGAAGGGGTGGTGATTGTATCCGGAGCGCTTCAGGCGTCCTCCGAGGCCGGCGAGGCCGCTGCGGCCTCTAACGGCGATAGGAGCTTCTTGATTGTTCGCCTTAGCAATCCAGCGTCAACCGGCTTGACGAGCATGGCGTCTGCCTCTGTGCGAGTAGCGAGGAATCGATCCGCCTCACGGTCAAGTAACAGCAGAATAGGGGTATCGGGGAGACGCCCGGCCCCTGCCTCGAGGCGAAGGTCAAGGGCCACTGCTATCCCGCCCATGTTTGCTATCTGTAGATCAAGGATGACTAGGTCTGGAGAGTTGCTTAAGACAGCACCTCTGACGTCCTGACCACGCTCTACCTCGATGACTGACTGCCCTGGGCCCGTGAGGCTGGTTCGAACTTGGTCTCTAACCCAGGAGGCTTCTGCGGCAACAAGAATTTTGGTCACGCCCCTGACGTTACCGGCATTTTCATGGTGGGGGCAGATTCAGGGATGCTCTGTTTAGGGGGGGCTCAGGCAGGAGCCGCAAAGATCAGGGCCGCTATTTCGTCAAGCGCCTCAATGCTGTGAACGTCCCTCGCTAAAAAGGGCACGAAGGCCACTGCTGCGCCACGCCCGAGTCTGAGCTGAACGCCGTCAAGGTTGTGGCGTTCCCTCGACCCCACACTCTGGAAATCAGCGAGCACGTCTAGGTGCTTGGAAAGCCTGTCTCTCGCCGAGGCGGGTGCAGTCTCTGTTGCGGGTAGTCCCCTTAGTGCTGCTGCCCGTGAGCGCAGAGTATCCCCATGCTCGCTGCCGAACATTGGGTGCACTCGATTCACGATTAACCCTGAGACGCGATACCCGTGGTCTCCGATGCGCTCCGCAAAATACTCTGCCTCCTCGACTGCATCTCGGCGAGGTGAGGTGATTAATACAAATTGAGTTGTGCTCTCAGCGATGAGCGCGCGCACACTCATGGCTCGCTCTCTGAATCCCTCCTCCATGCCCTCAAAGGCGCGGAAGAATGCAACTATGTCGTCTACGACCTCGGTCCCGATTACTCGACTGATGGCCCGCACCAAAGTCTGTACAGCGACGCCTGCAGCGCGGAGACCGGTTCGAGCTGGTGCAGTGATTACACGAAAGACGCGATTGTTAAGTAGGCGTAGTAATCGTTCGGGGGCGTCTAGAAAATCAAGAGCGTTGCGGCTTGGGGGCGTGTCGACAACTATTAGGTCATAATCTCCGCACTGTGAGAGCTCGTGGAGTTTCTCCATAGCCATGTACTCCTGCGTTCCGCCGAGCGCCGAGGAAATGGAGCGATAGAAACTATTAGCGAGTATGCGTTCTGACTGCTCGACCCCATCTGCGTAACGAGCAACAAGTGCATCAAATGTTGCTTTTGGGTCGAGCATCATTGCTGAGAGTTGCCCGCTGGTGGAGTCGTCAGATCGCATCCAGAGATGCTCATCGATAATGACGGGATCAGGGGCGAGCCCAGGGAGGCCAAGCGCATCGGCAAGGCGTTTTGCAGGGTCAATCGTGACGACAATGCTGCGCTTTCCACTCCGAGCGGCCTGAATCGCCAACGCTGCGGCGGTAGTGGTCTTCCCTACGCCGCCGCTCCCAGCGCAGATGATCACACGAGACTCCGCGAGGAGTGATGCGAAAGTGATCGACGGTTGATCCTCTGCGGACGTTCCCAAGTCTGCCTTATTCATTCTTGCCCGCAGGTTCACCGATGAGTGGATCAGGTAGCGACTCGATCTGAGCGCTGAGTGCGTCAGCGAGCCTCTCTATTTGCGGAAATCCAATCTCGCCATCAAATAGGTAAGGGAGGCGCAACTGTGGAATCGGAAGCGACTTAGAAAGTTCGTCAGCTTGATGCGATTGCACCCGACTTCGCGCATGTCGAAATGAAACAGCATCTGCAATGTCGCTGATCCCTCTAGCGCTGAGCGGATACCCAGAGACTTGAGCGTCGAGTGATATGGATTCCTGAAGTGCAGTGTGATCAAAGAGGTCTGTGTTGCCCAGTTCGTTCTCGGATGTGATGGTGAGGTTGTCCGTATAGATGCCGTTGACGATGATTGGCCCTAGTGCCACGCCGACTCGGTCCTCTAGCGCAAAGGCCGTCTCAATCGCTTCTCGAACTGGAGTCTCTTCAGGGGTGGTAACGAGCATTACCTGCGCGCGAGTTGGATCAGAGAGCATGGCTACAACATCGCTTGCCTGGGTCTTAATCGGGCCAACGCCAACGGCCTCAAGCAATCCGAGTGGAGATGTGAGGAAGGAGACTGCATGGCCAGCAGCCGGTGCATCAACGAGGATCAAATCGAATGCTCTGCTCTGCTCTAGGGCCTTAATCTTCCCCAACACCAGAATGTCCTTCATCCCCGGTACCGCAGTGGCGACAATCTCAAGGATCCCTGAAGCGTTGAGACGGCGGGCGATTCGACCTAGTCCGTTGCCCTGAAGCCATTCGGAGAGTGCTGCGTCAGGGGTTAGGGTCCGTGCGCTAATACCTTTGGACAATACGATCTCTTCATACTCAAGATCATTTACACCGAACGCCTTTGAGAGCCCAGATTTGCCTTCGACCTCAGCAATGAGAACACTCAATCCGGACCGCGCCGCTACGACCGCTAACGCGGCCACGACGGTCGTCTTTCCGACACCGCCCTTGCCGGCCACGATGATCACCCTCGCGGTGGTACAGAATCGCCGCTGATCCATTAACCGTGATGCTACGGGAGACTAAGTGCCACACTTCAGACGACTACTAACAATTCTTTTAGGGGCAGGCTTCATCATCGCCGGGGTCGCCCCGCTTGCTGGCGCCGGTGGTGCGCCAGCTCCTATTACGGCCGCCCCATCTAGTGGCCGCGGTGGCGTGATAGTGGTTCAGGTCAAAGGGCTACTAGACCCGCCAAATGTCGAGATCATGATGGGCGCTATTCGCGAGGCCAACAAGGCTCGCGCCTCGGTTGTGGTCATCAACCTCGACTCAACGGGTGCTGTCGACGTGGACCTCAAGCCACTACTAAAAATCATCCGCAATTCGAGAGTGGCCATCACTACCTGGATTGGGCCATCTGGAAGTGAGGCCAAGGGGGGAGCAGCGGTAATCGCAGCCGCCTCAGCGATTCTTGGAGTAGGAACCGGCGCTCATATTGGTGCTGCCTCTCCTATGCGAAGGGACATCGATACTCCGAGCTCCTCACAGACGAGCGCTGTACTCGCAACCGAGGCGCTGAGAGTCGGGCGGAATCCTTCGGAGTCAGAGTTGATTAGTACCAAACGCATTAACGCTAAGGATGCAACTTCAAAAGGTGTCTCTGATCGTATTTGCGGTACTCGAAAGAATGGCGATGGCTGCGCAACTCTCGGAGACTTTGTTGTGCGCATAGATGGCCACGTTGCAGCGACAGCGCGAGGCCCAGTACGAATTGAGACCTCTCGTGTTGTAGGTGAAGGGCAAGATCGTCGTAGGCAACCGAATCAAGATGTGCGCTTCCGCAAACTTGGTTTAGTCGGCCAGATGGAGCACACGCTTACTAATCCTTCGTTTGCTTACGCGTTGATTCTCGTGGGCCTCTCATTAATTATGTTTGAGTTCTTTACAATCAGCATTGGCCTAGCTGGTGGTGCCGGTGCCATATGCGTGATCGGAGCCTGCATCGGGTTCTCCCACCTGCCAGTCTCAGGATTGGGTATCGGCCTGCTCCTCCTATCAATGTTTGGATTCGCAGTCGATGTGCAGGCTGGGAAGCCAGCGGTATGGAGCGGTATAGCTACCGTTGCACTTATTGCTGGTTCCTTGATGCTTTACGACGCAGGGTCGAGCCTCAATGTTCCGTGGTGGCTCTTGATTGTGATGGTCGGAGCGACGCTGCTCTTCATGATCACTGCAATGCCGATAGCGGTACGTTCACGATTCTCAACTCCAACGGTTGGGCGCGAAGGCCTAATTGGGGAGATGGGAGAGGCCGTCGTAGCGATCGATCCTGATGGGGTTGTGCTCGTGCGCGGAGCGCCATGGCGCGCGCGTACCAACCGTGCTACGCCTATCGCGGCGGGTGACGTAATTAGGGTGAGCGAGGTTGACGGACTTGTCCTTGAGGTGGAGCCTGAAGAGGGCGCAGCGCGCGACTACCGCGAGATGCGAAAAGGGAGCGTCGGCGATCCAGAGGGTCTTAATGCTGATGCTCTTAATGCTGAGGGTGTAGAACCCAACTAAAGAGACTATGAAATACGTTGTAAAGGTATAAATGACAAGCGTGTTATCCAGCCGGTCGCCCTCTTGTCTATTGAGGCAGCATGTTTGCCCTAATTGCCTAGGGGTTTTGCTCAGGTTCTGAGATTTGAGGCAGACCTCTGTCTCCTCTTTACTTTGAGTGCCTAGCGGGGATAGGTTCGACGCTGAACGAAATCAAATGACCGTCTAGAGGGAGCGATTTAAATCGTGTCGGGCATCAGCGAAATTAAGACCAAGACCGTAAATCAAACTTGGCAGATTAAATCCGCATGCCGTGGGCCTGAGGCAGTTCTGTTCTTCCCTCCGACCACGAGCGAGCGCCGCGACGATCGCGATCTACGCGAGCGTCGAGCTAAAGCAATATGCAGCGGGTGTGGTGTGAAGGCTGAGTGCCTCGAGTATGCACTCGAGATTCGTGAGCCATTCGGAATCTGGGGCGGACTCAATGAAATTGAGCGCCGAGGATTGCTTCGTATTTAAGAGACGGTCTTTGATATTGCTGGTCTTTGATATTGCTGGTCTTTGATATTGCTGGTCTTTGATATTGCTGGTCTTTGATATTGCTGGTCATTGCGTAGACTGAGAGGCTGTGGCATCGAGTGCAGTCTCTGACCTAGGGGTAGCGCCTCCTACCCGCGAGGCCGCAACTGTAATGCTGGTCAGGGATGCACCCCATCTAGAGGTTTTTATGCTGCGCCGCAATCTTGGTGCACTCTGGGTTGGCGGCGCACATGTATTTCCAGGTGGTGCAGTAGATGCCGATGACCGGGACGAGCGTCTGCACTCGCGCTCCGATGGACCCAACGATGTAACGGCTAGCCGCTTGCTTGGTCACGATAGCGGCGGTCTTGGATACTGGGTTGCTGCGATTCGAGAGACTTTCGAAGAGGCCGGGGTACTACTTGCGCGCCATTCAGATGGCAGGAAGATAGATCCGCTCGACTCTGCATGGGAGCGGCTCGTTGATGCTCGAGATTCATTAAATGCGGGGGACTGCACTTTTATAGAGATAGTTGAGTCCGAGGATTTAATTCTGGAGTGCTCAAGCCTGATGCTTTTTTCACATTGGATTACACCCGTTGGGATTCCTAGGCGCTACGACACTTGGTTCTTTGTAGCCGCTGCCCCGGAGGGTCATTCCTATCTTCACGATGATGGTGAGACCGTTGAGTCTGCTTGGAAACGACCTGTGGATGCAGTTGCTCAGGCTGAGCGCGATGAGATCGATTTGATTCTCCCGACTCGCAGAAGCCTGGATGCGCTAAGTCGCTTTGGCAGCACTGATGGATTGTTCAGCCATATTGAAGAGCATTCGGGAGAGGGTAACGAGCGCCTACCTATGGTTCTTGATATTGCCGGAGGAGAGCGGCTTGTGCTTCCCGGGGAAATTATTTCGGGTGAGCGAGGGAGCTTGGTCTAGGCGCGGTTGCGATCGTCAAACGCCGCCGCTGCTGCCTCAAGAATTCGGGCGGTGCATCCAGCCATATCGAGGGGTGGAACCAATTCATTGACGATCAGCGCAGCGAGGTCTCTAAACGCATCAGCGGCAGGGCCCACACCATCAAGCGATACAGGCTTCCCGTTGTCGCCGCCAGCGCTCACAGATGGCTCTAGAGGAATACGAGCTATCAAGGGAGCCTCGGTTCTTGCTGCGAGCGCTTCGCCCCCGCCAGACCCGAATACTGCAATGCGTTGCCCGTCGGCGAGCACTAGCTCGCTCATGTTCTCTATTACCCCTGCGACCTTCATGTTGGATCGGCGCGCCATGTCGGCAACGCGGACTGCAACCTGCTGCGCAGCGCGTGCTGGAGTTGTGACGACGAGCATCTCGGCCTGGGGCAAGAGGCGCGCAAGCCCCATCTGCACATCACCAGTACCAGGGGGCATGTCAATCAATAAGTAATCAAGGTGGCCCCAACGCACATCGGTGAGGAACTGCTCCAATGCTTTGGTGAGTAAGAGTCCGCGCCACATGAGTGCGGTTCCTTCATCCTCAACAAGAAAGCCCATCGAGACAACCTTGAGGAGGCCATCACCTACCTTCAATTCATTTGGCTCGATCTTGCCGTCCGTGCCACCTAGTCGCTTCGAGACCCCAAGCATTCGCGGAACAGAGAAGCCCCAAATATCTGCGTCTAGTACCCCCACGGTAAGCCCACGGTTAGCAAGAGCGGCGGCGAGGTTTACGGTGATGCTGCTCTTACCGACTCCGCCTTTACCGCTAGCGATAGCAAGGACGCGCGCTGTGGGAGGGATCTCTGTCTCCGGCGCATCGGCCTGTGCACGCTTGCGAGCAGTATCCATAGTCTTGGCCTTCTGCTCGGCCGTCATCTCGATCCAGTCGATCGTTACTCCCTCAACACCTGGGAGCGAGGCAACCTTGGAGACGACTTCTTTCTTGATCTGAGCGCGCAACGGGCACCCGAGGGTTGTGAGAACAATCTGAACGGCGACCGCGCTGCCATCGACCTTGATCTCCCCAACCATCCCAAGATCAGTAATGGGGGCTCGTAGTTCTGGGTCAATGACTCCTCCGAGAATGGCGCGCACAGTCTCAGGATCAACTCTTGAGAAGACTGGAGACTCGGAGTCAGGCATATCCATAGGTTACGCATAGAGCACCTAGGAACCATCGCCGGGGAATGTTTTCCCGCTCAGAGGGTGACAAAGCCCTCTTTTGGGTTACTCTTAGAGGCAACAAAGAGGAGCCTTTAAGGGTCTCCTGGAATGCGATCTAAGCAAACCATTTCATAGAATCCGTTTTACTGGAGGATCAAAATGTTTACAGTCACCGATGCACGAGCGCAGTTCATGCTCACAGACGCAGCGGCATCCAAGCTCAAGGAACTCATTGATGCAGAGGCCCAAGAGGGTCTTGCGCTCCGGGTTGCTGTGCGCCCAGGTGGATGCTCTGGCTTCTCCTACGAGATGTTCTTTGATGCTGATATCGCTGAGGATGATGTAAAGACCGAGCAGGCCGGCGTGATGGTCGTCGTCGATGCAGCGAGCATTCTTCACCTAGGTGGAGCATCGCTTGACTACAAAGATGGACTCCAGGGAGCAGGGTTCAACATCTCGAACCCCAATGCAGAGCGCACATGCGGCTGCGGCTCCTCTTTCTCATAACTCGCGACTCCTAAACATCGCTAGTTATTCTCTCATCACATGGTTTCGGTACATGGTTTCGGTAAATGACTAGTTGGATGGTCGTCACCTCAGCGGATAACTATCAGCGCACGATTGACCTTGGTTTCACAAAACAGGGTTTCAAGTCGCGTCAGCGCCGCCGCGTCATGGAGAACATGAAGCCGGGAGACAACCTCCTCTACTACGTAACTGCGGTTCAGGTATTCGCAGCGACTGCGACGATTACCTCTGAGGGTTTCGAGGAGCACGAACTCATATGGCTCTCTAAGCCCGGAGAGGATTACCCGTGGCGCGTAGAGGTCAAGGCCGACCGGGTCCCTGCAGAAGAGGATTGGATCCCAACGCATATGCATGGTCCGGCTCTCGAGTACATGCAGAAGTGGCCGGCGAAGCACTGGAAGCTGGCGTTTCAAGGCAACCTCCATCAGATTCCTGATGGAGATTTTGCGACTATTCGCCAAGCCCTTGCTGGGACAAAGCAGATAAAGATTCCTGCTAAACCGACAAAGAAAGCAACGACGGCAAAGACGGCAGTTAAGAAATCTGCACCCAAGAAGCAGGCTGCGCCGGTTATTAAGACTGTTGCTGCAAAAAAAGCCGTTAAGAAGCCTGCGGCTAAGCGTTCTTAATCCCTAGAGTCGCCGTTACGCGATCAAGCGATGAGGCGGTCGAGAGCTCCACGTATCTCATCTGTTGCGAAAGCGCCATCTAGGCGTTCCTGCACTGTCCCGTCGGCGGAGACCGTAAAGAACCAAGGCTCACTGTCGATTCCCCATGCGGAGATCGTAGAGACGAGGTTGGTCCCTTCAGTTGATTCGTAGATCTCGACGTGGACAAAATCAACTTCGCTTGAGTAATCGCCCTGCACCGCAAGCAGTTGATCGAGCACTGGTCCGCAGAATTGTGTTTGGCATCGCGCTGGAGTTGCAAACATGACTGCTACGGGGCGGCCTTTTGCGATCAAAGCATCGAGAGACTTAGCGTGGAGTGGGCATGCGGGGACACGGGTGCAGATCGGGTCGACCCCGAGTGTTGCCTCTGCAGTCGGCGACGGCGCTGCTGGTGCAGCACCTCCAGGGATCGGGCCAAGAGGTTTCTTCAATACTTGGAAGAACAGTTTCACGGACTTACCTTTAAGTGTGGCCCGACCTTCCCATATCCCATCCGTTTTTAGAATCAGATCGAGCGTGTAGATGCCGCGCCCTTTGGGGAGTCCCTCGGTATGGAGCGTCGCAGGTAGGTCGTCACCGAACGCACCGGCCTCTTGCCGCACGGCGAGTGTCGCATCTCCCTCGCTAACGAACTCGCCATTAAATGTGAAGATAAATGCAAAACGCTGTGGAGTATCAGTGGCGTATAGGTCGCTCGACACGCGTAACGCCTGGAGCCCCTCCTTCCCTGCACCTTTCCCCGATGTGCTTGATGGCTTCTTCTCCTTTGAGGAGTCCGTCCCTGTGCATGCAACAAGGGCTACAGCCCCACCGGCAGCGATGAATGCACGTCGAGAGAGTTCTGGAGTCAACATGCATCTATTGTCGCCGCTGGAGGTGCCCCGTGTCCCATCACGTTTTATTTAATCTCGACGGCCAAGAGGTTGATGTCGAGGTCGACGAGAATGAATCCCTACTGAGCGTCCTTCGGGAACGGCTCGGGGTCATGTCTGTTAAGGATGGCTGTGCGCCGCAGGGCCAATGCGGCTGCTGCACAGTGCTTGTGGATGGCGAGGCCCGGGTCTCTTGTGTCACTCCTGTAGATCGGATCATCGGTAGAACTGTCACTACCGCCGAGGGACTTGAGCCGGTTTGGCGCGATGCCTGCGCCGCTTCTTTTGTCGCAACCGGTGGCTCGCAGTGTGGCTTCTGTACCCCAGGAATAATCGTTCGGTGTGCCTCGGCAGTGGCGAAGGGGCGAGTGGATAGAGCCTCCATGGAGCGCGCTCTCGCTGCACATGTATGCCGGTGTACCGGTTGGCAGAGCGTGTTAGATGCTCTTGAGTCCCCTGTAGCGCTTGACCCGAGTCGCGACCTAAGCCTTGCAGCAGAGCGCGCAGCCCTTGAGGGTGGCGTGCCCCAACAAGTCGACGCGAGCGTGCCGCTTGGTGGAGCGAAGTTCGCTGATGACTTGGCGCCGCGCGACGCAGTAGTTGCGGTGCCGCGTTCGGCAGGGGTTGAGGTCTCGGCCGAGTTGGCAGAGGGGATCGCTTGGGTGGTCGCTGAGACGCTGCGCGATGCGCGCACTATTGCTGGCAAGGTTCAGGGGCGTCGGACCACACTCGATGATGCTCCACCGCTGGCGTCTCTCGATACTCCTTTAAATGGAGTCTCTTTGGCTACATCTTGGGTCGACGCCGGGTACCTAGAGCCCGATGCTTCGTGGTGCGAGCCCGGTGGAGAACCAGCCACGGCACGCGGTAACGGAGGGGGTTTCGGAGGCAAGGCAGATTCTCTTGCTCCGCCCGCAGCACGGATCCTTGCAGATCGGTTGCAGCGCAGTGTTCGGGTTGTGATGTCGCGCGAAGATGTAGTGCGCTTCTCTGCAAAGAGAGCACCCATCTCAGCTACGGCCCAATTCGATGGAAGGGTTGTATCTATTCGAGGCACATGTGCAGCAGGCGGCGAGTCTCGACTTAGGCAAGCAGCGGAGAATGCCTCGCCGTATGGAGTCAGTATCGATGCAGTCTGGGATACAGCGACTCTTCCGGTGTTTCGGGTTAGTAGTGCGTTGCGAGCATTTGGGTTGGCAGAGACAGCGGTACTAGTCGAGGGAGCACTTACAGCCGCAGGAGCAGATCGACTCAGCCTTATTCAGGATGCTCGCTCTGCCTCAGTGCTTCTAGATAGTTGCGTTCTGGGCTTCGAGGGCGCGATTGCGGGGGCTCGCGTCACGATCAACTCTGATACTGGCAAGCTTGAGAGGGTTGAGGTGAAGGTAGCGGCTGGCGACACTCTAGATGATGTCGTTATGCGCTCTTACGCTGCAGGCGCCGCTCACATGGCTCTTGGTTGGGTGCTAACCGAGGGGCTAGCCGTAGACCCAGAGACAGGGGAACCCCTAGATCTCACTATTCGCTCTCTGGGCGTGATTCGAGCCAAGGACATTCCCGAGATTGAGATATCAATAGTTGATGAGGCTGGCCCACCTCGAGGGCGGTCCTCAGACGCGGTATTCGCAGCCGTTGCTGCAGCGGCGTGGGATGCGCTTCTGCTCGCAGATGCTTCACGCCCCACAACCTTCCCAGCAAGAGAGACGCGAACTGCACGTATTCTGCGTCGGTAGCTTAAATTTTGGATTCTCTAGAATTACGTTTGATCTAGCAGAATGGTCTCAAGTCAGAGTTTCAGTCAAAATTTTTAGGAGAGAAGAATGCCAGCACAGCCATTGAAGACACCGAGTGCGCCCCCCGCAGCGGGTCCATATTCGCATGCAGTTCGCGCGGGCGACTGGGTTGTGCTTGCGGGTCAGATCCCGCTCGACCCTGCTACTGGTGTACTCGTCGAGGGAGATATTGCTGCCCAGGCGAACCGAGTAATTGCGAACATCGTCGCGGTTCTCGGTGATGTTGGCGGAGCGCTAACCGACATCGCAAAGGCGACGGTTTTTCTAGTTGACCTCGCTGATTTTGCGGTTGTAAACGGAATGTACGCCGAGGCGTTCGGTGATCATCACCCTGCGCGCTCAACGATTCAGGTCGCGGCACTCCCAGCAGGTGCCCGTGTCGAGATTGAAGTCTGGGCTTACTTGCCAATTGAGGGTTAGGATTTACCGATGATCGGACCGCTATTAATTGTTCTAGTAATGATCTTTGCTATCCCCGTAGGGACAATGCTGGGTGGAGCTGCGTGGAGCGGCTTGATGGGGCTACTGCTTGCCGACGATGCAGATAAGCGCAATGAAGGCAAACCCTCCTGAGGCTTTGTCAATAGAACGTTTACGTAAAGACGTTTAGTCGTGCGGCGTAAAACGAGAGAGCCCGAAGCGGTAACCCACTGATCTCACTGTGTGAATCAGGCTGGCGTGCTCCTCGCCCAACTTGGCGCGAAGTCTTCGAACATGCACATCGACAGTGCGCGCCCCTCCGTAGTACTCGTATCCCCAAACGCGAGAGAGAAGCTGCTCTCTCGTGAATACTTTGCCAGGGTTCGTCGCTAGAAATTTGAGGAGCTCGTACTCCATGTATGTGAGGTCGAGGGGATTTCCGCCAAACGCAGCCTGGTATGTCTCGAGGTTGAGAACAAGATCCCCATACTCAAGAATCTCGGCGGCCGGTCCCCGCCCAGCGCGATGAAAGAGGTGCTTGAGTCGGGCCTCCAGTTCGCGCGGGTGGAATGGAGTTAGGCAGAAGTCGTCGAAGTGGTCATCACGCTGTTCAAGGTCTGCAAGCTGCGCCCCGGAGATGAGAAGGAGGAGCGGCTCCAATACAGAGTCGCGTTTTCTAAGACTTCGACAGAGTGAGAACGCGGCCTCGGGGTCTTCGTCCGCTACAACGATGGCGCCAGCCCACCCCGCCTTAGGTTCTTGCTGTGTTGCAACGGCCGCATTCGAGACGGCTTTCCATGCATAGCCCGCGAGATCAAGAGTCTGGGCTAGTAGCGCTGGGGCTGGGTCCGGAAAGACGAGTATTGGTTCCATCATCGTTACTTAGATAGAGGAGAGGTAACGGTCGAGTTCGAACTGAGTTACCTGCTGACGATAAGAGTTCCACTCGTCGCGCTTGTTTCGAATGAAGTACTCAAATACATGCTCTCCGAGCGCCTCTTTAACTAGCTCGGAGCCCTCCATAATCGTGACCGCCTCATCTAGCGACTGAGGAAGGGATCCGATGCCCGCTGCCTCTCGAGCCTCATCGCTCATCTCCCAGATGTTTCGGGTGGCCTCTGGCGGGAGTTCGTAACCCTCTTCGATGCCATTCATGCCAGCGGCAAGCATCACTGAGAACGCGAGGTAAGGGTTGCACGCCGGGTCAGGGGATCTGAACTCAATGCGTGTTGAGTCTTCTCTGCCGCGCTTGGCAGGCGGGACTCTTACTAATGCTGATTCATTGTTGCGCGCCCATGATACGTAGGTCGGAGCCTCGTAACCAAGAATCAATCTCTTGTAAGAGTTGACTGTCTGGTTTGTAACAGCAGTTATCTCGCGTGCGTGGCGAAGCAAGCCTGCGATGAAGTGCTTTCCGGTCTGAGAGAGCCCAAACTCATCGCCAGGATCCGCAAAGGCGTTTACGCCATCCTTCTCGAGAGATAGGTGGCAATGCATCCCAGATCCAAATGCTCCCTGAATCGGCTTCGGCATAAACGTTGCATAAACGCCACCATCGCTAGCGACCTGCTTGACGATCAATCTAAAGGTCATGATGTCATCAGCCATGGAGAGTGCGTCTTTGTAGCGCAGATCAATCTCGTGCTGACCCGGGCCATTCTCGTGGAATGAGTACTCAACTGGAATGCCCATGTGCTCGAGCATCGTGATTGTGTGTCGCCGCAGTTCGCTCACCATGTCGGTATGCGTCAGATCGAAGAATCCTGCGTTGTCAACTGGTTCTGGGAAATCCGAGGAGTGGAAGTAATAGAACTCCATCTCGGGGCCAACAAAGAATGTGTAGCCCTTCTCGCGCGCTGCAACGAGGTTTCGACGAAGCACGTGTCGCGGGTCGCCAGGGAACGGATTGCCGTTGAAGTGCTGGATGTCGCAGAACATGCGCGCAGTAGGTGCATCGGATCCGCGCCAGGGGACGATCTCGAATGTGTTCGCATCAGGGACGGCGAGTACATCAGATTCCTGAATTCTGCTGTATCCCTCAATTGCAGATCCATCGAATGTCATGCCCTCTTCGAGCGCCGTCTCTAACTCCGCCGGCGTGATGGCAAAGGATTTAAGTGACCCGAGCACATCGGTAAACCAGAGGCGAACAAATCGAACCCCTCGCTCTTCAACGGTGCGCAATACGTATTCAGCCTGTGGTTCCATCCCCCTATTGTGTCAGACCCGACGAGTTTTCTTCCGGGGGTAAGAGTTTCTCCCTCGAAATCTCAACGGTGCATGCCTTGCTGGCTCGTAGAAGGCGAGTAATTCCTTAATGTTTTCTAATAATGAACCAATTTTCGGGGCTGCGATGCTTGCGTTCCGAACTCTACGGATAGCGTTTCTCGGATGAGAAAACCCTCCAAGCTCGTTAACTTAACCGTCATCTCCGTCCTCGCAGCCTCGACCTTGTTAGCGCTCGGCGGCCCAGCCGCAGCGAAGCAGGCAGCCGCTCCAAAGATCACCTCCAACGATCCGGCGCCTGGCGCTAAGCGCCTGCAATTCAAGGTTGGGCCATTCGAGATCTTGCCTGGCCAGAACAGCATTGACTTCACGCGAGGGATCCCGCAGCCCAAGGTCGATGGTTTTGTCACCGCAATTCGCCCTGACCTTCGACGGGCCGATGGAACGATCCCCGCGGTTGATGTAATTCACCTGCATCACGGTGTCTGGCTAAACGTAAGCAACAAGGATGCAACGGCAGCGACACCAGAGCGCTTCTTCGCTGCAGGTGAGGAGAAGACCGCGACAATCCTCCCAGATGGATTTGGCTATCCATATAAGACGACTGATCGATGGCTCTTTAACTACATGCTTCATAACTTGCTCGCCAAGAAAGATGTTGTATGGGTTACCTACGACGTCGACTTCATCCCTGCATCCTCGAAGGCTGGAAAGTCCATCATTCCAGCGCGGCCAATCTGGATGGATATTCAGAACGGTGGGGTGTACCCCGTCTTCGATGCGCATAAGGGAACGGGTACGGATGGCGTATTTACCTACCCTGACCAAGCAACAAGTCCCTACCCAGGCAAGGCGCTCAATGAGTGGACTGTAGATCGCGACATGGTCTTGGTCTCTGCGGGTGGGCATCTCCACCCAGGGGGTTTATACAACGATCTTTGGCTCAGGCGCGATGGTGCGAAAGTTCCAAAGGGATCCGCCAAGCCTGGTTCGTCGGATACAACACATCTATTTAGAAGCAAGGCGATTTACTACGAGCCTGCCGGTGCAGTCTCTTGGGATGTGGCGATGACGGTGACTCCACAGAATTATCGCGTTGATCTCAAGAAGGGCGATGTGCTTGAGACGACGGTTGCCTATGACACCTCAGAGGCATCTTGGTATGAGTCAATGGGCATCATGGTGATCTGGGCCGCCGATGCAGAGGATGTCAAGGGACGCGTCACGGATCCATTTAAGAAAGTCGTCCGCACGAAAGCAGTGCTAACTCACGGTCACCTTGCGGAGAACAACCACCACGGAGGCAAGCCAGCTCCAAAAGACTTTGTTAATGCTCTAAAGCTCCCTAACCAAGTTGAGCAGGTAACGAATATTCAAATAGAGAATTTTGTGTACGCACGAGGTGACCTAACTGTTGCAGACTCCGTGCCAACAGTAAAACAGGGGCAGAGCATCACATTCGATAACTCAATCGATGCTCCGCTAGCGAATGGGATTTGGCACACGATTACTGCCTGCAAAGCCCCGTGTAATCGCTCCACTGGTATTGCATACCCACGAGCAAACGCTGATATTCAATTCGACTCCGGGGAGCTTGGTAAAGCAGGCCCGCCGACTGCCGACCGCCTTACATGGAGTACGCCGCGTGATCTTGATACCGGCACTTACACCTATTTCTGTCGTGTGCATCCGTCAATGCGCGGGGCCTTTAGAGTCGTAGCGCAATGAAGAAACGAAACCTATTAATCGGCCTAGCGGTCTTAGCAATTGCATTGATCGGTGGCGTTAGTTGGTATTTGTTTAGTGGAGACGAGCCGAGTGCACCGTCGATTCCCGAGCGAGCAACTGGGGCGACGAGTTCGGGCAGTGCTGATGGAGTGTGGCAAATCTCTAACGGTT
>CALQAT020000020.1:0-19567 GCA_943328625.2 Bordetella parapertussis | reverse complement strand
GGGGACTCATAATCCCTCGGTCGAAGGTTCGATCCCTTCCGGCCCCACTCGCAGGTATGTACCTAATCCCTGCACTGAATGCACCAAAGTAGGGCATAGCGCGTGAGGCACTCCCCGAGGCGGCTGATGATCCACTTCGGGTGCAGCGAACAGGCAGTGAGAAAGTCGGCGATTCTCGATTAGAAATCCCCTACTTCCTGGGCCACAACCCGCCGCCGCACTGCATTTGAGACCTAGGTGCTTAAATCTTCAACAGCGGTTGCAGATCAACTGCAACTGAGAAGAGGTGCCATGCACCATCTGTGGTTGGTGACCACAACGCGGCACCATCTTCTACGTAATTGACCAGCGCATTAATTGGTGCTTGTCGCGGGAAGATCTTGTCTTCGTCTGCACAGGGGATGATCAATACGTTGTGTGGTGCCAAAATAGCGACACGCCCATTCTGGTTCACCGGTACTCGTCCTGTATCGAACAGCTCTCGCAGCCGGGTGGTGTCACTGCATTTGCAGATGGCAATGTCGCCACTCAATTGAAGCGTGACAACACCTTCTCCTATCTCAATAACGCTCACTAACTGCCATTGCCCAGATTCCTCTAGAGCCTTTCGTGCTTGTATGAAATGCACGGAATGCCCGGGTGCATAGACGGTTTCTTTACTCATGTTGTTGCTCCTCATCGATCTTGGCGTTACCACCGACTTGAAATCGGTTGGTGATCTTCAACGGGCCAAGTCCCTCAGATCGTCTTGATGATTCCGACACCGTATCACAAGGGTGTTCAGAGTTGTCAAACCATTAATCCAAAATGGTTATACGCGGCTCCTCAAACCTGCGCCTTCGCAACAGAGTTTGCCTTGCTAGGAGTCGTCGTTGGAGATGGAGTACGTCCCGGTTGAACGTCCGAGAGTTGCACCATTTGAGGGATTCGAGATTGCCAGAGTAAAGGACTCAGAGCCCTCGACGATTTTCTCCCCTGCGATATTGATCGTGAAGGTCGAATTGGTGGCGCCTTGTTTGATAATGACTAATTTGTTGACTACTGCGGTGAAGTCAAGGCTGCTGGCAGATCCGTTCGATGTGTTGACTACAACCGAGAATGCGACAACTTGCGGCTGTGAGAGTGTGATCGACACAGTTACCGCATAGGAGCCGTCTTGCCCTTCAATCACGCTTCCTTCTCCGATGCTCATCACGGCGGAGGGCGAGTCATCGTCGATAATTTTCCCAGTTCCAATGTATCGCCCGAGCGTTGCGCCGCCCCTTGGCGTTGCGAGTGTCACTTGAAACATCTCATCGCCTTCATCGAGTCCATCTGCAATTATCGGTACGGAAATCGACCCGGTCACCGACCCGGCTGGAATTTTTAGAGTTCCGTTTGTTGTTAAGTAGTCCTTGAGAGCCGCTGCGTTATACGCAGATGTCTTGTACACAACGCTCACCTGAGTGAGGGATGGTGTCGCCAAAGTAACGGTAAAGGTCGCTACGTGATTAGCGGAGTCGCCTTCAAAAAGTGTGACATCGCCAATGCTAATAGCAGTCACAGGAGAGGCGTCGTCGCTAATTATTGTGCCGACTCCGCTGCCATCTCCGATAAGAGCGCCACTAGATGCAGGGAGATTCACAAAAAATTCTTCGTCGAATTCAGTTACGTTGTCGCTTATAACGTTGATGCTTACTGTCTTGGAGGTCACCCCGGCAGGGAATGACAACACTCCAGATGCCGGCGTGAAATCGCTCGCGGCGGTTGCGGTATCAGAAGCGGTGGCCCACGCCACGGAGACGACTCCGTTCGAGGCCTGCTCTAATGTCACATCGAATACGGCAGTGGAACTCCCTGCGTTGCCTTCAACTACGGCAACATCTCCTATTCGGACGACCGGTGTCGATGATGCGTCATCATTGAGGATCGTGCCCGTACCGGTGCCATTAGAGATGAAAGCGCCAATTGGTGACGTGATATTGACAGTGAATACCTCATCGAGTTCAGTCTGCCCGTCCCCGTTGATAACAATTTTGATGACCCCTCCAGTCTTGTTAGACGGTATTGTCAATTTCTTAGAGACTGCCGCCACATAATCTGGTTTCACTGCTATCTGCGCCGACCCGTTTGATGTTGAGTAAGAAAGTATTACTGGTGAGGGCGAGGGTGCTGACAAACGTACAGGGAAGATCATGAAAACGCTTCCCCCGTCTCCTTCAACCACAGTTGCATTACCGACCGCTGCGGTTGGTATCAAAGACCATGCGAGTTTGATGGAGCCGGTCGCCCCGCCAAACCCTGAGATCATGATCTTGTAAGGAACGCCAGAGGAGACGGCGGTTGTTGTCCGTGATACTTGGTTACCGCATGAATCGTCGTCGGTAGCGACCGTTGCGAGCGAGAGAACGCTACTTTGTAGTGCAGTAGATGTGTAGAGCCCCAATAAAGTGTCGAACCCGCTTCCGCATGTCTCCAGCGTCAACTCTCCACTCAACTGGGGAACATATGAGTACCAAACAGAGGCCCCGCTGCCATAACTAATGACTGGTTCTCCTCGCTGCTCAGTAGCACCAATATTCGAACCAAATGACACTCCCGTGACACCTGAAAGGGCATTAGACGACTCAAAATTGTCGTTGCCCGGCGTAAATGACCATGTCAGTGTTGTAGCTCCAACCGCCCCCGAAAATGCGTCAATTTTTATGCTGTACTTAACTCCGGCCGTCACTTGAGTCAGGAGTCTTGACTTAAGGCCGCACGAGTTGTCGTTGCCGATAAACGTAGTTAGGGCATTCACTGCGCTCCCTGTGTACACGAGCATTAACGTGTCGAGATCTGCACTATCGCAAGTATCGAGTGACAGGGAGCCATTCGTTGGCGCAGTAAATGAGTACCAGATCGAGTGTTCTACCCCGACCCCTGTCGCTGGTTCGCCGGTCTCAATAGTCGCCCCGACTGTTGATCCTGCTGCACTACCCGCCCCGCCGGATATCGTTTGTGCAGATGCGAACATGTCGTTAGCGGGGGCAAAGCTCCAATTTAATACGACATAGCCGACCTCCCAGGCGTAACCGTCGACCTTGATTCGATATGTGACCCCCGCTTGGACCGATGTGTTCAAGCCCTTTATTGCCTCTCCACACAAATTTCCGCTCGCGATTTTTGGAGTCAGCGCATTAACTGAGGCTCCGGTGTAGACAACATAAAGGGTATTGAACGGGAGGCCGTTGAAAGTGCTCCCACACGTATCAATGGACAATTTGCCATTCGCTGGTGGCGTATACGAATACCAGATCGAGTTTCTTGAACCAGCGCTGCTTGGCTCGCCGCTTTCCTGGGTCGCCCCCACGGTGGTGCCCATTTCAGTTCCACCGGCGCCGACGAGTACGGCGGCAGATGCGAAATTATCATTCGGCGCTGCTGCAATGCTCTGGCTCAGGAATTGGTTATTCGCGGAGTTCCAGTGAGTGCTTAGATAGCTGCCCTGCGCTGGGTCAGTGTTGAAGTAATCATCGTGGTTACAGTCGAAAAGGCCTTCGTGTGATTCGTCGCAAATTTGTTGCATTGCAGGGAAACCCGGTGCGTCGCTGTAGCACATGCGGTCCGACTCATCTGTGCAGTGATAATTGCCACTTGAGTTTGGAGCGTCTAGCTGCACGCCTCCAAGGGTGTGCATGAGCTCGTGAGCAGAAACGTATGAACCCCAACATCCACTATCAATGCGCCCATATGTTGGACCAAAGTTGCTCTGATTCTCCAGACCCGGAGTTGAGTCATCTGCGGTGTTGCTTATTCCGCAGTAATGGGTGGCGTCGACAAACAACATGTATTTTCGATTCACGGAGTTGTATCCCAGGTCGTCGAGCGCCTCTTTCGTGCTCGTCAAGTCGCCATCCGCGTCTGGCGGCACCACCACATTGAGGACACTCAAATCACAATCTGCGTCAGGAGTCGTAACAAATCTAATGTGGCGGTTACCGCCCGTCTCGGCGGCACTCGCTGAGACAATGTCATCTACCCGTTTGGCCCAGAATTTAAAGGACGGTAGAAATGTTTCAAAGCGATCAGGGACATCGCTTGCCCTTACATACATCACTTGGATGCGTTTACCTGTGACTCCGGAGCCTCCGCACAGGAGGGGTTTGGGAGGGTATGCCTGTAGTATTTCCGACGAGACTGTGTCAACCGGAGTGTCTTTCACAAGACCTAACGCCGCGTCGGCAGGGTCCGGCCCGTGGCTGCAGGTGTTGGTACCAGTGAGGACAAATAAACCCTTACTCGAGCACGGGCCGTTTGCCTCCGGAATTTCTAGGCCGTCGTAAACCAGGCCTCGGGCTTCATCGGTCTGAGACTGTAGAGAGGAGGGTCGAGTCTCAATTGAAGCGTACTCAGACCCTTTGAACTGCTCGTTACTCCATAATTCCGCGGCGGCAGTCCCTAATCCAAATAAGACTGCAATGAGTGCAACGTGGATCGCGCGTATCTTCATTCCAGTGCCCCCGGCCGCTAAGAGGCGAATTTTATCATTGGCCTTGCTTTTAAACAAGGAGAAAAGTTGCGGTCAGCCTCGATTCTGAGGCTCTTCTCAAGGAGAATTGATGGCAATGCTTAAGTTCCTGCGGGGTCGGCACCGATCCAGGCTTGAGTTTGGGCATTACTGCTTAGATCAGGCCTTCAGGCGCTCAAGTTTCATGCCGATGATCTCGCTATAAGAGTCCCGGAGTATTTGTCTAGGAGTGATCAGGGAATGACAATCGCTCGACCCATTGCTGGGCTTGCCTCACGGCGAGTCTTTACGGCGGCGTTAGTGCTCCTTGTCGCGTTCGCATTCGCGGGAGAGGTCTCGTTTGCGGCTGAGACGAGACTTGGCCCCGTGGCCGAGGCCCGGGTAAAAAATCAATTAGATCATCTCGGGCGCATTGCGCTTCGAGAGAGCGAAGTTCCAGTAATTGTGCGGGTTGCCACCGATGCTGATAGCCCAACCATTCATGACGCCCAGTCCCAATTGCTTAACGAGTTGGCGGGGAGCGGTGCAGAGGTGACGCGTCGATATGCGTCAATTCCTGCTCTTGCATTAACCCTCGGGGTTGAAGGACTAGACAAACTCCGGTCTGCTGACAGTGTTGTCGGAGTGTCGCTAGACCAGCCGGCAGCAATTGAGCTCCTCAACTCTGTTCCATCTATAGGCGGTGTTGCAGCGCGCGATGCAGGTGCTCTTGGGCGCGCGGCCACCGTCGCGATTCTTGATACTGGTGTTGATGGAGCGCACCCAATGCTTGCGGGCAAAGTCGTCGGGGAGGCGTGTTTTTCGCGCGGTGGTAACTGCCCTAATAACTCGACAGTCATGTATGGATCTGGTTCAGGTGCGCCGTGCACGTTCGCCAACCAATGCTCCCACGGGACCCATGTCGCTGGAATTGCCGCTGGAGATACTTCGTCTCGAAAAGGAGTTGCGCCGTCAGCGACAGTGCTAGCCGTACAGATTTTCTCCTCTTATAACGGCTCGATCGTCTCCTGGACCTCTGATCAGATGGCCGGTCTCGACTGGGTATACGCGCAGCGAGAAAACTTTACAATTGCGGCGGTAAATCTGAGCCTTGGCTTCTCGCTTTATTCCGATCGCGCAACCTGTGACTCCGACGCCACGAACTCCGGGTACATGGCAGCAGTCAATCGTCTGCGTTCTGTTGGGATTGCAACCGTCGCTGCTACTGGTAACGAGGGGAGCTCGGGCAGCATTGCCTTCCCTGCATGCATGACCGGCGTATACGGCGTAGGGAGTGTTAACAACTCGAATGTTGTCTCCTCCTTCTCAAACCGCAACTCCATGGCGTCATATTTTGCGCCCGGGGAGTCGATCATCTCGTCTGTGCCTGGGGGCGGTTACGCAAGCTCGACTGGTACGTCCATGGCGACTCCACATGTTGTTGGAGCATTCGCTCTTCTGCGGGTTGCCTATCCAAACGCCACCCTCAGCGAGACTGCAGCGCGCCTCTCTGCCACAGGTTCTGTTCCATCCGGAGACTCCTATGGAAAGCCTAGAATTGATATCTGGACAGCGATAGGTTTGGATGCATTCGCTCGCGCACTACCGCTATCACCAGCGTTGTCGTCTCCTGTCAGTGCCTCCACAGTTAATGGGACTCGCGAGGTGGGCGAGCCTCTCCACGGAGGTGTAACTAGCGCAGGATCACTTTGGTGGTTCTTCACAGCTCCTAGCGCAGGAACGCTCGGGTTAGCGACCATCGGATCATCGATCGACACCGTATTGGGTGTCTACACAGGCGAAACGGTAAGTGCTCTCGCGGAGGTTGCTTCGTCGGACAATATTTCTGGCGGTACATCGAGTGCCGTCTCCTTCACAGCGCTTGCAGGGGAGAGGTATCTGATAGCGGTCGCAGGAAAAGGCGCAGCTGCAGGGAGAGTCTCCCTTGCTTTAACTTGGCTACCGTCCGGCGGGTACCACCCAATATCCCCAGTGCGGGTTCTCGACACACGTGTCTCGGGCGGTGCTATCGGCCAAGGCGAGACGAGAGCCCTAGGGATGCTCAGTACTGCAGGTATTCCAGCTGCGGGGGTGAGTGCCGTTGCAGCAAACATAACGATCACAGGTGGAACTGCCTCATCCTTTCTAACAGTCTCACCCGCCGGATTCTCTCGCCCAACTGCCTCGACTCTTAACTGGCTCCCGAACCAGACGCGCTCCAATCTTGCTCAGACAGCGCTTGGGATTTATGGCGCGGTTAGTTTCTTTAACGCTGTAGGTTCAGTCGACCTTGTGGTCGATGTCGTCGGTTGGTACGACGACGGTGGGGTGCAGCGCGCGGGTGGAAGTGAGTTCCACGCTCTTTCTCCAGCTCGAATACTCGACACACGTAGCGCAGTCGGCTCAGTAGACGCACCACTCGGGTCGGGTGAGACGCGTTCGCTAACGGTTGCTGGGCATGGTGGGGTCCCTGCTAGCGGAGCAACGGCTGCAGTGATCAACGTCACTGTTACCGACTCCACCGCACCCTCGTTCCTTACTGTTTGGCCATCTGGAGAGGTGCGCCCTGAAGCCTCAAGCCTTAACTGGTATGAGGGGGCAACGCGCCCAAATCTAGTAATCGCTCCGTTGAGCGCGGATGGCAAGGTCGAGTTATTCAATCTCACCGGCAATGTCGAGGTAGTCGCAGATGTAGTTGGTTGGTACGGCGCTGATCCAGGTGACAGTTTCGTTGCTCAGGCACCTGTGCGTGTGCTTGATACTCGTGACAGCAACGCACCGATTACCCAGGGCGAGTCTCGCTCTCTCACAATTGGAGGGGTCGCCGGGGTACCAACATGGGCGACAGCCGTCGTATTCAATCTGACCGCCACACGCTCAGATGCCCCTACTTTTCTAACTGCTTCACCTGCCGGGGTGCTGCGACCCTTAGCCTCAAATCTCAATATATTCACGGGAGAGACGGCCCCTAATCTCGTAGTTGTACCAATCGGCTCTGCAGGTGCGATCTCGCTCTATAACAACACTGGCAGTGTCCATGTGATTGTGGACATAGTCGGTTGGTTCGGCTGATCCTGGGTTTGAGTGTGCCTCTCTGCATACCTTTACCCCATACCTTCATCCCATAGTTGGCGCGCGACGCGCGTTGGGCAGAGAATGGGGTTATGCCGAGACCGATTGCACTAACCGAAGCCGAGATAGCAGAAGGAGTTGCGCTCCTCCCCGAGTGGAACAGGGACGGGTTGTTTCTGCGACGCACCATCGAGAGTAAATCCTTCGCAGATGCGATCTCTCTAATTGTTCGCATTGGTTTTCTTGCAGAGGCAGCGGACCACCACCCCGATATCGATCTGCGCTGGCGCAATGTAAGTGTCACGCTCACTACTCATGACGCTGGCGGAATCTCAGTACTTGATCTTGATCTTGCCAAATTGATTGACCATGCAGCAGCGAGCGCTGCATGACCGAGCTGGTTGTCGTCCTGCTAATTGCGTCTCTTATTGCTTCGATGATACTTATCCTTGCTTTAGAGCCGGGCCCGTCTCCATCGGATCTTGCGATTGCATATGAACTCGCCTGGGATCGCCTCGACTTCGCTACGATTTGGGCACTCTCCGGGCCCTCGATGCGCGACGGTCTAACTAAGCGCGAGTTTGTAGTAAAGAAGGAGACTGTTTACGCGCAAGGCTTGCACCCGACCAATCTTGTCTCAGAGGCGAAAGTAGATGAGGTTGCAGTATCCGGAGAAGTAGCGGTTGCTATTACTTCGCTGACTCTCCTGCAGGCAGCGGATGATTCTCGCTCTTCGATTGGTCAGATACATAACGAAGTGAGAATGGCTCGCCGCATGGGCAGGTGGGAAGTCGCTAGTTACCTCCTGCACGCTCCACAGGCTTAAACCGGAGTCATTTCTCCACTAACCTCGGAGTGTGTCGATTCCAGCGCTCCTCTTAACCGGCGGCGCGAGTAGTCGTATGGGTAGCCCTAAAGCGTTGATTGAGATCGATGGAGTAGTAATCGCACAGAGGACTGCAGAATTACTTAAGCGCTGCTGCTCTCGGGTGATTGAGGTTGGGCCCGGTTATACAGACCTTGAGCGTGCACTCGAGGATCAGCCTGGCGCTGGGCCGCTTGCTGCGTTTATTGCAGGTAGCGCAATGCTTGATGAAGGGACTCCACTCATTCTTATGGCCTGCGATATGCCCGCTATTGGCGACGGCCTAATTGGAGCACTTGTGAATCACCAGAGCGAGCAATCGGTTGTCCCGTTTGCAGATGGGCAGCTCCAGACTCTCTGTGCGAGATATAGCGCTGAGACTCGAGCGCTAGCTCCGGCGGTGTGGGAGAGCGGCGGGAGATCCATGCGGTCGCTTCTGGATACCTGTGTTGTTGAGATACTCAATGAAACAGAGTGGGGACGCTCTTCTGAGAAGTTCGCGTTTAACGATATCGACACCCCCGAGGACCTGCAGGCGTACCGAGACCGAGGACCCCACTCATGACATCTCGGCGCATCGTTGCACCAGCCCTGGTCACTGTCATTGAGAACGGTGAGTTACGAGAGACCCGTGATCGATTAGTGATCGAGGAGCCACTAGAGATTCGTGCTCACGGACCCGGTCAGGTAGGGCAAGCAGTAGCGATAACGATGCGTACCCCAGGGAACGACTTCGCTTTAGCCGTTGGTTTTCTCTCCTCTGAAGGTCTGCTTGCATCTTCTGGGGGCCTCGAGAGCGTGGCCTACTGCACCGAGGGTAGCGAGGAGCAGCAGTACAACATCGTTACTGTTCGTACCCGTCTAGATTTCGTTCCACCGCAGCGGGAGCGGGTGTTCCTCTCATCCTCTAGTTGCGGGATCTGCGGAAAAGCAGCGCTAGAGGACGTGGTCGTCTCAGCAGATCGCCTCGCTGAGGGCCCAACTATTACTGCGGCGACCGTGCTTTCTCTTCCGGCACTTCTACGTGGCGCCCAGCCCATATTTGATGAGACTGGTGCACTACACGCTGCAGCCTTATTTAGTGCTGATGGCGAACTGCTCGTGAGTAGAGAAGATGTTGGTCGACACAACGCTGTCGACAAAGTCATAGGCGAGCGGATTCTTGACGCATCTATCTCCTTGCCATCAATTCTCGCCGTCAGTGGGCGAGTAAGTTTCGAGATTATGCAGAAAGCCGCTGTCGCTGGGATACCTGTCGTGGTCGCCATATCAGCGCCGACGAGCCTTGCGGTTGAGGTGGCGCGCGAGATGGGGCAGACCCTTATTGGGTTTGTCCGCGACGAACGCGCGACGGTATACGCCGGGGCCGAGCGAATAGTTGGGGGGCTCTGAGATGGCCTGGAGCGGCTCCGCCAAAATACGCACGGGGAGAGGCCTTCGGAGCAGTCTCTGGGTTGGCTTTGCCCCTAATGGAGTGGGGAGGCAGAAGCCAAAGCACTTTAGTGACATGGCGCGCATCTTCTGGAGCCATCGTCGAAATCTTCCCTACGCTTGGCGGCTGCTCTCTAAAGGAGTATGCGACGGATGTGCTCTCGGTGTTGCAGGGTTTCATGACTGGACGATTGAGGGTGTGCACCTCTGCACAACACGTCTAGAGCTTCTTCAGATCAACACGATGCGGGCTCTTGATCCAAAACTCCTCGAAGATGTTCCGGCTCTGCGCGAACTTGATGGAGCGGAGTTGCGAAACCTAGGGCGACTTCCTTACCCGATGCTTAGGCGCCGCGGGGAGGACGGATTCACTCGAATCAGTTGGGATGAAGCACTTGATCTAGTTGCGGACCGTATGCGATCGGCCCCTCCGTCCCGATCGGCGCTCTATTTAACAGCGCGTGGGATTACAAACGAGGTCTATTACGTAGCGCAGAAGTTTATGCGCTTTGTGGGCACTAACAATGTTGATAATGCTGCGCGCGTCTGTCATGCGCCCTCGACGGTTGCGCTAAAAGCCACCATTGGGCTCGGTGCTACAACGTGTTCGTATACTGATGTCATCAACAGCAAGCTCATTGTGCTCTTTGGAGCGAATGTCGCTAATGCGCAGCCAGTCTTCATGAAATACCTCTACTTAGCCCGAAGGCGCGGAGCAAAGGTGCTAGTTGTAAATCCGTTTCGCGAGCCGGGGCTAGAGCACTACTGGGTTCCAAGCAATCTTGAGAGCGCTGCATTCGGTACGAAGATCGCTGATGATTTCTTTGAGGTTCATACCGGGGGAGATAGCGCATTTATTAATGGAGTCCTCAAGGTACTGCTTGCCAACGGAGGAATCGATCGCGATTTTGTACGCGAACACACCGAAGGTTTCGCCGAGCTGCTTGCCGAACTAGAGAGTCAGTCATTCGACGATCTAGTCGAGGCATCCGGGGCAAGCCGTGCCGAGATGGAGAGATTCGCGAGTTATTACTCGGATGCTGCGAGCGCCGTGCTGGTCTGGTCGATGGGGATTACTCAACACAAACATGGTGTTGAGAATGTTGAGTCAATTGTAAATCTTGCGTTAGCTCGTGGAAACGTGGGGCGGTCTGGATCTGGGCTCATGCCTATTCGGGGTCACTCCGGCGTGCAGGGTGGGGCCGAGATGGGGGCCTACGCAACAGCGTTTCCTGGTGGTGTGGCGATCTCCCAAGCATCCGCTGCTGCGCTATCGGAGACCTACGGATTTGCTGTCTCCCCAACTGACGGTTTGAGCGCGGAGCAGATGCTGATCGCTGCTCAGCGAGGACAGCTTGATGTCCTCTACTCGAGCGGTGGAAACTTCTTAGATGTTTTACCTGACCCTGTATTGACACTCCATGCTCTTGAGCAAGTACCGCTTCGAGTGCATCAGGACATAATTATTACTACTCAGATGCTTGTTGAGCCGGGCGAAGAGGTACTGCTCCTGCCTGCGTGCACGCGCTATGAACAGCCGGGTGGAGGTACGGAGACGACTACCGAGCGACGCATTGTGTATGGCCCAGAGGTGCGAGGTCCACGCATCGGAGAGGCCCGAACCGAGTGGATGATTTTTAGAGACCTCGCGCGCAGAATTGATCCGTCTCGCGCTCACCTAATGGATTTCCCAGATGCACAGTCGGTCAGGGACGAGATAGCGCGCGTTGTTCCGTTGTATGCAGGGATTGAGAATCTCGAGAACCTCGGCGACTCAGTGCAGTGGGGCGGGCCGATGCTCGCTGCAGACGGGGTCTTCCCAACGCCGAGCGGGCGGGCGAAGTTCACTCCCGTGACTCCATCGATAGTGCTGCCTCCAGAGGGAAAGTTTTTACTCTCTACGCGTCGAGGTAAGCAGTTCAACTCGATGATTTTCAAGGATAAGGACGCTCTCACCGGCGCCACTCGAGGCTCTGTGCTGTTGGCGGCCTCCGATATCGAGATGCTGGGTCTATCCGATGGCGACCAGGTTGAGGTGCGCTCACGCCATGGTCGAATGGTCGGCAACCTAAGGGAGTCGGTAATGCGCGCTGGGAATGCCCAGGTCTTCTTCCCCGAGGGCAATGTCTTATTCGCTGCGGGTGATGGGGCTCGGGAGTCCGGGATGCCGGTTTACACCGAAGTCGTGGAGATTCTCGCTATTTAGCAGCCATTGTTTCTGACAATACGAGAAGATGCGGAGTCGCTAATCGGGACTCTTCGATAAAGCAGATGGGAAGAATCTCGAGGGCGTACCGATTCAGCGTTCTATCTCTGCGAGACTCTCGAGGATGGATACAAAACTTCTCATTGAGGCTTTTGACGCAGCGGGGGCTGCTGTGAATGCTTCGCTGCGCAATGTACGCGGTTCAGGTCGCAGGGCGCGCACCACAAAGCCGGGGCAGTATGCGATTGACCTAACCGCCGATGAGGCTGCGCTCGGGGTTCTCTCCAAGCTCCCCGTAGCAATAATGAGTGAAGAGTCTGGGCTGAGTGGAGATCGCTCCTCGCCGATCATTGTCGTAATCGACCCGGTCGATGGCTCGAGCAATGCAGCACGAGATATTCCTTACTGGGCAACATCAATCTGCGCTATGGATGCGGGAGGTCTGCTCGCTGCAGTAGTTGTGAACCAAGAGACAGGTGTTCACTTCCGTGCCGTTAGGGGTGAGGGTGCCACCCGTAATGGCGAGCGCATTCAGTCAAGCAATGTAGAGCGAGTCGAGGACTCCGTGATTGCCCTCTCTGGCCTTCCGGGACTCGTCCTCCCATGGAAACAATTCCGTGTACTTGGCTCTGCGGCCCTTGCTCTCTGCGATGTGGCATGCGGTTCAGTAGATGGCTTTTTGGATGTCGCCTCATGGCACGCGCCGTGGGATTACCTCGGCGGCGTTCTGATGTGCTCTGAGGCAGGCGCAATTACTCTTGATGCAAAGGGTAGAGCGCTAGATACCGCTGACCCGATGGCTCGGCGCCAGGTACTAGCTGCCGGAACTCAAGGTTTGCTAGAGAGCTTGAGAAACGCAACCTCATGAGCATTCTTGATCTTGAGACTCTACTTAGTGCTGCAACATCCGCTGCGCTCGCTGGTGGCGAACTCGTGCTCGCTTCGTTTCAGTCTCCAGTAAATGTGCGCGAGAAGTCGCCGGGTGACTGGGTAACCGATACCGATATGCAGAGTGAACGCATGGTGCGCAGGGTCCTAGAGGAGCTTGCCCCAGGGATACCGGTACACGGCGAGGAAGAGGGAGGGGAGCGCGCTCACGATATGCATTGGCTCGTTGACCCACTCGACGGTACCGCGAACTTTCTCCACGGCCACCCAGCGGTTGGGGTCTCGATCGGTCTTGTTGCTGAGGGTCGGCCAGTTGTAGGAGTCGTGCATGCTCCAATGCTCGGCAATACCTACTCTGCTCGACTCGGTGGGGGAGCAACCTGTAACGGTCTCAAGATCACGGTTAGTTCTCGTGAAATATCTCGAGCAGTCATTGGAGTGGGCTTCCCGTTTCGTCGCAAAGATCTGCGTTCTCGTTACCTAGAGGCGTTTACAAGCGTTCAGAGCGAGGTTGAGGACCTTCGCAGAGTCGGTGCTGCGAGCCTTGATCTCTGCTGGACGGCAGCAGGGGTATACGACGGATACTTCGAGCTCGGACTCGGCCCTTGGGATGTCGCTGCAGGTGGAGTAATTGTTCGTGAAGCTGGTGGTGTTGTCACCGATTGGCACGGAGACGACTCGGATTGGCTTCAAACTGGGGACATAGTTGTCGCCCCTCCCGGCGTACACCCAGAGTTGCGTCGGCTCATAGGTCACGCGAGCTCCTAAAGCGGCATACCTGCATTGCCGTAGGTTTTAATACTCGCGTCTTGAGAACGCGTGTTTCAACGTCTGTTGAATCAAGACCCTGTTGAATCAAGACCCTCTGTTTTGCTTATCTGGTGGGCCGCGCCACTCCCATTTAGGTGGCGAGTTTTTTGACGGTGGCCCAGTGCCGCACCCCATCGCGAGCTTCACGAGCCGGTATCCGTCGTGTGTTTTTTGGAGATGATGTCGCTTGCAGAGTCTTACGAGGTTCTCGAGGCTCGCGGCGCCGCCCTCAGCGAAGGGTTTGATGTGATCTATCTCTAGACCAAGCGTTACGTCGCATTTTGGTACCTGGCAGACGCGATCACGCTCCTCGAGAGCGGTGCGCAATGGCGCCGGAATTGCCCTGCCCATGTGCGCAATCGTCTTGATATCTACTCCATCTATTACCAGGAGTTTGAGGAATGCCTCCCCCAGATACTCGGTAGCAGTAGCAACAGGTATCGGGCCGACTCCAGCGATCTCGCAGACTTCGCCGTCCTCGGTATGCCCACGCTTAAGTGCATCTATGTCGATGCGAATGTTCATTACAGCACTAGAGCGGTTTGATTTTGCCGCGCTCAGACCTTGAGCACCCACAGTCTTCGCCTCACAGAGTGCCACCAAAGCATCAGCTGCGTAAGCCTCAGGTGTCGCGTACTCGCCACTCTCACGTGCTGCCTTAAATATCTCGTCTTGGAATGGGGTTAAAGCCGCCATCACTAGCGCACCATTAGCAACCGTCATTTGTGCCTTCAAATTGAAGGCACCGTCGGGGTCGATCCACGATTTTAGAGAACGGTTTTTATGTATTCGTTTGTGGCGCTCTACCTCGTCTGTGGCGGCTGCTATGACGCGTGATGCTTCATCGCGCAGGGTTCGTACTGTCGCAGATTTAGCGAGGTTTAAGAGGCGCTCCTCGGAATGTGGCTCTGCGGTAGCGCCGCGTGCTACCTCTACTGCCTGAGCTGTGGAGATCCTTCCAGAGTTCATGGCCTCTACGGTCTGGGGGAGGTGACGAAGTTGGTCGGCGAGTATCACCACGGCCTGTGCTTCATAGATTGGGGCGCCCGTATGGAGTGCTACCCACTCTGCCGAGTTTTTTGAGCCCCCAACACGCCATACCTCTGTCGTGCCGACTCGCCCGATCGCAGAGGTGCGTAGACCATCAATCACACGGCGTGCGTCCTCTGAGATCCGAACCAACTCGGCTGCGGCCTTCCCATCGATCACATCTACATCAATACGTAAAGTGATCTCTCGGAGGTGGGTGACTGCGTTTTTAAGTTCATCGAACATATGTTCGACTCTAATATAGGGGTGTGACAAGCAAACGAAATTGCCAAGCCCCTCTCCGATAACCCCTCTATCCGTCTAGATATAGGCACTAATAATCAAAGAATTTAAATAGGTTGCATTGGGTACCCAAACTCTGGTTTCCTTATAAGGCAACAAAGGGCACACAGCAACCGCTAGTGGTCCAGCCGTAACGGGAAGCACTCGAATGATCAGCAACACGCAGCACACCGGCATAGCGGCAATCGCCGTAGCGCCGCGCGCCTCTGCGTGGCTATCCATTTCGCGAGTGCATGTCTCGGCAGGCACCTGGACAAATGCATATGCCACACCGGCGTATTGCTTTAACCAGAAGCCTGCCCGACCCCGACGGCACCGGTTGAGCTCCTAAGTAGGAGCCAACATCTAGGCAATTTTCGCCTAAGCCGTCGGGGATCTCCCCGGCGGCTTTTTCTATTTGCCTCCGTACCGAAAACTCTCTCAAATATCAAGCCAACCAATAACAACTAACCAACAAAAGACACAGAAGGAGAACAACATGCAGTCAGCAACCATTAGAGGACTCGAGTCGCTAGGAAGTTCTCACATCTTCGACCCGGAGGCGTGGAGGTCTGATGCCAAGTGCGCATCTGGATCGAGTGAGACTGTCCAGCTCTTCTTCTCGGAGCAGTTAGATGACATTGCGCGCGCTCGTTCGTTCTGTCAGGACTGTCGAGTACGCGAGTCCTGTCTCGATGGGGCGTTAACGCGCCGTGAACCGACTGGAGTATGGGGAGGTGAACTATTCGCAAACGGAAAGGTCCTAGCCCAGAAGAGAAATCGAGGGAGGCCGCCAAAGATTCGGCCGCCTGAGTTTCTCCCCTCGGAGATACGCCCTCAGGACGTATTACTAGAGGCAAGAAGCGCATAAGGAGTGCGCTTAAAAGCGTAATAAATCCCCCGCCGCGGGAGTGGTGGGTCGGAGGTGACGGTACGGCAGCGGGGCACCTTCCCCCCGAGGTGCCCTAAGCCGAGCCACCGACCCACCAGCGGTCCATCGGGCTTCGCGTGATTGGTTGTTGCGCCCTCGCCTATTCACCCAAAGGTGCCTCAGTCCTTGGTTGGTTGCGAATGAGCGGGCTCTGCCGTCTACGGTATAGGGCTCGGGGCGCTTAGCTCAGTTGGTAGAGCGCTGCGCTTACATCGCAGTGGTCGGGGGTTCGAGTCCCTCAGCGCCCACTCCCGAGACGATGAGAGAGTCCCAGAACCGCATTTGGGGCCTTAGTTGGGTCCATAGTTGGGCCCAGAGTTATTCGAAGAGGTGCTCCGAGAATGAGTGATAAATCCATTCGTTCCGAGATTGAGTGCTCGGACGATTCTTTCGAGACAGTGTATTACCGCGGAGCACTTATAGTCGGCGAAGAGCCTGGCCCTGAATGCTTAATTCGATGAAGGCGCAGATAGAACGTTTGCGCGAACTCGGGGTCGAAGTAATAGACGACTGAGTCGCATTTCTACGGCGCTAGTTTGCTGCGCCACCTGAACCGCTAAGCACGTAGTGAAGTGCGGCGAGTGTTGTGCGTAGGTGCAGACTCAATTCCTCAGCGGCTCCCGCAGCGTCCCCGGCAATCACTCGCTCCATAAGTGTGTGATGCACCTCCGCGGTGCGGTAGTTCGTCGGGCGTTCGGGTAGTCCTACCTGCACTATCAACGCGGATCGGTCGGAGAGTGACGTAGCTAAACGCAGCAGCCATTTTGAGTCGCAGTTTGATAGGAGAGTCCGGTGAAAAGAGGTGTGAAGGTGGGGTGCTGCTATGGGCTCGGTCTCGAGCATCCGCCAAGCCGCACTTACGCGCTCTCGATAATCCTCATCTCCAGCGGTCACCGATCGCTCTAGGGCAATGGGCTCAAGAATTAAGCGCAACTCATAGATTTCATTTGCCTCCTGAAGGCTCACCTCGGAGACGCGCGCAGATCCGTGCGATTGGAGATCAACGAGGCCCTCTGCCGCCAACTTTCGAAGCGCTTCACGCAGTGGGGTGGCAGAGATGCCCATCCGCTCGGCGAGATTCGAGATGACGAGTGTCTCGCTTGGCCGCAGTTCGCCCTCCATAATCGATGCTCGGATCTGACTCTCGGCCCACTCGGTCAGGGTTACTGGCTGTTTCCCAGAACTAATTCTCACTCCATTGCGCATCGTCTCAGCCTCCCATAGTTGAGTACGGTCCACTATCATATATTCTATAGGAAAGTAATATTCCTCGAATCTGCCTCAGAGGAGACCGAAATGGGATTTCATCTAGCGAACATCGCAGGGCGCGCAGCGCTCGTCTTAGGAGCGGAGTTCTTCGACCTTGAGGAGGTTAGTGACGGCGAGTTTGGTCCAGACCTGATGGCGGCGCTCATGAAACCGGATGAGATGGCATCGCTGTTGTTCCGTCTCGGCGGCAACCCCCCCGGGAGAGTTATTGCTGACGTTGATTTAGGGCCGCCTGTGCCGAGCCCTCAGAAGGTTTTCGGAGTTGGGCTCAACTACGAGATGCATGTTCAAGAGGGGGGAATGGAGACTCCATCGACTCCGGTGGTTTTCACCAAGTTTCCGTCATGCCTCGTCGGCCCAAACGCTGATGTTGAGATTCGAAGCGATTTCTGTGATTACGAGGGAGAGCTCGTAGTTGTGATCGGAACGGGAGGCAAAGATATTCCTAAGGCAGACGCATGGGAACACGTACTTGGTCTAATGGTTGGCCAGGATATCTCTGACCGAATGGTCCAATACTCTGCAAACCCGCCTCACTTCGACCTAGGAAAATCCTTCGATACGTTTGGCCCAATCGGACCAACACTTGTCTCGGTTGATGAAGTCATTAACCCAGATGATCTGCGAATTGTTACGGCTGTTAACGGCGAGATTCGTCAAGACTCGAGTACTAAAGAGATGATCTTCGACGTTCCAACTTTGATTAGTTACCTCTCGGGCATAACAACGCTTACGACGGGCGACATCATATTCACAGGTACTCCAGACGGAATCGGTGCCGCGCAGGGCAAGTTCCTTTCTGACGGCGACATAATTACGACAACGATCGAAGGAGTAGGCACAATGACGAACCGATGTGTTCGTGTAAGCGACTTCCAAGGTGTTGACCAATAGTGGCGCTTAACGGTCTCCTCGATATTGAACTCAGTGTCCCTAACCCTGCGGAGTTGAGCGAGTTCTGGGAGCGTCGAGGCATGCTCCGCACCGCCGATGGGGTACTAGGTACTGCCGACCGTGCAGTGCAGATTCGCATAGCGGAGGCTGAATACCGCCATATGTCCGAACTGCACATGTCCTGCAGCAGCGAGAGTGATCTGACAGAGATAGCGATGCGGATAGGGGAGATGGGGGTGCCCTCAACAATAAGTGGGGCTCGCCTGACCTGTATCGACCCAGTATTTCGCCACCGCGTTGTCATAGATGTCACTGCCCCTCACCCTCTAACTCCTACTCAGCGTCGTGCTTGGAATCACCCAGGTGAGCAGGATCGTATTAATTCGCGCGCCGAGGCAACTATCGAGACTGTCAATCGGCCACCTCGCCGATTGGGGCACATTGTTCTTGGAACCCCGCATTTCCAAAAGGCGAATGAGTTTTATTTTGACGGCCTTGGCTTTAAGGTCTCCGATCAGATACTCAATGGTGTTGCAACATTCGGGAGAATTGAGCAGGACCATCACAACCTGCTTATTCAGCCTGCGCCAACGTCTTATATAAATCATTACGCACTAGAGATGGATGACTTTGACGCGATTGGCAAAGCAGGGCAGTCGGTGCTCAAAGAGTTCCCTGACGCTCATGTTGTCGGAGTAGGCCGGCATTTCCTAGGTTCCAACGTGTTCTGGTATCTCAACGACCCTGCAGGCACAATGTTTGAGCTCTTCTCAGACATTGACCAAATAGTTGATGACGCAGCTTGGGAACGCGACCAATGCAAGCGCGACTGGATGGGGTCTGATGGTGACGCCCCTCTATCTGTCTGGGGCCCTAAGGAGCCTGCAACATTCTTTAACCCTGTTGATCTGCCAGTAATCGCTGCTGCACGCGAAAAACTTGGGCTGGAGTAAACCAATGGATTTAGGTATTCGTGGTCGTTCGGCCATCCTTATGGCATCAAGTCGCGGACTCGGCAGAGCTTGTGCGGAGAGCCTTGCGCGTGATGGCGTGAACGTGGTTCTCAACGGCAGGGGCGAGGCTGACATTGTTACGGCATGCGCTGAACTGCACGAGGCCTACGGAATTATTGCAACCCCTGTAGTAGGCGATGCAACAAAGACAGAGGTGCAAGACGCACTGCTTGAAGCATGTCCGATCCCAGACATCGTGCTACTTAATGGTGAGGGTCCGCCCCCTACAGCGTTTGGGAATATCGACTCAACGCTCTGGGCTGAAGCACTGCAGCAAACAATGATCTCGCCGCTGCTGTTTGTTCAAAGGGTTATAGAGGGAATGCAGGAGCGACGTTTTGGGCGGATCGTGGCGATCTCTTCGGCAATGGTTAAGTCGCCGAATCCCTACATGAGCCTGTCCCACGGC
>CALQAT020000019.1:0-19872 GCA_943328625.2 Bordetella parapertussis | reverse complement strand
TGCTCTCGCTCAAAATGCAGCCCACATTTTGGGCAGTCGTCAAGAATCTTGAAATAGCCCTTGAATAGATGCCCAGAGCCACAGCGTGCACATCGCTTGGTAAGCCCGAGCCAGAGCGCACCGGCTCGGCTAGGGGTCTTAGATTCAAGCGACATAGGCGCTGACCTTAGTGGTGCGCCATGTGCTTGCTATGCCTCAAGAAGATTTGAGTGCTTACCTGCGACGACCTGAATCTCTCGGCCTTCCCATGCCTCTTCGGTCATGGATGTCAGTATCTGTTTGTCGCTTGTATTGAGGAGTGCGCGCCTTCCGTCTGGCGAGATGGCAGCGATAATTCCTTGAGCAGGCGAGCCATCGCGCTCCATTACTACTGCCGTAGCCTCGATCTCGGCTGGACCCGTATACGCGCCAGCCGGCGCGCGCGATGGAAGAGAGTCAACTAATGGTTGCGTCTCTGATTTCGGGACGAAAGCGGCTGCGTTGTTGGGCGTAGTGGGTGGCGTAGTTGAGTAGATACCTGCCGCATGTTTTGTTGCATACCAACCAAGAGCGGTTACGAGACCGATTGATCCAGGGGTTTCTCGAGACGCATTGACCATTGCTGCGATGGAGCGAACAACGTAAGCATTCCCCGGTCCACCAGCGAACCCGAGGCCTCCGGTGAGAGTTAGCGGGCGAGGATCCTGAAGTGGGCCCTTCAGGTTGAGCGCACGCATCGCAAGTTGAACCGCGGACGGGAAGCATGAATACAGATCCATGTGAGCGATGTCGTCCATACCGATCCCGGCGGCAGCGAGGGCCGTGGAGACTGCGCTGGCGATTGCGGGGGAGTCGGCTAAAGACCAGCGCTCAGTGAAGAAGTAGTGGTCGTTGGCCTCAGCGCCGGACCACGGAAAGACCATCTCATCGCTAGGCACTCCGGCTTCAACTGCTGCACCGTAGGAGCACATGACAATTGCGGCTGCCTGGTCCACATCGATATTTGCGCACATGAGTTTTGTATAAGGGAATACAACCATGCGATTGCTCGGGGAGGTGAGAGTGATCTCGTCTGCAGAATAAGGAGTCTGAGACCATGCGCGTGGATTCTTTGCGGCTTGGGATGAAAAGTGCTCCCAGAGTGCGCCGACTTCGCGCCGATGTTCTTCGATGCTCCTTCCTGATGCGTGGCGAATGGCTGTCTCAAAGAGTGGATAGACACTTGTCGGCGCGATAGCAGCGTGGGCGTTCTCATAATCGCTCGTGCCGGGTCGCGGGTCTCCCATTACATCTGGGCATGGGGGGTCGGCATCTGTCGACCAGTCAAGGACTACAGGCGGGTCAATCTTGCGCGCTCTCCAGCGAGTGTTTACACACTCAACCCCTCCGATGATCGCAATCTCGGTTGCCCCGGATTGAATCTCGCGTGCAAGATGGTTAAGAACCATCTGGGGAGAGTTTCCGCCGGCTGAGGTAGCGATAGTGCGACGCGGGTCTGCATGAATGCGCCGAGATAGAGACCTCGCTGGATCCGCGTAATCCCAAGACATCATGTTGATTACGCATACGGTGTCCGCTTTAGCCGTGAGGTGCTTAATCGCTTTGTGTTTGCCTGCGTCGTGGACCGCCTCTGCGAGGAGGTCGATCGGCTCAAGGGAGTCGAACGGATTGGCGAAGCGTTGCTCGCTCTGACCGACGGCAACAATTACTGGGGTACGAGGATCAATGGTCACGGCGAGTGAGCCTAGTGACCCTGCGCCAAACCCCCGAACTTCGAGAGAAGGGTCAGGTTGAGTCTTCTTCTGGGGGCTCTGGCCATGTGGGCACTCCAGGGGTTGCGCTATCAGGGCAGACAGATCTGTAGTCGCAGCGTTGGCATATTGCCGCGTCGGCGACACCGGGGAATCCTCCGCTGGAGATGGCCTGCCCGGCCACTCGAATAGCAGCGACTGTTGCGCAGAGCTCCTCCTGTATCTCTTCGAGCTCCTCTGGTCCTGGCTCGAATACATCCGGCTCGTCATCAATCTCAGCGGATAGATGCTCGTAACGAACCCTAAGAGAGAGGTTGAGCCGAGATGCGATTGGTGCTGCTAGCCAGGCCTGCAGACGAGCGCGCTCATCATCGGCGACGCGTTCAGTTGCTTTGCCGCCGGTTTTGTAATCGCGAACCTCGAGAACTCCATCGAGCCTCCAGATTGCATCGAGGCGCCCAGATGCGATGAAGCGTGGAGCACCTGGATAAAAACGCGCTAGTTGATGCTCGTGTCTTCCCATACGAGCATTCTCCGACGGGCAGCGCTCTGCGTGGCGTTCAATCATGCTCGGAAGGACACCGGTATCAGCCCCGTATCCCTCCAATACATCGCGCACATGCTCGGAGTCATGGCAAGAGCCGGTTGTATGTATCTGATGCATCAGAGCATGGACAAATGTTCCAAAATCGGGCGAGCCACTCGAGTCGCTTCGCGGTGTCCCTAGCACATAGGAATTGAGGTAGAGGCGTGGGCATCGACTCCACGCGCTGAGAGATGTTGCTGTTATCCCAAGAATCTCTGGCAGGGACCTATCCTTGCTCACTTAATCACCGCGTCACTTCATCACTGCATCACAGGAAGAAATAAACCCACACCACGCGCAGTCGGTACCCATAGATGGCTTCGGTTCTATGACTCTCTCGCGAATTCTCTCCACACAAGTGGCGAGCCAGTCGTTGCAAGCAGTTAGTAGCGTCTCCGGCGAGATGCTCTGGACAAGCGCCTCTCCTCGAATCAAGTCTGCAACGGTGACGAGTAACGGCGAACCGGTCGAAGATATCCACGCTTCATTTCGAAGCATTGAGAAACGTGCCTCGGGTGAGTCAAAGAGTGTCTCTGGAATCGCTGAGCGCCCCGCGTACTGCAGGATCCGAATCTCTGGGAGCCCTTCATCTGTAATAAAACGGAGCCCTGCTCCTCCAACCAAATTTATGCCTAGCTCGCTTCTAGGGGTGCTGAAGTCGTACGTCCCCGCGCTAGTTGCTTGACGGTCGCCAAATATCTCGACGTACCAACGAGCAGCGGCATCAAAAACATCTCTCTCTTCGGGTAAGAAATCGCGCGGCGTTGGGAAGTGAACAAGCCGAGGGGAGTCCAGCGAGGTCTGGGCTAACGACGCAGCCTCCTCAAGCCGCCCGGATAAGCGAAAGCGAATGTTGGCGCTCGTTGACGCACGTTCGTTATTGAACTCTTTTGAGAGGCGCAGCGCGCACCTGCCGTCGGGGTCACGTAGGTGCGCAAGAGTGATCTTGGAGAGTTCGTCGGTGAGCTGCACAGAATGAGGGTAGGCCACGGAACCTTAATATCAGGTTTATCCGCGACCTGCTCCTATGGCCGATCGGGCCTACGATCACAGAGTGCCCGATTCTGAAGAGTTACCGCCAAGCTCAAATGTGAGGCGGAAGAGGCCTCGTCGTCGCAGGTCTAGTGGTCGCCGGCGCCTCGTAGTTTTGATGGTGCTCGTCTTCATGCTGTGCTGGATTGCCGGAGCCGCGGCCAACCTCCTATCGGCACGCTCAAAAGCTCAGGCTGGAATCACGCGTCTTGAGAGCGCTCAGGGCTCCCTCTCAGCAGCCGACGTTCTACGTGGTGAGGGGCTCCCTGAGATCCGAGCCGCTAATCGAGACTTTGTCTCCGCTGCCCATTCATCTGGCTCTTTCTTTCTCGCCCCCTTTGAGGTGCTTCCGATTATTGGCAGGCAACTGCACTCGATCAATGCATTGGCCTCGGCGGCTGCATCTATTACTCAGATCGGTGCTGGCGTGACCGAGTCAGCGCAGAGAGCAGTGGCAATACCAGCAGCCGGAGGCCCAGAACGAGTCGCCCTAGTCGAGAGCCTTGGAGAGATTGCTAAGCGCGCGAGTACGGATCTAGACCGAGTAGATCTCGGGCCAGGTAGTGCGCTCGTCTCTCCACTCGCAGATGCGCGCTCACGATTTGTCACACAGGTTGATCGAATCAGGCAAGCAACATCCGACCTTCAGGTGGCGTCAGGCGGGCTAGCAACAATTATGAAAGGTCCAACGCGTTACTTAGTATTCGCGGCGAGTAATGCAGAGATGCGATCGGGGTCTGGTTCTTGGCTAACGGCTGGGGTCTTGACCTTCGATGGAGGGAGATTCTCCCTAAGTGAAATGCGATCAAGCGTTGCTTACAATCCGAGTACGCAGCAATCGCCGGTGCCGGCTGATTTCGCGAAGCAGTGGGGCTGGGCTGAGATTGGAACCGACTTCCGGAATCTCTCCCTGACTCCAAATTTTCCGGATAGTGCTGCGGTGGCACTCTCTATGTGGCGTCAGAGCACGGGTGAAGAGGTAGACGGAGTCATTGTGCTGGACCCGATTGCACTTCGGTCACTTCTAGACGCCTCCGGGCCTGTTGATGTTGATGGGAGGCAGATATCCGCCGAGAATGTTGCGCAGTATCTCCTCATTGACCAGTACAGAGGGCTCGATTATGACCTTAAGAACCCCGAGCGAACTGAGGAGATGAATGCTGCTCGCCGCGCTGGGCTCTCACGCGTCGCCAACGCAATTGTCGCACGACTAGACGCGCAAGGATGGAGTGCGCCTGACCTCGTGGAGTCGCTACGGGTCGCTGCCGCTGGAAGGCATGTCTTGGCTTGGGCTGGTAACGCCGAACAAGAGCGCGCTTGGATCGCATCTGGCATTGATGGCCGCGTTCCCTCCGATGCGTTATCGATATCTGTCATCAACGTCGGTGCGAACAAACTCGACGTCTACTTAGATACGAAGGCGAAGGTTCGTTCTGTCTCTGTGCTTGCAGAAGGCACTTCTCGAAAGAAGCGGGTAAAGGTTGCTATTTCTATTAGTAACAACACGCCAACAGGTTTAGGCCGCTACGCTGCCGGGCCGTTTCCAGGGAAGCCTTACGCGGAAGGGGAGTATGCCGGGATACTCGCACTAAATGTTCCGCGAAATGCATCGCGTATTCGGCTCAGTGGTGTCGATGCCCCAGTTGCGCGCGGGCCTGAGGGTGCAGCCACTGTCATAGCCGGGTCGTTTCGAGTTATGCGAGGCTCCTCGCGAGATTTTGTATTGTCTTTCGAGGTGCCAGATACATCAAGCACCATCTCTGTTAGGTCCTCAGCCCGCGTGCCAGCAACGCTCTGGAGATACAGAGGCGTTGAGTGGCGTGACGAAGAATCACGATCAATCGCCCCTTAGCCCTCGGGTAGTGCCGATTTACCCACAAGCTCTGCCACAGCCTTTGCCACATTGAGTGGTGCTTTGTACCTAGAAGTGCGTTATGTGTTGGCAGTGTTGCCTGTGTGGCTGAGGTTTTAAGGTTTATTTCCCCAATTTTGTGGAGAGATTGCCACTAGCGCGCGAGCCACTATCCGTGGCATTGTGGAGTCCTAGCGCCCTGTCTCCCCAAAGGCGCTCAATTGAGAGGAACACTTCATGAATCGAATTAGAGCGATTGGCTTCTCCGCATTAGTAGCGAGTGCTGGTATCTCTGCAAGCACGCTAGGTGCTATCCCTGCCCATGCTGCTTACCCGCCTGACCCATCTTGCCTCGCGGTAATGGAGGGTTGTGGCGACACCACGACCACGACTATCCCCACTGATGTTCTTGGCGAAGAGGTAACTCGGGTCAAGACAGTCGCTGTTGACTCAAATGGTCTCCCGGTTACCGGTGGGGATCTTGTAGGGCTCCTTGCTCTTGGTGGAGCAGCTGCACTCGGCGGTGGAGCGATGGTTCGACTCTCTCGTCGCAACCGCGACGCCTAATACTCATTAGCAAAGCTAGTTAGTAGAGAATAAAATTATGGCTCAAGTAGAGGCATCCTCACGACGATCACGCAGCATGATTCATTCCGCTCCTGATGCTGCGCCGATCTCCTCTCGGCATCTCGTCCTTGCTCGTGAGGTCGCGGAAGTTCGGTTGCGCGAAGGTATCTATCTGCGCTTCGTAAAGCCGGCTTGCGACCGCTTTTTCTCGGCAGTAATTCTGGTGGTTCTCTCTCCAGTTCTCCTCTTCACCTCAATTGCGCTTCGTTTAACGCTCGGCAAAGGCGTTCTCTTTCGCCAGGAGCGCATCGGAAAAGGTGGGGTTCCTTTCACCGTATTGAAGTTCAGGACAATGAAGGCCGACCGCAGACAAGAGCGTGTTGTCGTGGAGAGCGACAGGCGACGGACCCATAAATCGACCTCTGACCCGCGCCACACGCGACTCGGAAAGTTGCTTCGCTCTACTGCGATCGATGAGTTGCCTCAATTCGTCAATGTTCTGCGAGGCGATATGAGCATCATCGGCCCACGACCAGAGCTCCCAATCGTCGTAGAGAAGTATGAGCCATGGCAGCACCTGCGCCACGACGTGCGCCCTGGGCTCACAGGCCTTTGGCAGGTCAGTGAGCGCGGCAAAGGTGAGGCTATGCATGAGCGCGTAGATGTTGATTTGAGCTACTGCGACTCAGTTGGATTCTTGACCGATCTCCGGATACTCCTTGCTACGCCTTTCGCACTGATCTGCGCTCGCGGGGAGTAACAAAGTAAGCCTCGACTTCTTGCGTCTCGGTAGACGCAATTCTCGATAGAACCAGGCTCGATAGAACCAGTCTCGGCCCTGCAGCGATGTAGGGCCTTTTCTTTTCTAGGTACTCGGCGAGAGGGATCGACCTGAATGGCGATCACTGCTGGGGCTCGATAGCTCTCCACCTTGAAATACACGAACCAAGCCTAAAGGCCTACTCCGTTTCAGCCGAGAAGCCCTACGTGATTAACAGGCTTGAAGGTTTCCAGAATAAGAGCAGAGCGCGGCGACTAATTGCTGCACTCTCTGTAACAGCACTTGCAGCAGCAGGGCTAGTGACATCTAACGCCCCTAGTGCTACGGCCGCAGGGCTCGCACCTGTCATGGGGATTGCGAGCGGGTCGGGGATTCTCTGGGAGTCGAACGCTGATTTCAATCGGGACATGGATGCAATCGCCGCAACAGGAGCATCATGGATCCGCGTTGACTTTGATTGGAACTCAATTCAATACGAGTCACCAACAACCTGGCGGTGGGATCGATCGACGGATCGTATTGTCGCTGGTGCACAGGCACGAGGGCTCAAGGTCTTGGGGCAACTCGGTTACTCGCCTCCGTGGGCTCGCCCGTCTGACTGCCCTGCCGGAAGCAACAAGTGCATCCCTACAGATGTAACCGCCTATGGCAACTTTGTACGCGCTGCAGCGGAGCGCTACGGAGCACGCTCCTCAAACGCCACGCTTCGCGGGAGTGTCACAGCCTGGGAGATATGGAACGAACCAAACCATGGACCCTTCGCTCAGCCCAAGCCAAGCGTTGATCGTTATAGCGCGCTGTTAATTGCTGCTTACCCAGCCATCAAAGCTGCCGACCCTGGCGCGACAGTTGTAACCGGTGGGCTCTCGCCTGCGCCTGATGCTGCTGATGGCACAGAGATTGCACCGACGACATTCCTCGCAGGGCTATATGCCCGGGGAGCTCGCGGCTACTTCGATGCCGTTGGGCATCACCCTTACTCTTATCCATATAACCCGCTAGGTGGTCAATCGTGGAATGCGTTTACTCAGACTGCTTCGCTGCACCAGATCATGACCAACAACTCTGACAGCACTAAGAAGATTTGGGGTACCGAGGCAGGTGCACCTACCGGCACAGATGCGGGGCGATCGGTCTCCGAGGCTCAGCAAGCGCAGTTTGTATCTGACTATTACCGTGGCTGGAGCACAACTTATGGAGCGTTTACCGGTCCATTATTCTGGCACCAGCATCGCGACTCTGGCTCAAACGCGGGCTTCTATGACGACAACTTTGGGTTGTTGCGAAGAGACTTCAGTCAGAAGCCCTCATACGCGGCCTACCAAGCAGTAGCCAACGGCGGATTTGTGACGACAACTACTACTACCACCACTACTACTACTACTACTACTACTACTACTACTACTACTACGACTACAACAACGATCCCTGCCCCTGGCGGAGGGGAGAGAATTGCGGGTAGTAACCCGATCGGGTGGGTAGAGAGCCTCTCGGTGACTCCGTCAGGTATTCGCGTTCAGGGTTGGACAATTGATCCTGATCGTGCCGGGTCAATTGATGTGTTGATCTGGATGGAGGGTTTCCAACTCTTAGGAAGAGTCAGCGCAGATGACGCGCGCCTCCCTTTAGATGCAGTCTTCCCGGCCTATGGCCCGAACCATGGTTTTGATACGACGGTCGCTATTCCTGAGGGAGTGCACAACGTCTGTGCACTTGCAGTTGGTGTTGGCGACGGAACCAACACAATGCTTTCATGCAGAGACGTCTGGGTCACCTCGTCGCCATTTGGGTTTGTTGAGACTGCCACGAGTGGTGTCGGTGGACTCAACGTCACCGGTTGGAGTATCGATGGCGACTCGACTGCTTCCCCCGCAGTCCACATTTGGATGGACGGAACTACGTTCGTTGGAGCAACAAACTCGGATCAGAGACGTGCAGATTTGGGCGCGATCTTCCCTGCATACGGAGATGGTCACGGCTTCTCTGCTTCTTTCACCGCAGCGCCGGGACTCCATAATTTTTGTCTGTATGCATTGAACGCTGCTGGCCGAGGCACCACGACGCCACTTGGGTGCCGCAATGTGTTTATTAACACCGCGCCTATTGGGTCACTCGACACAGTCGTTCGCGTGCCCGGTGGGGTACGTGTCGGTGGATGGGCTATTGACCCGGAGACTGTCGACCCTATTTTCGTGCATATATATGTTGATTCTGATGGAGTAGCCGCGACTGCTAATGCTCGCCGCCAGGATGTCGGCAACGTCTTCCCGGCGTACGGCAATAACCATGGATTTGATCAAGTAGTTAAGACGCCACTTGAGGGCCCAACACGCATATGCGCCTGGGGTATCAACGCCGGTCCTGGAGCGCAGACTCTGCTGGGTTGTCGCGTTGTTAACATTCTCCACACGCCTATTGGATCTCTGGACGCAATTGCGCGGACGCCCTCTGGACTCAGCGTGAATGGATGGGCGATTGATCCTGATACCGCGTCGGCGTTAACCGTTCATGTCTATGTAGACGGGGTGGCCACGGTTGAGATAGCTGGATTAAGTCGCCCCGACCTAGCACCAATCTTCCCTGCTTATGGGAAGGAGCATGGATTTAGTATCGATGTGGCAACTGATTTGGGTCCACACACTGTATGTGTTTATGCAATCAATCAGTACGAAGGTGTGCACTCGCTCTTAGGCTGCAGAAGCATTTGAGATTCCTAAGTGCCTAGCGATGACACTCTTCGCTGCGCATGGGCTGGCTTCTTATTTCAGCGAGCCGTTCCTTGGGCGATCTAGGCCTCGTAGTAAGCGGATCGGTTAACAACCTCGGTTCGGTTCACTACGACGCCGACAACATTTGCACCGGCTCTCTGAAGCTCCTCTAATGCCTGACGAACTTGCTGCTGCTTGCTGTTCTTAAGGTCAAGCACAAAGATCGTGGCATCACACTGAGATGCTACCGCGAGCGCATCGGAGAAGAGCCCTGAAGGTGGAGTGTCAACAACAACAAGGCGCACCGCGCGAAGCGTGTCAAGCACTACGCGAAATGCGCGAGCACCAAGAATGGCGGAGGGGTCCTCGACGGGTGGTCCGCTAGAGAGAACTCTAAGGAACGGGCTCTCAGCTACCTTGCGCAGTGCCTCTGAGAGGTCGCTTCCGAGCAACACCGAGGTGAGTCCAGGGGTGCGGGGCACGCTAAGTTGTTCGTGGATTGTCGGGCGGCGAAGGTCGGCGTCAATGAGTACGACCTTGTCGTCAAGCGCAGATGCAGACTGCGCAAGGTTGATAGAGATAAAAGACTTGCCTGCGTCTTGTGTGTTGCTTACTACCGCTACCGTGCGCGGCCTCCCTGCAGCCTCTAGGACCATGAGGTTGGTGCGCAAGACCCTGAATGCCTCAACGGTCTCAAAGCCTTCACCCTTAGGTATGCGCCCAAGGACAGGTAGGCCCGTGATTCGTGCAACGTCTGCGTCGTCGTCGCCGGTGCGGCCAATACGATCCCCGATTGCTCTGCTAGCAACAATGAGTTCTCCAACGAGAATGCACGTCAGTAGAAACGCAACTACGGCCGAGCGCGTCGGGTGTGGTGAGATTGGTGTTGAGGAAGCATGGGCGCTCGCTGCAACATTCACGCGGTTAGCTGGCTGCGCACGCCTCTCCGCCTCGACTTTATTCAGAGCATCGATATTCGCTTGAATACTTGCTGCCTGAGGGTCGAACGCTGGAAGGTTGCTCAGTTGCTTCTGCAGGATCACGCGCTGTGCCTGAATAGGAGCAATGTCCTGGGCGAGAGATGCTGTTTGCTGTGCTCGTACTGCGTCTATGAGCGCTACGGTCGCCGCGCTGGAAAGCTGCTCCGCCTCGGAGACAGATGGACCCTTTGCGTATACCTCTAAGAAACCAAGGTCTCCAACAGCAGATGCAGAGATCAGCGAAGCGGCATCGTTGGCTGTGATATTGAGCCCTGAAGACTTCGCCGCCGCTGCGGTGACGCGCGGGGTCTCTGCGTAGAGGGCGTAACTCTTTGCTAAGAAGGTTGCTTGGTCAGCGTTAATTCCAAGTCCGGTATCGCTCGGGGTGACCGCTAAAAGCGCAGTTGCTTCGTAGACCCTCTCTGCCCTGTTTGACCAGAAGAACATCGCCACCGCAACCAATACCCCAGCGATAAGAATCTGCTTCCATGCTCTGGCGATTATTCGAAAATGTGCTGCAAGATCCATATGGGGACATGATACGCGCCGTTCAAGTCCCTCCGTACCACGGGTAGTATCAGGACTCATGGTTGGTCTGCTCCAAAACCCTCGACTTCGCGGTTTTAGTCTCGCGAGTCTCGACCTCCCTACCGCTTTGGCTATAGCAGTGGGGGTGGTGGTTGCATCCCTAGGTGTCATTACAGGGCTCTGGCCATACCTTATTTTCTTGGCCGTTTTGATCCCGCTAGGGCTAACAGTTGTGAAGCGTCCTCAGACAGGGATCCTGATTTTTGCTGCTTTGATCCCTTTTGATGGGCTCCACTACATAGTTCCAATCCCGGTATGGGCTCAGGGGTGGAAAGAGGCTTTCGCATTAGGCCTCCTAATCGCAACATTCCTCTGCCCATCTGATGTACGTGGTGCCCGTGGGCGACGTCTACCGGGTTGGGTGCCTGCAGTTGCAGCGCTGTTTGCAATTGCAGTCGTCACGGTACCTATGGCCGGAATGGGAACAGCTCTAGTTGGTTTGAGAATTTCGTACTTCAATATCTTGATTGCTGTCGTGGTATGGAGATGCCCTCTCGACCGAGATGATCGAGATCGACTCATAAATATTTTTATTGGCGTTGCGATAATTACATCGGTCTACGGTATCTATCAGCAAGTAGTTGGGCATGCTCAACTCGCTGCATGGGGATACCCCTACAACGAGGTCATTAGGTTCGCGAGTGGTTTTCGCTTGCGATCATTCTCGACGTTTAACCAGCCGTTTCCGTTCGCGTTCTATTTAATGCTCACTGTCCTTATAGCGCTTCCCCGCGCCATTGCAGATCCAAAGCGCCTCCGCAATCGCATATTCCTATTCTCTCTTCCCCTTATTGGTGTAGCGATCGTGTTGGCTTATGTGCGTGGCGCTTGGCTCGGGCTAGGAATCGGCCTTCTCTACCTTGCGTTTCATCGCTACAAAATCCTCGTTGCGTTTATTCCGCTTGCGTTCGCGGCGCTTCTATTTCTGCCCGGTGGGAGTTCATTTACGAGTGCGGCGTTGCAGTCCAACAGTCTCAATGTGCGAACAACATCTTGGGCAGATCGTGGTGGTGCGGTGTGGAGCAACCCGATTGGCGACGGGATCGGAACTACGGGAGCAGCAGCCGCAAAGGTGGCAACGACTGCGGCCCCCGCCGCTCTGGGAGTAAACACATTCCAGGCGGATAATGCCTATCTCAAGGTCGGCTTGGAGATAGGGCTTGTTGGTCTCTGGCTTTTCATCTCACTCCTTGTCTCTGCTTTTCTGACTGGCAGGTATGTAGAGAAACGTGTAGAGGAAGAGGATAAGCATTTTGCTGCCGGGTGGTCTGCACAGGTTCTCGGAATCATGGGGGCATGTTTTGTTGCGTCATATTTTGAGATGATCCCAATGGATGCCCTCTTCTGGCTGATGCTCGCGATTGTCTCAACGATGGCTCCTCGAATGAGAGGGGTCAGCGATAGTGAGTCGGCACTCGCAGTTGATGCAGCCCCGAAACGCGGGGTCGAGACTATTGGTGAGGAATCCTCGGGCCCCGCTCTCGAGCGGCAGCGAGTTACGCCTTGACACTTCGCGTTGGATTAGTCGCGGAGACATTTGATAGGCATGACGGCATAGCGAGATTCGGTCGCCAGTTGATAACTCTTATGGGGACTCGAACCGATGCTGAGTTAGTGCTTGCGCTGCCGGAGGCTGCGGTAAAAAACCGAGACCTTGGCCTCCCAACCAATGTTGCAGATGTGATCTCGATACCTAATAGCAGACAGATATCGCAGGCGGCTTGGGTGCGCTGGCGTCTTGGTGGCGAGTTTGCGAAGCGAGGGGTTGAGATCATCCACGCGAGCAAGCATGTGCTCCCGGTGTCCCGTTTGGCTGGGGTGCTTACTGTTCACGACCTCACCCTTCTTCATAATGCGAGGCAGTTTCGTCTAGCGAAACGCGTACTACTTCCGCGGCAATATATGGACTCTATTGAGCGAGCAGATGGGATTTTGACGCATACAGAGGCGGTAGTTTCCTCTGTCGCCTCATACAACGCGAAATGGGGCTCGAAGTCGAGAAAAGTTGGTCTGCCATTTGGGGGAGAACTCTTCGCCGCTCCCGCAGAGGCGGTTGACGAGTTAGTGGATACCAAATTCTGTCTTGCTGTAGGGGATCTCTCTCCTAGGAAGAACCTCAATGCGCTCATCGGCGTATGGCCTAGCGTCTTTAAGCAGACGGGGATGCTCCTAGTAGTAGTCGGGAGTGGTGGCTGGAAGAGCGAAGAGACGCTTCGAGCGATTGACTCCTTGATAAGCCAAGGCTCAGCTCGTCGAGTGGTCGGCGCAAGCGACGCATCTTTGAGGTGGATGTACGAGCACGCCACCGCCCTCCTCTACCCGTCGCGCGAAGAGGGTTACGGCCTGCCGATTGTCGAGGCCCTTGCGGTGGGGACGCAGGTGATTGCATCTACTGACCCCGCGCTCGTCGAGGTTGCTAATGGAAGTGCTCTGCACTTAGACCCTGACGACTCGCAGGGTTGGCATGATGCAATTATCGCGGCAGCACGCTCCACCAAGGAGCACCATTCTCCGGTTGTTCCTAATTGGATTCCTACTGTGGCAATGGTCGCCCAAATTACCGTTGAGAGTTACAGAGATGCGCTCTCCGCCTCGACGAGTAGGTCCTAGACGAGTAGGTAAGGCCTAAAAACTCTAAGTACTTTTAATCTCACCACCGGCTGTTTCAACGAGTTCCCTTAGACGTTTAGCGAATGCGGCCTCTGAGAATAAGTCAGCCCGCGCCACGAGGGTTTGGGTAACCCATGATTCTCGTAATACGCGATCAATGGCTGTTGCTACTTCCTCAGGGGTGGGGGTCTGGAAAGTAAAACCTGTTTCACCGTCAACCACAGTGTCTAAAAATCCTCCCGATGCGAGTACGGCACAAGGTTTACCGAAAGCAGCAGCCTCAATTGGTGTGAGGCCGAAATCCTCATGCGCTGCGGCGACCAATGCAGTGCAGTCCCGATAGAGGGATCTGAGTTGAGCGTCAGTGACACCCTCTAAGAATAAGGTGTTTTTGGGTGCCAAAGAATGGAGCCGATCGGCCTCTGGGCCCCGGCCAACGATGACGAGGCGGAGGTGCGGAGTTCTCCTAATCGCCTCAATTACAACATCAACATTTTTATATGGGAGGAGTCGGGAAACGCAGAGAACAAAGCCTGGTTCAATCTTTAGTGATTCATCTAACGGGCCATCTACACGGAATGTTAAAGGCGGCGCAAGGAGCTCGACCTCTACGTCGTATAGCTCGGATACCCGTCGTTGAATCAGAGTTGAGTTTGCAACGTGGCGATCAATGGTCGCTGCGGCGTGCCTATCCCAAGGGCCAAGCAGTGGAGCCATGGCCCTCGCTGCGTAGCGAATGGCCCGACGTTTGCCGGCGTACTCGTCAAGTTGATAGAGCCAGCGGGCGGGTGCGTGCCAATAGGTAATCTTGGAGCCAGTTGTTCGCACTCCATGGGACCAACCAGCGCTAGAGCAAAGAGTTACGTCTGCGTCTATTTTGGTTGCGCTAAAAGACGGTGCGAGTAGCGGAAATGCCAGCCTGTGATGGGAGCGCAGCGCCTTGATTCGGTTTATGGGCATCGGATTTATCTTCAGGCCATGCATATCTGGATACGTCGCTGTGGGCTCGTAAAAGGAGGTGTAGATCTCGCTTCCTGGTAGTGCGCGGGCGAATGCAAGCAGGACCCGCTCTGCGCCGCCGGTCTGCACTAAGTGGTCGTGGACGATTGCGGTTTTGATAGCGCCCTGCTTGGATCGATACCCGCCACGAACCTCGCGACGCCGCTGTAGCCTACCCAATATCGTGCGCGTTTTACTTCTCTCTAGTCTTTGGCCGCCTGCAGTGCTCGGCGGAGCCGAACTCCATGCTGCCCAACTAGCCGAGCGCCTTGTTGATGCTGGTCATGAGGTTGGGGTCGTTACATATGGTTCTCCGGGGGAGCGTGTAATAGCGCAGGTTCCATCCAAGCCGTATCCGTTGCAGGAGTTTGCTAACCAGCCCGTTTCAAAACGCGCATTGATGCATCTGCGCGATGTTTGGAATCCCGATACAGGCTCCATTCTTGAGAATGCAATTACGGAGTTCGCTCCTGATGTGGTGCATTCGCACACGGTTCAAGGTATGTCGGCTGTGGCTCTAACTAGACCAGGAAAAATGCAGATTCCCCACGTGCATACCCTCCATGATTACTGGTTGCTCTGCCAACGCACCTCAATGGTGCAGCGAGACGGGACAGCCTGCGCTACCTCGTGCAGGGGATGCGCTGCGATTACAGCGGTACGCGAGCGCCAGGTTCGAGGGAACGCTCCTGATGTAGTGCTAGGAGTCTCAAAGGCTGTTGCAGCAGAGCATGAGCGACTTGAGTGGGCATCGGGTCGCGTGCGCGTTTTATATAACCCAGTAGAGAGCCCTCCGGAGCCGCGCCCGGTTCGCAGCCCAGGTAAGGATGTCGGTGCACCGGTCTTTGGTTATCTAGGCCAGCTCGCTGCTTACAAAGGAGTCGGCACGCTTCTGAGCGCATTCAAGGCTGCAGATATTCGCGGTTCACGCTTACTTGTCGGGGGTCGCGGGCCACTTCTTGGAGAGGTGCAGGCCGCTGGTGCTGCTCCTAGTGTTGGTGGCGTAGAGGCACTCGGCTGGGTTGGGGGCGATATGAAGGAGCAGTTCTTCAATGAGATCGACTGCCTCGTAGTGCCATCGGAATGGAGCGACCCTGCGCCGATCGTGCTGAATGAGGCTCGTGCGCGTGGGATCCCTGTAATTGGTGCTGATACTGGTGGGATTCCCGAGTTAATTAGCGATGCCGCAACTCCACTGCTTTTTCCATCGAAAGACGCAGCAGCGCTTGCCGATCGCCTAAGAATTTTTGCCGCCAATGCATCTGCCTACACCTCGCCACCTGAATTATCCCCAGTCGATTGGGCGGGCCACCTTGAGGGCTTAATGGCTGCATATCGAGATGCCGGTTCGGGCTAACGGCACGAATGCTCAGGTGGTGCGGCGTTAGAGTGAAGTTATGCCTTCTAGAAGAGAGATGCTCGAGCTCCACCTGACTCAAGGTCGCGACCTTTCATGAGGGTCGTATTCGGTTCAGACCACGCAGGTTTTGCACTCAAACAGCACCTAGTGGCATTCGCAGAGGCAGATGGCTTTGAAGTAACTGACCTAGGTACTAACTCCTCAGAGTCAGTTGACTACCCCGATCTTGGCGCTTTGGTTGGGCGAGCCGTCTCCAATGGGGAGGCTGACCGCGGAGTCTTGATCTGCGGAAGTGGCAACGGTATTGCGATTGCAGCGAACAAGATCAATGGAGTTCGCTGCGCCGTGGCACACGATGCAACCTCGGCTCGCCTAGCGGTAGAGCACAACGATGCAAACATCTGCTCATTCGGGGCTCGCTTCATTGGGGAGCAGACCGCCGAGGACGCTGTGCGCGCGTTCTTAACTGCGAGTTTCGCAGGTGGTCGCCATGCTGCACGCGTTGCAAAAATTACCGAACTCGAATCGAACTAAAGGTTTTGCTTAAATACTGTTCTATCTAATAACTGTTCTATCTAGTAACTGTTCTATCTAAATAAATCTCAACTTCATAAGGACTACGAAATGACCGACCCAGCCTTCTCCGCTCTACAAGCGTCCGACCCCGCTCTCGCTGCGATTCTCAAGCGCGAAGTGCATCGGCAGAATTCAACACTCCAGATGATTGCGTCTGAGAACTTCACCTCTCCTGCGGTGATGGCAATGCAGGGCTCTCCGCTTACTAATAAGTACTCGGAGGGGTATCCTGGTAAGCGTTATTACGGTGGAAACGCAGTGGTTGATGAGGCCGAGGAGTTGGCGCGCGAGCGTGTAAAAGCATTGTTCGGTGCAGAGCATGCCAATGTGCAGCCGCACTCCGGCGCCAACGCAAATATGGCTGTCTACTTTGCCCTCCTCAACCCAGGCGACAAGGTGATGGGTCTACGCCTTGATCAGGGTGGGCACTTAACCCATGGTTCTCCTGTCAACTTCAGTGGACACCTCTATAACTTCGTGGCTTACGGCGTTGATCCGGAGACTGAGCGCATTGATTATGCAGCTGTCCGCGCTCTCGCGGTGTCAGAGCAGCCCAAGTTGATCATTGCGGGGGCTACTGCCTATCCGCGCTCAATCGATTTCGCTGAGTTCAGGTCGATAGCGGACGAGGTCGGTGCGCTACTTATGGTTGATGCAGCCCACATCGCTGGACTCATCGCAGGTGGAGCGCATCCCTCCCCAGTTCCGTATGCAGATGTCGTTACCTTTACTACTCACAAAACTCTGCGCGGACCGCGAGCAGGCTGCATCTTGAGTCGCGCAGAGCACGCCGCGGCTATAGACAAGGCAATATTCCCCGGTCTGCAGGGAGGCCCGCTTATGCACGCAGTCGCTGCAAAGGCTGTTGCCTTCGCAGAGGCTCAGCGCCCAGAATTCAGGGAGTATGCAGCGCAGATCGTGCGTAATGCTCGCGCTCTCTCAGATGGCCTAATCGCAGAGGGGTTCAGAATCGTCTCCGGTGGTACAGATAATCACATGGTGCTCGTTGACCTACGTCCTTTTGGAGTCAATGGCAAGGTTGCTCAAAACGCTCTCGACGCCGCCGGAATTGTCTGCAACAAGAACGCAATCCCGAACGATCCAGAGAAGCCATTCGTCACGAGTGGAATCAGGCTCGGAACAGCGTCAGTCACAACTACAGGTATGACTGAGTCTGAGATGGCCGTAATCGCTGCGATGATCGGAGAGGTCCTGAGGTCTCCAGAGGACGAGCAGGTATGCGCCTCTGTTCTGTTACGTGTGAATTCACTCTGTGCCAACTTCGTGCCGTACCCCGGCCTCTACGACTGACGAGGAACAGTGGGGGGTTACGCGGTCGCGTTTCTCGTAGCACTTGGAGTAACGCTCGCGGTAATGCCGTTCGTGCGTCGCCTCGCCATTCGTGCTGGTGCAGTAGTACCCCCCAATCCGCACGGCATCCATACGCGCCCGATGGTCTCCCTCGGAGGAGCGGGAATGTTCATGGGATTTGTAGTCGCTATGGCGGTTGCATCCCAGATTCCCCAGTTCCAGGAGATGTTCAACGGGTCATCTGAACCCTTAGGTGTAATGCTTGCAGCGGCAGTGATGTTCGCTGTTGGGGCGCTCGACGACCTGCGGGATGTATCGCCTCCAGCGAAGATCGCTGGGATGGTTTTAGCCGGGGGAGTGCTATCTCTATTCGGCGTTCAGATGCTCTTCTTTCGCGTCCCCTTCTTGCTCAACGACACTGTGGTTCTCTCCGCTGATCTTGCTCCGGTCGTCACGGTATTGATGGTGGTCCTATTCGCAAATGCAATCAACCTCATCGATGGGCTTGATGGTCTCGCCGGCGGGATATGCGCTATCGCAGGAACGGCGCTCTTTCTCTATAGCGATCGGTTGTTTAAGAATGGGTTTCTTGAGGGATCAAACCTTGCTCCTTTAATCGCAGTCATAGCTGTGGGTGTATGCCTAGGGTTCTTGCCTTATAACTGGCACCCTGCGCGAATAATGATGGGGGATGCAGGGGCTCTTTTTCTCGGGCTTCTTATGGCTGTCACAACGATCACAATTGGCGGTCGAGCCGATTACCAATACAGCGGCGTTACGTACTTCTTCTTTGCGCCACTCTTTATCCCGTTTGTGATTCTTGGGGTCCCGATTATCGATACGGCTTTTTCTTTTCTAAGACGGTTGATAAAACGCAGATCCTTTGCCGTTGCAGATAAAGAGCACCTGCATCACCGCCTGATGCGATTAGGGCATGGTCCGAGGCGAACCGTTGCGATTCTCTGGCTCTGGACGGCGCTCCTCTCGGGGGTTGCCCTAATACCGACCTACACAGACCAGGGCAATGCGCTAGTACCGCTCGTGATATTCGCCCTTGCGCTTCTGCTCTACGGTTTATTCTTCCCTCGCCGAGGTGACTGGGAGGACGAGCTTGAGCTGACAAGCCCTGTTGGGGTGGGGTCCGAGGAGGAGAAGCTGTAATTGCTGCTTACTAGGGATTTGAACTCCTAGAGATTGCTCATTTGGTTTCGGCGAACGGGCACCAAATCGGGTACCTTTCGGCCGTTCGCAATGGTTGGATAAAGGTTTATGAGCGCTATTCACGCGCCTGATGGGGGAGGAGAATTATGGCGACACGTACAAGATCGTTTCTCCCAAAATCGTTGCGCCCTAAGTCATTCGTGCCCAAACCTAAACCTGGCTACACCGATGCTCTATCGACCTCCCTAACATTCGTGCTCGGGCCTTTGATGTTCGGGCTTCTCGGGGCATTTCTAGACGGCATTTTTGGGACGGGTCGGGTCTTTACAGTGCTGCTCGCAATAATCGGGCTTATCGCTGTGGCGACCACCATCTATTACAGGTACCAGGCGGCCTCCGCCGCTGAGGACGCAGGTAAGCCCTGGGAGAAGCGCCCGAATGCTGACTCTCGGATAGAGCCCCTAGAGAAATCGCCGGAGATCCGATGACCTCTCCAGGAGAGGGGTTTAGAGATGATGCTCTTGGGAGTAACGGCCTCCGCGCCATTCTCCCCGAGGATCATGAGAGTCGAATAGCCGACCACATCGTCCGACGAGCGCTCCTGATCGCCCCGCTCGTGATTGGAATCTCCGCCCTCTTAGGTGGCAAAAAGTCTGCAATTGGAGCCTTTTTGGGGGTCTTGGTGGTCTGCGCAAACTTCTTACTCTCGTCGCGCCTCATCACATGGTCAGCGCGCATCTCCCCGGAGGCAGTATCAGTGGCTGCCATCGGTGGGTACGTGCTGCGCATCGCCCTGATCCTCCTCGCAGTCGTCGCAATCTCTGGGCTCCCGAGTGTGAGCATCGCTGCATTTGTGATTACGGTTGCAGGAATGCACCTTGGACTCCTGTTTTGGGAGATGCCATCGCTTAGTCTGACCCTCGGCGCGCCGGGCCTCAAGCCCGATGCACCGCTACCAATTTCGCAACGCGTAAGCAAGGAGGAAGGGTGACCGTCGTCGCCGAGTTGTTCCCTAACGGGATCACAGAGTT
>CALQAT020000018.1:0-20323 GCA_943328625.2 Bordetella parapertussis | reverse complement strand
GTACAACGGTCCGCTTAAATACTTTCTCCTCGGGTCCCGAGACGGTCTCCTCTGTAATTTCGAGGAACCCAGCATCCGCTACATGAACCGATTCAAGGATCTTGAAGATATCTTCGTTCATGCTTCTCCAAATAAAGTGCGCAGGTACCTAGGCACCCTACTTACTCTCTGCTACCTCATTGAGGTCAATACCCTCGGAGGCTGTTAGTGGAAGCCTCGGGTGGCGACCCTCAGAGCGATCACGTGCAGCCTTAATGAAGGCGGCGAAGAGAGGGTGCGGCCGATCAGGGCGGCTCTTGAACTCGGGGTGCGCCTGAGTAGCGGCGAAGAACGGGTGCTGATCCTCGGGGAGCTCAATAAACTCGACCAACCGATCATCAGGCGAAGTACCAGAGCAAATTAATCCCGACTCCTCTAGGCGACGACGGTACTTATCCGAGACCTCATAACGGTGTCGATGCCGCTCATAAATAACTTCTTCGCCATACGCGCGATGAACGATCGTTCCAGGCTTCAACTTCGCAGGGTATGACCCAAGGCGCATAGTTCCACCTAGGTCTGTCACGTCTCGCTGATGCTCCATCAGGTCAATAACTGCGTGGGGAGTATGCGCATCAAACTCACTCGAATTAGCGCCAGCAAGCCCGCAGACATCGCGTGCGTACTCAATAACTGCGCACTGCATCCCCAAGCAGAGGCCAAGGAACGGCACCTGCTGCATACGGGCAAACCCTGCTGCAGCGATCTTTCCCTCGATGCCGCGGAATCCGAATCCTCCAGGAATAACAATTCCATCTAGGTCGCGGAGGCGCCCTTCTGCTAGTAGACCCTCCGTGTCGTCTGACGCTATCCAATCGATATTCACTTTTGCGCCGCAGCTGTATCCGCCGTGTCGAAGTGCCTCAACTACTGACAGATAGGCATCAGGGAGGTTTACGTACTTACCGACTAAACCGATACGAACCTCAATATCAGGTGACTGGACTCGCTTAACAAGTGCTCGCCACTCGGTGAGATCAGGCTCAGGAACATCGAGCTTAAGCAACTCACATACGTAGGTATCGAGCCCTTCTTCGTGTAACACAAGCGGAATCTCGTAAAGAGTCTCTGCATCGATAGCAGAGACAATCCCAGGCTCTGGAACATCGCAGAGTTGACTTATCTTCTCCTTGAGGTGGGTTGAGATTGGGCGATCCGAGCGGCAGACAATCGCATCTGGCTGAATTCCTCGGCTTCGCAGTTCAGTGACGGAGTGCTGCGTCGGCTTTGTCTTCTGCTCTGCAGATGGCCCAATAAAGGGGACCAGTGTGACGTGGATGTAGAAAACATTCTCTCTGCCTACATCTTTTCGAAACTGTCGAATTGCCTCGAGGAACGGGAGGATCTCGATATCTCCGACGGTTCCGCCTACCTCAGAGATAACAACATCAACGTCATCAGTAGCGAGGCTGAGGATTCGCTCCTTGATTTCGTTCGTTATGTGAGGGATAACCTGAACTGTCTGCCCTAGATAATCGCCCCTGCGCTCCTTGTTGAGCACGGCTTGGTATATAGAACCAGTTGTGGCGTTTGATCGGCGATTGAGCGGCTCGTCAATAAAGCGCTCGTAGTGCCCTAGGTCGAGATCGGTCTCGCCACCATCATCAGTGACAAATACCTCTCCGTGCTGAAACGGATTCATCGTTCCAGGGTCGACATTTATATAAGGGTCGAGCTTCTGCATCGTGACTTTAAGTCCACGACTCTTCAGAAGGCGCCCAAGCGAAGATGCTGTTAGGCCCTTCCCAAGACTCGACGCCACACCACCGGTTACGAAGATGTGCTTCGTCACCCGCCAACCTCCATCAATACTCACGGCCCGAAGGCGCCCGAAGAACCTGTCTAAGAGTCAATCCTTCTCAGCTGCCAGAAGCATCTAAAAAGCGACACGGACCCTCGGGAGAACGACGGTACCATCTGTGCCAAGGAGTCGCGTGGCTCAGGTGACAATTCATTAGTTTTATGGGATTTTTTTCGAGAGGTGCAGGGTGGAGCAGATCGTGATTCCGACGAATAACACTCCCCCAGATTCTCTAATCACGGAGTCGAGATCAGGCGTACGCAGGCTCGCCGCACTCGACCTTTTGGGGATTGCGGTTCTTGCGGTCCTGCTACGCCTGCCCGCCTTCTTCTCCTCTGCAGCAATCGGATTCGATGATGGCGTCTATGGATTATCGGCGAATGCAATGCGCTCCGGGTACGCGCCATTTAGATCGGTATTCTCCTCGCAGGGCCCACTCTTTCTGCCGATCCTTCGAATTGCGGACTTCGTAGGTTTCGAGCGGATTAACTCCCCGAGGGTTGCTGCATTGTGCGCGGGGGTAGCCATAAGTATTGCTACCTACCTCTGCGCGATTCGCCTCACTAACAGAGGCGCTGCTCTCCTCGCTTCCGGTCTAGTCGCATCGAGTGGCGTGGTGCTCTGGACCACCGGCCCGATTACGAGCGACGGCGTCGCAGGTGCATTGGCTGTCTCAACGGTTGCTGCTGCGCTCCGTTTCCGCTCCAACCCCTCTAGCCGCCTGGTACTGGCGATCTCGCTTCTAGCCGGGGCAGGGTTCTCCACTAAGAGTCTCTTAGTAATTCCAGCGATAGCGGTTGCATGGCTCCTCGTCGCCTCAACAAGGCAATGGATCAGAGCCGCATTGATCCCCGCAATTGCCCTATGCGTACTAATCGCATCAGCACTCCCCTGGGGTCTCGTCAATGTCTATGAGCAATCGATCGCCTACCACACGACTCAGCCAGGCTCAATCGATGTTCTAGCCAACCTCAATAAAATTGCAACAACAATTATTCATAGAGACCCGCCGCTACTTCTTCTATCGCTCCTCTGCATTCTTGTTGCGCTGGTCAACGCAGTACTTACTTCACGACGAAACCGTCGAGCAGGCGATCTCGCCCAACAGCAATCCCCAACAACTTCAATTCTCGAGCGCGTCACAGTCGGGGATCGCTTCCTATGGATATGGCTCGGCGCTGCCTTTGCCCTGCTTCTCGCGGAACAGAGACTCTGGAACAACCACATCGCGATTATGGCCCCTCCAGCGGCCTTACTCATTGCCTGCCATCTGCCGCCGTGGAGAGCAGTGGTAATCGCTCTTGTTCTCGCCATTCCGCTACAGGTATCAAATATGACTCAGATCTATAACCCAAAGCCCCCAAGCGGTGACGATGCTCTCGCCATACGCGCGATTAGCAGAGTTGGTAACTCGTGGGCGCTCTCTGATACTCCGGGACTTATCTGGAGGGCCGGAGTATCTACCGACCCTTGGTTCGTAGATAACTCCGAACTGCGCATCACCACGAGTAACAAAACACTCCAAATTACATCTGAATTGTTACTAGCAGCCGCAGCGCAAGAACGAGTATGCATGCTTGTAATTACCTCCGAGAAGCGGTGGGGTTCCTTCCCAAACCTGCCTCTTGGCCTGCGCAGAATGGGTTATCGGAAGACCGCATCTTTTAAGACCGGAACCCAGACCGGAACCTTGGGAATCTATGAGCGGCGCTGCAGACTCAAGTAACGCAAACTTCATTTATCCCAGAGATGGAGCTAGGCGTCTCGACCGAGGCGATCGAGGTACCGAAGCGGTGGGACCTTCTCAATAATCTTCGAGAATGAGATGAACTCCGAGGCCAAGTTGAGAACGATTAAAGCGATAAGCACTCCGGTGCGCGCACCACGACCAAGTGTAAAGACAGCCATTAACCCGATTACTCCACCGATTAGGTTTGCCCCTGTATCTCCGAGCATCGATTTCTCACGCAGATCGTCCGGAAGCATGCCGGCTGCAGCACCTATCACCGGCGCTACGGCGACCCCAACCGGGCCGGTACCAGCAATCAACGCAAGTGGGATCCAAGCGAGAAGCGCTACTTTAATTACGCGCCCTGGCGCACGGTCCAAGAGATTACCGAGATTGGCACATAATGCGATTAGTAGTGCATCAGCGACTAACCGCTTGCCTGTGACAAAACCGGGTTGAGCTGCGAGCACAAAGGCTAGAGCCGCTCCACCACCAATCTTTAGAAGCCCTGTTGTTACCCGGCCGTTGCGCAACGCTCGCATATGTCCTCGGAATCCACGATCTTCGCCGCCGAGTACGTCATCAATGAATCCAAGCATCGCGAAACCAAAGGCACAGAAGAGCACGAGAGTTCGGGCAATGTTCTCCCCGGGCTCTATCCCTAGACCAAAGGCCCCGAGAGCCGACCTACCAGCCTCTATGAAGAGAACCGCTGCAAGGATCAGGAGTCCCGACGCAGTCACGACGCGGCGATCGCGATAATTATTGCGCATTAGAACCTTGGACTCGCTCAGTTCAACAGCAGAGGCAACCATTAGCCGTACAGCTAAGAAGCCCAGGATTAGAGCGATGAGAAGAGTCATAGCCCAAGCCTTACCTGCGCGCCGACTCTATTGTGGGACTACCCACCCAGCCTCTTGGATTCAGTGTGATATTCGCACCGAGTAGCCGCACACCAAGTGCGTAAGCGCCTACCCCGATAAGAGATAAACCGCCCACCAGTGCAAGGCAGGCAACCCGCCCGCGCGGATCAATTGCCTCCGAGACCAGCCATATAGAAGCCCCAACTACCACTGCCACTGCGAGACTTCTCAATACAGTTAAAGGCACCATGGAGCAGCGACTGCGCCGCGCTAGTGCAACTGCTAACCATACCGAGGCGAGCACGTAGGCCCCCGTGTGCCCTAATCCAAGTACTGCAATTCGAGCATTACCCTGCGTATACGGAGCAACGATCGTCATGACGGTTCCTGCAATTAGAGCGGACGTTATTGCGACAATCGCTGGCAATCGACTATCCCCAAGAGCGTATGAAGCCCGTGCAAAGAATAAGAACACTGCATAAGGAAGGAGCCCCACCGCTAAGGAGGCCACCGCAGTCGCTAGTAGGCCAACACTTATAGCGCCGGTTGCATTCCCAAATGCAACCGCGGTCATAAGTGGAGGCGCTAGAGCAATCATCATCGCCGCTACTGGGAGCACTAGGAGCGCCATAGAGTCCACAGCCCAGCGAGCCGCTCTCGCGAATCCCACCAAATCGCCATTAGCAGCATCTAGAGATATCTCAGGGAGAATCGTCGTGTGAATTGGCTGAGCAAGCACTGCGTATGGAGCCATGAAGAAAACAAAAGCAACTTGATATGCAAGCGCTCCTCCCTCAACAGCATTCCCGAGCACGATTGTTACGCCCAACAAAATACCGACTGCGCTGTGTTGAAATACCGCCCACCCGGATAGGCGAAGCAATGCGTTGAAGACAGGCTCGCTTCTAGGAATATGAATTCTTGGCCTAACTCCACTTCGCAGCATCGCTATGCACGGCATCGCTACGAAGGCCAATACCGCAAGAGTCGCTGTTAGCCCGAGGGTCCATCTTGCAGAGGCTTCAAGTACTAGCCCGGGGTCACCGGGGCCGACCTGCGCTCTAAAAAGCAGCATCCCAATTACGACCACAACGGTGAGGGCAATCGGCGCTAGCGAAGGCACAATGAAACGGCGCTGAGCATATAGAACCCCAACAGCGACAGCACCAAATGCATAGAGAAGTATTTGAGGGAGAATAAAACGGAGCAAAAATACTGAGAGCTCTTGTTGGGCGGAGGCAGTCTTTGGGTCCGAAATCCCGGAGGTCAAGACTCGCGCAATCTGGGGAGCAAGTATCTCACCTGCGATAACTACTGCCCCTAGTACCAAGAGCGCAACGCCGAGAAGCGCACCTGCTAGACGCTCAACCTCTACGCGCTCATTACGTGCGAAGAGATTGGTAAAGGTTGGGACCAGGACTGCAGAGAGAGCACCTGCTGCTAATAGCTCAAAGAGAATATTAGAGACTGCATTAGACGACTGATAGGCGTTACCTAAATAGGTGGTGCCTAGCACTGCAGCGATAGTGAGTATTCGGATGAATCCGATACCGCGTGAAAGAGCGGTGGCAGCGCCCATGCCGGCGGCGGCTCTTCCTGTGCCGCGTGATCCTGAACCTGAATCTGGTTTCTCCCCTAGCTCAGGCATGCCGGGTCCTCCGGCTTGGGTCACAGAGCCCACCACTCCGGGGAGACAGCTACTGCACCTTCACCGTAGCCATACCTACCGTTGACTCCACGCGCCAAGTCTGCGGCAGCGAGAACTGCCGAGACACGACCCTCGATCAACTCGAAGTTGTCGACCGAAGAAATCCGGATACGCAGTGCGGCATCATCTCTGACATTTGAGAGCAGGAGACCTCTAGCGGGCACTCCATCTCCATCAACGTGGTTCTCGGATGCAACAGTGAGCATGCCTTGGCGCGCAAGCGCTGAGACACGCTCTGATATGCGCAGAGACTGCGGAGATATATCCCCGCTCGTCGGAGCCGATATATAGACCGCCCTAGCCCCTATACCTGGCCACTCCGCGGGAAAGGCTGGGGCTCCAGCGCCACCATCACCTACGGATTTAAACTCAATGAATCCCGCGGCACCAAGGCGAACCAACACATCTTCCTGCGTAGAGGTACCCACCCCAGCCGCTAATCGTTGAGCGACAGCACTCCATGCGCTAGCCCTAACTAACTTTGCTCCGCGTTCCTCGACACCTGCTGCGCTACGGAGCTGCGATACCTGTGAATTATCGCTCCACTTCTCAGTTAGAAGCAGGAATCCTCCGACTCTCGAACCAGCATTTCTTGATAACTCAATGAAGCTAACAAGGTTGTCCTCACTAACGTTTGACTCGGCAATAAGCGCCAAGCCGACCGCTGGGAGTCTTCCGCTAACAGCGAAGGAAGCAGTCGCATTTACGTACTCCCCTTTGAGCCCTAACTCTTCGCTCAACGCAGCGTTCTCTGCTCGCTGTGCGTCAGCATTCGCCTCGACTCGATCAATCTGACTACGCAGCGATGCGACAATGGCTCGATCAACGACTGTCGAGCCGATCATTATTCCGAGCGCCAACGAGAGGAATACTGCGACTATTGAGACAACATGGAACCTAAAATTTATCATTTTTCGCTACCTGACTTGCGCTTAGAACGCACCGAAGACCGAGTACCAAAGATCATGTATGGAGAGATTGATTCCACGTGCAAATACACGAATAGGTTCGGAGACAATACTTACAGAGATCATCGCAACGAGTGCAGATGCGACTAATAGAAACAGGTCGCGCCTACGCACGCGCCCTTCGTAGAGCCTGTTAACGCCCTTGGCATCGACAAGGATTGGGCCGAGTCGTAGACGCGTTAGGAAGGTCGAGGACATTCCTGGGCGACCCTTATCGAGGAACTCAACCATCGTCGCATGCGTACCTACTGCGACGATCAGAGTGGCTCCAGCCTCATAGGCCAGCATCATTGCGACGTCCTCGCTCGTTCCGTCGATTACAAACTCATGGTACGGGACATTCCACATCTCAAGATTCTCGCGCCCTGGAGCGCGCCCATCTCTGTGAACATGGTGTACCAAATCGGCCCCGACTCGAAGCGCCGCCTCTGAGACAGAGTCGAAATCGCCAATGATTACGTCGGGCTTAAATCCTTCTTCAAGTAGCGCATCGGCCCCACCATCAACGGCAATAAGCGTGGGTCGATACTCCTTTATATACGCCTTGAGAGCATGTAGATCATCTTTATAGTCGTGCCCGCGTACCACTACTAGGGCATGCCGACCTCGCATATCAACCTTGATGGGCGGAATTTGAACGGGCTCAAAAGTGAGGTCGGCCTCTCGCTTTATGTACTCGAGAGTATTCTCGGCGAAGCGTTGCAGTTCCTCACCGATATTTACTCTTGCCTCCTCCATGCCCTCCTCAATCTCAGGTATTGAGATTGGAATCCCTGTGGCGAGCCTCTGTGATGCCCTAAATATCTCGCTGTCAGAGATCGTGAGAACGTCACCCTCCTTAACATCATCGAGGATGCTCGGATCCACTCGATCGAGAATTGGAATACCCGCAAGCAACAATCTCAAGGGGCCGCTATTCGGGTAACGCCCTGACATTGAGTGCCCTACATTTATAACTGCTGAAATGCCGGTAGCGATGAGACTCTCGGCGGCGACGCGGTCGATGTCTGTGTGCTCAATGACAGCGATCTCCCCAGGCTTTAAACGCTTTGCGAGGTCTTTCGTTCGACGATCAACACGAGCAACACCGGTTACACGTATCTCACTAACCTGGTCAATACTCACTCTGCAGACCCAGTCTCCGCGCTCACGCGTGTACTACTAGCGCTGTTGATGAGCTCCTGAGCATGCCTTCTTGCATGCTCAGAGGAGCCCACCCCAGCGAGCATGCGCGAGAGCTCCGAGATGCGCTCCTCTCCTGAGACTACCTCAGCAGTAGCAATGGTTCGCTTGCCGACACTTCGCTTCGTGACGACGATTTGATTATCTGCGAAGGCAGCGACCTGGGCAAGATGAGTTACGCAGAGCACTTGCCCTGCTCCACCGAGGTCTGCGAGTTCACGCCCAACAGCTATGCCGGCCTCACCGCCGATTCCAGCGTCAACTTCATCAAAGACCAAGAGTGGCACTACACCGACCTTGACTCCAGCATTGCTCTCAGCAGAGTGAAGGGCGACGCGCACTGCAAGCATCGAGCGTGAGAGTTCTCCTCCAGAGGCAGCACGAGCTAGGGGTCGAAGTGGCTCGCCGGTATTTGCACTAAGTGCAAATACAACTCGGTCTCCACCGTCATCGGTCTCATCGCCTTCCTCGACCTGCACCTCGAAGCGTGCTGACGGCATTGCAAGGCGTACTAAGTGTGTCTCGACTGAACTCGCAAGCCTGAGTGCTGCCTCTCTACGCACCTCCGTGAGCAAATTTGCTGCCTTGTGCTGCGAAGCGACTGCGCTAGCGATCTCAGACTCTGCGGCTGAGGCACGCTCGGCATGAGAAGCAATCTCGTCATATCGGACCTGGGCGGCATCTAGGAATGCGATCATCTCACCACAGCTGGCTCCATACTTGCGGCCAAGTTCGCGGAGCAATCTACGTCGTTCCTGCACAGCCGCCAGTCGCGTTGGATCGACTACGACCGACTCTAGAATGCCTCTAAGGTCGTGCGCTATGTCGGAGATCTCTGCCTGAAGCCCGCGAATTCGTGTTTCATGCGCAGCAAACGGGGGTCGCCCGATGAGTGCCGATGTAGCCGCTCCAACTGCATCGGCTGCTACGCCTTGTAGCGCTTCATATGCAGTTCGAAGTGCAATCTGATGCGCCTCCGCGTCAGCAAGCAACTCCTCTTCGCTCTCGAGTGCATCGGCCTCGTTAGGGTCCTTAAGAGATGCCGAGACAAGCTCATCAATCTGAAATTTTAGAAGATCTAATTCACGCGCACGAGCACGCTCATCGCCACCTAGATCGTCTAACTTTCGCTGCGCCTCGCTGAGCTTCAATCGGGCTGCTCTGTACTCTGCTAATGCGTGAATGGCAGGTGCGCCGCAGAATCGATCCAGCAATTTTGTCTGCACTGCTGGATCAAGCAGCGACTGGTGCGAGTGCTGACCATGCAGATCGATAAGGGATCCGCAACGCTCTGAGAGTTCGCCGATTGTTACTAATCCACCGTTTACATAGGCACGACTCCGCCCGTCTAACGGGACGACTCGCACAAGCACGATCTCGTCCTCAATCGCAGGGTCGAAGAAACGCCCTTCAACTCGAGCCTCTGAGGCTCCGGCACGCACCATTGACGAATCGGCACGCGCACCACCTAGGAGCGCAAGCGCTGTCATCACCAATGTCTTACCCGCTCCGGTCTCACCGGAGACAACGGTTAGGCCTTGCTCAAGGAGAACAGAGAGCTCCTCAATTATTCCTAGGTCAGTAACTCGCAATTCGAGCAATGAGGCAACAGCGACTGAATGGCTCATCGGTCGGCTAACCCAAACTTTGCTTTGAGCACTTGATGGAAATCTCGGGGACCGAATGTAGCAATCAACGCAGGATGCGCAGCCCCAGTGCAGCGAACCGAGGAACCAGAATCAAGAAGGCCGATCTCTCGACCATCGAGAGTCAGCACAGCGGAGAGCGTTCCTTTCAGATCGAATCGAACCTCCTCGCTCGGATCGAGCACGAGCGCTCGGTCGAAGAGCATGTGCGGGGAGACAGGAGTCAGGACCATGCAGTCGTGGCGGGGCGAGACAATTGGGCCACGCGCCGAGAAAGAGTATGCAGTAGAGCCGGTGGGTGTAGCCACTATGACTCCATCCGCTGCGTATGTAGTGAAGAAAGTTCCGTTGATTGAGACATCAAGGCGAACTATGCGCCCGGGCTGGGACTTCTCCAATACCGCTTCATTTAGTGCTCTCCAAGAGCCTGAGAGCGCTGAGCCCTCAACCTCGACCGAGAGCATCATTCTCTCGTCCACCGTGTAGTCGCCTGCGACGACCCGTCTCAATGCGTTAGCAATAGAAGCAGGCTCAACCTCGGCCAAATACCCAAGTTGCCCAACATTTACCCCAAGCACTGGCACGCCCGCTGAACTGACTAGGTCTACAGCCCTGAGCATTGTTCCGTCGCCGCCGAGCGAGACTGCAATGTCTAACCCTTCAGTAAACGTGGAGGCATCAACGTGGAACTCCGCGAGTTCAGGTGCATCAGATGCGAGCACTCTGACTATTGCTCCTAGGTCAACTAAGTGCTTAGAGGCCTCTGCAGCCAAACGCTGTGCCTCAGGTCGTTCGGAGTGCGGAAGTAAACCGACAATTCGAGGGGGCTTCATGCATGTACCTCAGCTACGACAGCGTCGAGTTCTGAATCGGCGATCGAAGGTTCACAGTGACGAACCAATACGAGAAACTCAACATTTCCGTCGGCACCCCGAAGAGGAGAGGCCGTTATTGAGCAGACTCCGAGTCCGTTGGAGGCAAGCCCCTCGACGACTTCACTCAAGACTGCCCGGTGAACCATTTTGTCGCGCACGATGCCGCCCTTCCCAATGCGGTCGCGCCCTGCCTCAAACTGGGGTTTAACTAGAAGTATCAGTTCAGCTTCCATAGTCGTCAAAGCCGCTAGCGCCGGTGCAACAGTGCGCAGTGAAATAAAGGAGAGATCAGCGACCAGTAGATCGACTGGTCCCCCGACCGCCTCGGGGGCAAGACTGCGAACGTTGACACGCTCCATCACCGTTACGCGCTCATCCGTTCTAAGAGACCACGCCAATTGGGCGCGCCCAACATCAACAGCGATCACAGATGAGGCGCCGCGCTGCAATAGGCAATCCGTAAATCCGCCAGTAGAGGCTCCAGCATCTAGAGCTCTGCGGCCCTCAACATTGATGCCGAACTTCTCTAGCGCTGCGTCGAGTTTCTCTCCGCCACGCGAGACAAATCGAGCGGGGGGCGACTCGACAAAAATAGGCTCATCGCTAGCTACTTGCCGTGAAGCCGAGTTGGCTGGCGCACCTCCGACGGTTACCTGGCCTGCCTCAATGGACTCAACAGCGCGCGCTCGACTCGGAGAGAGTCCCCTCCGAACGAGCTCTGCATCTAGGCGACGTCGCATCGGTGATCCTATGAATGGGTTGAGTTCGAGGCTGCTAAACAAGGGCTTGAAGAGCATGACTCGCAGTAGCGGAGAGCTCGCAGCCGGAGATGACTCATGCACTCCTCTTCGCAGTCGTCCTCTTGACTGGCGCCTTCTTTACTGCAGCCTTCTTTACTGCAGCCTTCTTAGTTGGCGCCTTCTTTACTGCAGTCTTCTTTACTGCAGTCTTCTTGACCGTCTTCTTTACGGGCGCCTTCCTCTCCCCTGAGGTTTTGCTCGCCGAGTTTCCCCCCAGTTCCTTACGCAGGCGCCGCTCTGCATCCGCTAGGTCGTCTTTTGTGATCAGCCCGAGTAATTTGACCTGCCGGCCTACCTCGGTGCGCACCGTCGAGATAGCGGAGTCGCGCCGACGGCGACTCTCCTCAAGAATTCCGTCAACGAATGACTGCACCTGATTCTGTGCAAGGAGCCCCTGTGACACCAGATCGCGGGCGCTGGCTTGGGCCTGCCCGCGTGTCAATGAAACAAACCCTGCACCAGCATCTATAAAACGCGTTAGATCGGGTCGCTGCGCCATTCGGATCCTCCTGTAGTTGCCGTCGTGTCTTGCCATGGCATCCAGTTAGATGCCAGCAATAAGCTTGGTCAGGCTCGATTTTGCGGGTCTTTAAAGTAATCGAGCGTGTCCCGAGAGCCTACCCGAGCCCTCGCCTGCTGGATGTTCTTGTCCCGGAGGCGGATTACTCTCGTTTGCAATGGCTATCCCCCTGCACGACGACAATCCGACCGGCCAGATCCCCTTTTTGACGATTCTTCTAATCGCCATCAATATCTTCGTATTCGCCCTAGTCCAGCCCCACAACGCGAGCAAAGACTTCGTCTTTAGCTATGAACACGCAGTTATTCCATGCGAGATTCGAGACCAGGCTCCGCTGAGCGAGGCTGAATTGGTGAGCGGTGAGTGCGGCCGCTCTCGAGTCACGATCAAGGGAGAGACCTACGGGGAGAGACCTTTTTCTAGCGCCAAGAATATCTGGCTATCGATGCTTGAATCAATTTTTCTCCATGGCTCTTGGCTGCACCTATTAGGGAACATGCTCTTTCTATGGGTATTCGGCAACAATATTGAAGAACGCTTCGGCAAAGTTGGCTTTCTAGCATTCTTCGCTGCAGCGGGGATAGCGGCGACGTTTGCACAAGTGCTTGTTGAGCCCGGTTCTACCATCCCGATAGTTGGAGCGTCAGGAGCAATCGCTGGAGTGATGGGGGCATACTTAGTATTATTCCCACGCGCTCGCATCCTGACCTGGTGGCCGATGTTTGTAATTCTCGTCGTCTACATACCTGCAGCTGTAGTACTCGGGCTGTGGTTCCTAATGCAGTTTGCGATCGAGCCGAATAGTGGAGTTGCTTGGGCAGCTCATGTCGGGGGATTCGTTTTCGGAGCCTTCATAGCGCTCATTCTGCGTTCGCACCTAAAACCACCCCCAATACTTGCGGAGCGACCCATTGCCGGGTGACGGGCTTGGCGTTTGCAGTGTGCGATGATTCGAGCAACAAGACACAATCCCTCTCAATAGGAATCAAAACCGTGCCCGAATTTCTCCCCTTCCGCGGCCTCCGATATACCGGCGGCGGAGTACTCGATTCAGTAACAGCGCCTCCTTACGACGTAATTGATGCAGATCAGCGCAGTGCCCTAGCAGCACGGGACCAATTCAACGCGGTTCGGCTAATCCTGCCCGAAGCCAGCGAAAGCAACCCAAACCCGTACTCCGTGGCCGCGGGACTTCTCTCAGATTGGAGCGCAGACGCGGTATTAACCCTCGACGATACGCCTGCTTTCTATGTCTATCGAATGAGTTTCACTGAGCGACATGGCAAGGCACGCACCACTACTGGGGTCCTCGGAGCGCTGAGCCTCCCTGAGCACATCGGCACCGGAGAGGTACTCCCTCATGAGCGTACGCTTCCGAAGGCCAAATCAGATCGCCTAGAGATACTGCGAACAACTAGAGCAAACCTCGATCCGATCTGGGGACTCTGCACAGCAAACGGTTTAACGGAATCACTCAACGCTGCTACCAAATCAGCACCGCTAGCCGAGTGCACCGACGAATTCAACGTGCATCACGCTCTCTGGGCGCTAACCGACCCTACGGGAGTAGAGGCAGTTAGGGATACTCTCGCCGCTGGGCCACTTGTTCTCGCCGATGGGCACCATCGCTTTGAGACGGCACTTGCTTATCGCTCAGAGCAAGGATCAACCGATCACGGTTCGGATGCAATTCTCTGCTTCGTCGTCGAGTTAGAGGAGAAACAATTAGTTGTACATGCAATTCATCGACTGCTCAGTGAAGTCCCTACCAATTTTCTCGATCTGGTAGCGAAGACCTTTGAGGTTCGAGACTCTGGACCACATACAGCGCAGGGCATTGCAACACTCCACGATTCAGTCGGCATCGAAGACGCAATTGGGCTTGTACTCCCCGACCGCCTATTCCTACTTGTCCCAGCCGCTAATGCATTAGATGAAGCCTGTAAGTCACTCCCCGAGTCGCTGCATGATGTGGCATCCGCGCACTTCGAGACCTTAATTAGACCGCTTCTCGGAGAGGCTGCACTCACATATAGAAACGACGCTGAAGACTGTGCTGAGATTGTGGCCAACGGCGGCGCAGCTGCAGCAATAATTTTAGCGCCGGTTAGCGTTGGGACAATTCGCGATGCTGGTCAAGCAGGCGTGAGAATGCCAGAGAAGACGACCTTCTTCTGGCCTAAGCCACGAACTGGCATGGTATTTAGAGTCTTAGACAGCGCGTCTTAGAGTTAGTGCCTTAGAGCTCTAGCTCTAAACCACTTCCCAGACGTTGCCCGACCCGAGTAGCCCATCTAGGTCTGGAGCTCCACCGCGTTCTTGAACTGCGGCCAACTGGCGGCTGAGTTCAATCTCATACGAAGGTCGCTCAATCGCTCTAAATATCCCCACCGGCGTTGGCTCATATGGGCCTGAGGCGAGTCGAGATAGGGCAAAGGCAAGAGAGGGCTCTGGGCGTTGCTCATCGTGGACCAAGATCTTCTCGAGCCCAACATCCGCTACAGAGACAACATGGGCCTCGCCGAACTCGTCGAGCATGACACCGTGCTCGCCATCGGCGCCAAAGACAATCTTCTCTCCGTGATGGAGATCAATGAGCATGTCAGCACGACTGTCTTTCGCTACCACTGCGTCGAATGCTCCGTCGTTGAAGACGTTGCAGTTTTGGTAGATCTCTACAAACGATGCACCTTGATGCGCATTGGCGCGACGGAAGACCTCTGTCATGTGCTTTCGGTCCATGTCATGGGTTCGAGCGACGAATGAGGCCTCAGCACCGAGCGCAACGGAGATTGGATTAAACGGATGATCGATCGATCCAAACGGAGTTGACTTCGTTACTTTTCCAACCTCACTCGTTGGAGAGTACTGACCTTTGGTAAGGCCATATATCTGATTGTTGAACATCAGAATTGTGATATTGATGTTGCGCCGAAGGGCATGAATCAGATGGTTCCCACCGATTGAGAGTCCGTCACCGTCACCGGTTACGACCCACACGTCGAGGTCAGGTCGCGCAGCAGCGATACCTGTAGCGAATGCCGGTGCACGTCCATGAATGCTGTGAACACCATAGGTATTCATGTAGTAGGGGAACCTGCTTGAGCATCCGATACCACTCACGAATACTTGATTCTGAGGAAGTATGCCGATCTCGGGCAGGAGCAACTGCACTGCGGTCAAGACGGAGTAATCGCCGCACCCGGGGCACCAACGAACCTCTTGGTCAGAGGAAAAATCCTTACGTGAAAGAGTTACTGGCTCAGCCATTGATCATCTCCAACATTTTCGCTTCAATCTCAGCCGCCCGGAACGGGAGACCCTGGACCTTCGTAAGACTCTTGGCATCGACTAGGTACTCAGCGCGCACAAGGCGTGAGAGTTGGCCGAGGTTCATCTCAGGGATTAGTACTTTCGGATACTTAGCAAGAACCTCGCCAAGATTTGCGGGGAATGGATTCAAGTGCATCAAGTGGGCGTGAGCGACATTGACGCCATCGGCACGCAGTCTGCGCGCACCTGCTTGAATCGCACCCCACGTACTTCCCCACCCAAGAACAAGCAACTCTGCCTCTCCTGATGGATCGTCGACAGGGAGAGGAGGGATGTCGTTTGCGATGCCTGCAATCTTCGCAGCACGCAGATGAGTCATCTTCTCGTGGTTAGAGGGTTCGTAGTTAATGTTCCCGGTTACATCCTGCTTCTCAATACCACCGACACGGTGCATGAGTCCTGGGGTTCCGGGTATTGCCCACGGGCGCGCAAGCGTGATTGGGTCACGTAAGTAGGGCATGTACTTAGGCTCTCCATCCGGGCCAGTGCCGTTGGGCTCCGTCTGGAATTTTACAGAGATGTCAGGGAGGTCAGCAGCGGCGGGGAGGAGCCATGGCTCAGAGCCGTTCGCCAAATAGCCATCGGTGAGGATCATCACGGGAGTCTGGTACTTAAGGGCTATACGTGCACCCTCTAGAACAGCATCGAAGCAATGCGAGGGCGAGTAAGCAGCAACGATTGGGAGTGGTGCTTCACCGTGTCGCCCATACATCGCGAGCATTAGGTCTGCCTGCTCAGTTTTAGTCGGGAGGCCAGTTGATGGACCCCCTCTTTGAACATCGATTAGCAATAACGGTAACTCGATACTGACAGCAAGCCCCATCGCCTCGGACTTAAGATCAACGCCAGGCCCACTAGTTGTAGTGACGGCCAAATGCCCTGCGTATGCAGCGCCAATTGCCATTCCGGCAGCGGAGATTTCATCCTCAGCCTGCACGGTGCGGATACCGAAACGCTTGTGCTTTGAGAGTTCGTGAAGAATGTCAGATGCGGGCGTGATCGGGTATGAAGCTAGGAACAGCGGAAGTTTCGCCTGATGGCCAGCAGCGATCAACCCATAGGCAGTAGCAAGGTTTCCTGTTATGTTTCGGTAACGCCCCGCCGGCAAATGCGCTGATGGGACGGTATACGCATGCTCGAAAATCTCTGCAGTCTCACCGAAGTTATATCCGGCCTTGAGAGCAGCAACGTTTGCATCGTGAACGATTTGGTTCTTACCGAATTTCTCTGCGATCCAACCGGTAATTGCCTCAGTTGGTCGCGTGTACATCCATGCAATCAAACCGAGAGCAAAGAAATTCTTAGAGCGCTCTGCATCTCTTGGCTTGGCTCCGGTTCCCTTTGCAGCCTCAAGCGTAAGCGAGGTCATAGGGATTGAGTAGAGGCGATATGCGGAGAGCGATCCGTCCTCAAGTGGGTTGCCAAGGTACCCGGCCTTGTCTAGGTTTCGGGTCTCAAAGGCATCACTATTAGCAATGATTGCTCCACCGGGCATCAGGTCGTTGATATTGGCCTTGAGGGCTGCGGGGTTCATTGCTACAAGAAGATTTGGTGCATCACCCGGGGTCACGATGTCGCGGCCAGCGATGTGCACCTGGAAGGAAGAGACTCCAGCGATAGTTCCCGCTGGAGCACGAATCTCGGCTGGGTAATCAGGGAGAGTTGCTAGGTCGTTTCCAAAAGCAGCACTTACATCGGTAAAGCGGTCACCTACCAACTGCATACCGTCTCCCGAGTCTCCAGCGAATCTAATAACGACTCGCTCTAATACCTCGGTGGCTTGCTGCTCGGCATTATCTGGGCTCACTCTTCGTCCTCATTTCACGACGCTTTGCTGCTATTGACTATTCCTAGCGATCCTTGCGAATCAACCTAGGTGGGGAATCGTCTGGATCACCCATCTGCATTACCCATCTGGATTACCCAAAATTCTGGGGGCACTTCTGGGATTAGTTCTCTTCAAGACCCTCGTGAGCACTTGAATCCTCTCAAGCATAACTACGTGCGGGGCCAATTCTGGGAAGCGGGCGCCGGTATGATCTGTGGCGCCGGAGATCCTCGGCTAAACCAAGACCAACCGGCTACATCAACACCCAGCCCATCACCGCCCGGCCGCTATCGGCCGAGAGAAGAGAACGAGAAATATGGCACTCGGATACGACCAGCAACTGTTCATTCTTGCCTTTGACCACCGTGGCTCATTCCAGAAGAAGATGTTTGGAATCCCGGGTGACCCATCGCCCGAGGAGTCGGCAAAAATTGTCGATGCCAAGGCGCTCATCGCTGAAGGGTTTGCACGCGCCTTATCTGATGGCGCATCCACGCAGAGCTGCGGGCTACTAGTAGACGAGCAGTTCGGTGCAGCGGTTGCGCAGGCGGGCGTAGCGGCAGGGCAGATTGTTGCAATGCCGGTCGAGAAAAGCGGTCTTGACTACTTTGATTTTGAGTATGGCGACGCCTTCGGCGAGCACATTGAGTCATTCAATCCAACATTCTCGAAGATTCTCGTGAGGCTCAACCCTGAGGGCAATGCCGAGGACAACGCAAAATCACTCGTAGGGCTAAAGACTCTCTCGGATTGGCTTAAAGCCAACGATCGCAAGTTTCTCCTTGAACTATTGGTTCCCGGTGAGCCTCATCAAATTGAGGCTGCAGGAGGCGAGGACGAATACGACACGAATCTGCGCCCCGAGCTGATGAGAATCGCAATTGAGAATATGCAGCAGGCCGGGATCGAGGCCGACATCTGGAAGATTGAGGGCATTGACCGTCGCGAAGACTGCGAGATGATCTCCGAGCAGGCCCGCACCGGAGGGCGTGCCGGTGTTGGTTGCGTCGTACTTGGGCGCGGTGCTGACGATGCCAAGGTGGACCATTGGCTCCGGACAGGTTCAGGCGTACCGGGGTATCTCGGGTTCGCAATCGGGAGAAGCATTTGGTGGGACCAACTCAAGGGCTACCTCGATGGATCCCTCGCCACCGATGTAGCGGCAGCGCAGATCTCTGCTAACTACCGCCGCTACATCGACGTATATACCGGTTAAACTTGCCTTGTAATAGGTGAGCGAACTGCTATGCGGTCCGACACCGTTCCCGGTAATACCGGTTATCCATAAGAGCGACGATCAAAGTATCTCCGCAAGCATGGCCTCCGTGCGCTTAGCAAGAGCAGCGCGCTGTCTGCGGCCATCACGAGTCACGCTCGTAGCCTCAACATCTACTCTGCTACCCGTAGTACCTGCAGGTGTTCGCCAGAAGCGTCGGCGAACAATCCCCGTTACCAGAACAGCAGTGCCCTCCCCTGCTGCAAGGAGCCAAGCCGGTGGCGACCACATTGTGACTGGAACAGAGGTCGCTCCGTCAGGGGAAGCAACCCGAACTTGAAGTGACACCACCTCTCCGCGATCTGGAATCACTCGAGTCTCCGGCGTGCTTGAAAGAACACCAACCACGATCGCAAGATTAATTCCGGCATCCTCAAGTTTAGATGCCTTCTTGCCGTTCTTCTCACTGGTTTGTACTAAAGACATATTTGTCTCCTAAATCCCATAACATCTCTACCTACTTGGGGGAAATATGGTTCGGGGAAATATCGAAGAGCTATAGGGACCTTACCTCTCACCTGTGACAACTAGGCCCTAAGGTCACAGCATGCCTGAAGATGTATATGCCATTGCCTCTAGATTTATTGCCTACGTAGAGGCCTGCGACCTCGACTCGCTCTCGGCAATGTATGCGCCCGATGGAGTTGTAAATATCAATGTCCTAGGTCTCGACCAGCCAGCAGCCGAGACGTTCGAGACGCTTAAATCGATGCACCAAAGGGCGGAGTCGCTTAGGTACGAAGTATTAGAGGTGATCCCAACAGAGTCAGGCTACGTCCAGCGCCACCGGCTCCATGTTGTCGTTCCAAGGGCAGAAGATAGCGAGGCTCAGAACTTAGTTATCCCGGCCTGCTTGATAGTCAAGCTTGATCAAGGTGGGCTAATAACTAGGGTAGATGAGTACCTTGACTCCGCGCAGATTGCTCCGCTATTTCAGAGGCAACTGAGCGCATCTAAACCCGCTCGTCAATCCAAACTCCACCTCTAAGCAAGCGCAGCTAAACGCTCGGCGACATCAGCGAATCCTGCGTCGTGCTGACGTATTCGATCAAAGCGTGCCCTCGCAGCGGGCAGATTCCCTGCCCGCTCCTCGAGGTCGGCAAGTGCGTACCAAAGGCGAAGGTGATGCTGGAGCACGCGTTTGATTCCATCGGCGCGCTTTGCAAGCAACGTAATCGCTTCATCAAGCCTCCCTCGATCGGCTAGAGATCCGGAGAAGACAATTCTACCCTCAGTGACGAGCTCCGATGATGGGGACTCATCTCCAAGCTCGCGCCATCGCGCCTCAACTGTCTCGTGATCCCCAAGGGCGCGATAGCAATCCATTAGAACTGGATGCTGCGTGACATCGCCGGTCATCGAGTAATACTCCTCGAGTTCGCGCGACGCGTCCCTGTATTTCCCATCTCGATAGAGGGCGAGACCAAAGAGTTCGCGCACGCTCGGCGAGGCTGACACCTCTTCACGAAGCGGGCGAAGAATGCGCAGAGCATCACGCTCGCGGCCCTCAGCGAATGCATCTGCTGCTTTCATCAAAGCGTCATAGTGACGATCAGCTCTCTTGCCGCCGACTCTAAGAATCTCATCACGCACTGCTTGAGGCCCAGGCCTGCGGCGACGTGATGGAGTTCTGCGGGGAGGTGCATCCGCTACTCGTCGGGCACCTTTTCGCGGTGCGCGTTCCTTCGAGTCTCGCGAGACACGCCTCAGCACATCGCGCTGAACCTGCGGCTCCTGCGCCTCGTCGTTAGAGGC
>CALQAT020000017.1:0-21022 GCA_943328625.2 Bordetella parapertussis | reverse complement strand
TGGTGATTATCTACACGTACGCCCTGACGCCAGCTATGCGCCTTGGGCCCTATTAAAAGGTGGCCTCGCTGGAGATACGCAGGGGCTGATTGCGGTAGCAGTCAACGGAACTATCCGAGCAATAAGTCGTACCCTGCCGACATATCTCAATTCTCCAGGGTTTTCCGTCCCTTTGCCGACAAGCGCCTTCATTTATGGAGCCAACAAGATTGATGTTTATCGGGTGGGAGGCACTTCTGAGTCGCCTTCTCTAATTCCTGTCAAACTCCTTCAACTCTCTGGAGAAACTTGAAAATTATGGGCGAAAATTTAACTCCTAATAATTCGCCCCGCGGGTCTAAAGATGGGTTTCGGAGACTCGGGCAGGTCCCCGGCCTTGATGGAGTACGTGGGATAGCGGTAATAACCGTGGTGATTTATCACTTCGTTTATAAATCGGGGACCGATGGTGCTCCCGCTCTAATCCCGAACACGCCATTTGCCATCAGCCTCCGAAGCGGAATCGTCGGCGGGTGGCTTGGAGTTGACATTTTCTTTGTCCTTAGCGGATTCCTAATAACTGCAATTCTTCTTGACGAACAAGGGCTAAAAGGAAAGATCAGGTTTGGTGCGTTTTATATGCGTCGAGCCCTTCGTTTATTTCCGGCCCTCTACGCTCTCCTAGCAATTTATGCTGTCTACTCGCTAACCACCGGACTTCCTTATTACCCTTTGTGGCAGAGCAGTTTGGGAATTATCTTCTATTACATAAACTGGTTAGGAATTTATAATCCTGCAGGGTTAGCGCCTGGGACGGGCATTTTTTGGTCGCTTGCCGTAGAGGAGCAATTCTATTTAATTTGGCCAATAACGCTTTTACTATTTTTTGGAATCAATCGCCGCGCACGGGTAGTTATTCCGGGAATGATTGCGATGATTCTCTTTATCGCAGTAAGGCGAGCATTGATGGCTGATTCACTCGGCTGGGTTGCATTGCTATCTCGAACCGACATGCGTATTGATTCCCTTTTGGTAGGCGCTCTCTTCGCACAACTTTGGGTAAGAAATTTGACCCCACACCGTGGACTACGCGTCGCCTCAACAATCGCGGTTGGAGTAGTCGCGTTTTCGATAATGGTCGGTAAGGTCTTGGACCCGCGCTGGTACTCCTACGGATTAACTGTGATTGCAGTGTTAGTTGCTATTGGAATTTTAGGAATTGTTGAAGGAGTTTGGGAGAATGGGGGCATCTTTGGGGCACGCCCGCTCCGCTTGCTCGGACGCGTTTCCTACGGGCTCTATATTTGGCACACCATGGTCATTGAAACCGTTACTCGCTATGGAGGCACCTGGGGCTGGGGAACGCGATTGGTCGTCTCCGTCGCCGCTACCGCTAGTGTCGTGGCTCTTTCATGGACCTTCATTGAAACCCCGGCCTTGAGGCTTAAGCGTCGTTGGGAGGTACGCGGAATCGGGCCATCTCCTGCCTTAGGTGAAATAGACCTAGCTGTAACCGGTCACCCTCGGGCGCTCTAGCCCGAGACAAACTAATTAACCACTTTAAGTCGATAAAAGTGAACGCTAGTTCCCTCGGGGATGCATGACTCGATCCACTACTTTCAAAATTTTGCTACCTACTTCATCCGACATATGTAGCCGGCGTTTTGTTTGGTCGTAAACCCTCACAACTATTTTGTCTAACCAAATAAGAACTCCGCGCGCCCCATCATCCGGACGAGCCCGGTATTCGGTAGATCTAATTGTGGGGGCATCTTCAACGGTGAAGTAATATAGAGCAAGAGACCGACGTGCGTCAGTAAGCGGTGAGGTGAGTGGATGTGGATGCCCATGGAAAGCATCCGCATCAGTGTTAAAAATCAAAACTCGGTTGCCAAGAGGAGCGATTACCTGCTCCCGATGCTTCATATTCTTAGACCAAAGCTCTAGAGCCCCGCCGTATTCTTCCGGCCACTCTCCATTTAAATACAGAAGAAGATTTACCCGCCTAGACCAGTCCCGATGCTTTGGATGAACTGTGAAGTCTGCATGAATGTTTAGGAATCCTCCTCGTGCTGTCTGGTGTAGGCCACCGCCTTCAAGAGATTCGTCAATTATTAGATCTTTAATACCAGTCAAGTTACGAAGAAATTCGACGAACCTAGGAGATTGAAGATCAGCCAGAATTAATTTGAGAGTTTCTCCCCAAGTTTTTGGATCTCTGTTAGCAAACTTGCGTTCGTTCACGTGTGTGTAGCTAAGCCATACCGACGGATCGAACGGTGGAAATTCTGCTTCCGCCGCCGCCTCCACATCGGTGGGGAAAAAGTCATCAAGCACTATGTGTGGAAACGGCGACGCTCCTTGATACTGCTCACGCAACTTAGGTAGCAATTTTTCAAGAGAATCAAAATCTAGGAGCACCTTCAACCTTCCCGTCGTGGTCAGTTGCAACTGAATTCCACTTTGCTTGAATTCAAAAATAATACCGCCTGCAAACGGGTACTTTAACCATTACCTCTTTGACTTCGGGTCAACCAGGTCGCATAGCTGTGATCTTTGAACCGCCACTTCTTTTATCTCGCCCAAAAATTTTGGCGCAATAGCGCCTTTGCCCGGATTTGCCCCGATAGCAACCTTTGAGGTCGGAAATATAAATTCGGTTGCCTGCCTTGGGGTTAGCTCCAGTTGGAAGAAATTAAAGACGAGTTTCTCATCAAGAAATACCACGACTCTTCCGTTTTCTGGGTCCATAACTACCCTCATTCGATAGTTTTGCCCTGGCTTAATCCTCGTTTGCTTAGACACAAAGAATCCATCTGCAGAGAGCGGTCCGTGCGGGAGGTTCTCGTGTCCCTCCGAGACAAAACCAAACTGAGCCTTGTTTGAAGAAACTATTACCACAAGGCTCTGAAGCCGTCCTGGCTCGCCGCGCACAACCAATGGTTCAATTGTGCGCTCAGATGGCTCTTTAAATCGGACGTCAAAATTATACTCACCCGTAGAGCGCGTTCTCGCTAGTCCCATCCAAGGGCTCCATGCAAGCGAAGGCACGATTCCTTGCGACCAGTAGACGCCGTCACAATCGCCCACCACGAATGTTGTTCCCCGTTTAAGGGGCGGCCATGGGAGATGTCTTCCGCTCTCAACATATGGAGCCGTGCCCCCAGGGATTTCTTTCTGCACTCGATACTGAGCCTCTACGAATGGGGCAACTTGATCCTCACGCACCCATGGAGTTGTCCAGTGATAGTCGATCGCAAGTGCAACATTTATAACAACTGAGAACAATAGTGCTGCGCCCAAAAAGCGCCACCCCCATTGAACCTTGCGAATACTTGTTTTTGAGTTTGCAGACCACCGGAGGATGATATGAAGACCGGCTATTCCGGCCAGTATAAGTAACGGGAAGAAGTCGGTTAAGTATCGCTGTGCTATATAACCAAACGGCAAGACTGCAAGGGCGGAGACAATCGCTCCGAGCAGTGGGGCTCGCAGTTTTTCTAGGTGTGCCCCTCCCCAACTCCTAAACCATGCTCCGAGAAACCCAAATGCCGCGAGGAAACTAAGTAGAGGCATCGACGAAGTCAAGCTTGATGTTGGCTCTATAGCGTCAAAGGTGGCTCCTCCAAATACCCTAGAAGCGCCCGGAAATGTGACCCACGGGAAGAGGCTCCGCAGCCCAAGCCCATTCGGTCGCAGATACGTCCAAAGAGTCGTAGGAATAAACTGAAGACCAAAATAACTCCCCCCGCTGTTTTCCAAGAAATAGCGCCGCTGGGGATTGATTTTTGACATCAATTGCTGGTCGGTTGGGAATACAAAAAATGTCCCAAACTTTGCCCAGTTTGTATACGAATAGATTGCAAGAGGAATAACGCACGCCGCTCCAATTGCGCCCGCACGCAACCACCTTCTCCGGGTCTCCGTGGTCATGCCGAACAGGCGCTGAGTTGGAGTAGCCATGCTCGCAACGGCCAACAGACCAAGGGCTGCAACTGGCCCTAAGCCAACAGAGGCTCTTGAGCCTATGGAGAAGGTTGCCAACACCGACGCTAAAATTAGTAGCCTTCTAGACGGCTTCATTAGATAAGCAAGAATCAGATCGAATGACGCGATGGCTAGGGCTGTACCCCATAATTCGGCTTCATGATAAATCCATGCCTGACTTGCTAAGAAAATTAGAACCGAGCCGGCACCAACACTGAATAGAAACCCTCCTAACGCCCAGCGTTCCAGGGTGGTAACCGGCGCCTCTTCGTCGCGAACCAAGCATCGGATTCTCCAACATAAATCAGCCGTCGCGGTCATCGCTAACGCCCAAGCTGCAAACATGGCGGCTTGCGTGAGGAGCGAACTCAAACCCGGGCGGAGAATCTCTAACGGGAGCCGTAACAAGGCGGGGAAGGGTCCGTAGTACATGAACCAAAGTCCATTGTTCCGAAACCCTTCTAATCCTAAAACGTCTAATGAAATATCCCAGCGCATATCAAGAAAAGATTGTGCCTGCGCCCCATAAAACCGCGTGGTATATGGAGTTGACCGAAAGTTTACTCCGCTCAGTAAAAGTATCCCGACAAAAAATACTCCCGCTAAGCCTGCCGCAATTAGGCAAGACCGAAAATAGGCGCGTCTGTTGCTGCTCCAAGAGGATGTAAGTATCATTCGCACATCAGCCGCTTCGCTGGTTAGTCGTTGTCTTTAGATCAAGTTTCTTGCAGAGTGCTGGGTACTTTATTCTGCGTTCGTGGAGAGTCCCAAGGAACTTGGGAACGGTTGGGGCGCCAACATCATTGCGTCCTACAACTATTCGGTCGGTTCTAAATACATAACTGGCGCTCTGCGGGGTGGTTAGTTCAAATTGCTGAAATCCGAAGCCCACATAACCATCAAAGACTGCACTAACTGCACCGTTGTTTTCATCCATGACAATTACCATGTCATATGGCTTGCCTGGCTTGAATTTGAGGGGGGCACCCCAGAAAAACCCATTCTTCGCACGAGGGCTGTGTCTTAAATTCTCATGGCCTTCTGAATGGAGCCCAAATATTACTCGATTGTTTTTTGTCACCTGTGCCGCTACAGTTTGAATCTTTCCAGCCCTTCCTCGCAGCAGGATTGGTTCAATGGTCGTCTTGGAAACTCTATTAAAGCGCACGCGAAAGCGGTACTGCCCAGTGGCCCTGGTGCGTGCTACCGCGTACCACTTGTCAGTTGGTTCCCATGAGTTCCCTTGCGAGTAATAAACCCCCTTGCAATCGCCCAAGACAAACAAGGTTCCCTTGGCCAGTGGAGGGAAGGGGAGGCGGTCTCCCTGCACCACATATGGGGCCTTGCCGCGCGGAAAGGAATCGTGAATCGTGTACTGGATGTCAACATATTTGGTGACATACCCCTCAGACACCAGCGGACTCGCATAGTGGTAACTCCAACTCAGGCTTGCGTTAGCAAAGAAGGAGAACATCGCCAGGATTGCGATCGGCGCCAAAATAAAACTACTCCGCCACTGACGTTGCTCTGCCCATCTCAAAGCGACGAAGGCACCAACTAGCCCCGCTATTACCAGGACCGGCATGAAGTCCGACATGTAACGCTGAGCAATATAGGAGTAAGGAATAACGGTATAGGCGCCAACTAGCGCACCCAGCAGCAAGAGGCGAGTCGATGCCAAGCGAGAGGGCATTCCTTTACCTGGCCACAGTGCAGCGAATACTCCAACAATTGCCAAGCAGGCGAAGAAAGGCATTGATGCCGTCAGGCTAGAGGTGGGTTCAATCGTATCGAACTGGACCCCGCCAAATACATGGGCAGTTGCTGGAAAATTAATAAATGGAACAAGGGAGGAGAATTGGAGCCCATCAGGTCGTAGGTACTGAACCAAAGCGGTCAGGAAAAATTTAGAACCGAACAGACTGTTTCCATTCGCTGCCAACATTTCTTCTCGATAGGCACTCACCCGTGAGAAAATCTGCTTGTCGCTCGGGAAAACAAGGATCGTGTTGAACTTTAAATAATTTACAAAGACATAGATCGCTGCGGGCACCATCGCAGCAAGCACCGCGCGCCACGCCCAGCGCAGCGGTTTCGATGGATCAAAGACTTTTCCCAGCCCAAAAAATCGGCGAGAGAGCGGCAGAAGGGACGCGACACCAATAATTCCTAACGCGAAGACGGGGCCGAATCCAACGGATGGGCGCGAGAGAACGGCCATCGTCGCGAAACCAGATGCAAGTACCAGGCGATACGCGCGTGGCTCAAGCACAAAGGCCAAAATTAAGTCGAACACGATTAGAGCTGCCGCGGCTCCCCACAACTCTGCTTCGTGATACACCCAGGCTTGGCTAGTCAGGAATAGAAATACTGACCCGCCGCCGACCGTGAACGAAAAGATTCCAACTACCCAACACTCAAGACGGCTGATTGGCGACGCCTCATTTACCAAACCACGAATGCGCCATGCAAGTCTCGAGGTAGCAATTAGGGCTACGATGAGCGCGACCAGCATCGAGGGGTTTACCCACCTCCCTGACATTCCAGGAAATAGCCACATGAACGGCATGCGGATTAGGGAGGGCCAGGGGCCGAAGTACATATAAGACTTGCCGTCAATTTCAAATGCTTCGATTCCAAGTGATCCCGGTGGAACATCGAATCGGAGATGCCTAAGAGATCTTGCCTGCGTCTCATAAAACCCTGAAACAAATGACGAAGCAAAAAACTTGCCGTGATTTAGAAAAATCACCAATAGAAAGACAATCAGGCCTAATGCTCCACCAATAGCGCAGGCACAAAAGAAGCGTCTTTGATCGCTAATCTTCTGGCCCTTGCTCGTAGTCTGTTCTTGGGATCCAATCCCATCTAGAAGCGAAGTCATAATGCAGAGACTTTAGGTCCCCATGGGCTGTAAAAAAGCCCGCTCCGATGAATCGTCCTGTGCCGAGCAACTTCAAGGGGCTGGCCCAAACCTCCAACTAGGGTCTTGTAAATAGGCCCAACTACCCCCTAGCGCTCTGGAATTTTCCGCCATAGAATCCGGAATGCCCACGTGCCGAGAATCTCCATGGCACTAATGAACAAATGGGGGAACATGCATAAAGAGCCGCGAATAGGAATTCTTGTTGTCGCGTATAACGCCGCGACAACCCTTGCACGGGTGCTCGATCGCATTCCGAGGGACTTCACTCACCGTATTGCGGAAGTTCTTGTCAGCGACGACGGTAGCCAGGACTCAACATATTTGGTAGGCATGGGGTACCGCCAGGTCCGTAATGATCTTCCATTGACCGTGGTCAAGCAGCCGCAAAACCTCGGGTACGGAGGAAACCAAAAGTTTGGCTACGAATGGGCAATTGAGAAGAACCTCGACATTGTTGTCTTGCTGCACGGAGACGGCCAATATGCGCCCGAGCTGCTACCAGAGATGGTTGCCCCACTAGAGAACGGAGAGAGTGATGCAGTCTTTGGCTCACGAATGCTCGAACCAGGTGCTGCTCGAAAAGGCGGGATGCCTCTGTACAAATATTTTGGAAACAGGATTCTGACAAAATTCGAGAACGTGCTCACAGGAGCCGAGCTATCCGAGTGGCATAGTGGATACCGCGCCTACAGTGTTGCAGCATTAAAAGAGATTGCTTTTCAGAGAAACTCCAACGGATTCGACTTTGACACTCAAATCATTCTTCAGTTATTGGAGGCCGGGAAACGAATTAGCGAAATCCCGATACCTACCTATTACGGCGATGAAGTTTGCTATGTCAATGGCCTTGGATACGCTAAAGACATCAGCCGGCATGCTCTGAAGTACAGACTTCAGCGTGCTGGATTCGGAAACGGAGAGAGCCTCTCCGGGGTGCCTGAAGCGTACGAACGAAAAACCGCTGACGACACCTCTCACGCTCGCATTCTCTCCTGGATGGAGCATCAGAAACCTGGGAGGGTCTTAGACATTGGCTGCTCAGATGGAAATATCGCAGCCGAGCTGCGCTCCGTTGGACACGAAGTCGTAGGGGTTGACCTTGAGGAGTCTCCTGGAGTTAGGGAGAACGTAGATCTATTCGTACAGGCAGATCTGGACCAAGGAATCCCCGCAGAAGTAACAGGCAAGTTTGAAGTAGTCCTTGCCGCAGATGTTATTGAGCATGTTAGAAACCCGAGTGCCCTGCTAGCCGAAATGCGTGGATACTTAGCCCCCGGTGGGTTCCTGATCGTCAGTGTTCCCAACTTTGCACACTGGTACCCACGCATACGAGTCCTATTTGGCACCTTCGATTATGACCGCAGAGGGATTCTGGACCGCACTCACCTCAGATTCTTCACGCGCTCAAGTTTTGAAAGGTTGATTGGATCTAGCGGACTCAGGGTAAAGCGACGCCATTACATTGGTCTTCCGTTGGAAGTTCTAGATCGAGGGACTGCAAGTGGAGCCACCGAAGGAAAGGCTGGGCGATTTGTAAAGATTCTTGACAAGGTTGCTCTTGATATTCGCCCCACGCTCTTTGCATACCAGTTTGTATATGAACTTGAATCAGACGAGCAGCGCAAGCCTGAACTCCTGGTAGATAAAGCGCGAAAAGTCGACCCGTCATCCGATGAAACTGCGGCTGGCGTATCTCATTAGAAAAATTCCCAGTTAGAAATCGGCATTTAGAAGCCGTCTACTCTGCAACGGAGACCAATGGCTTGGATTGATGACGTAACAAAGCATATCGGAGACGTTCACGGACTTGATTTGCAGAGCATCTCTGTGAGTGAGTCAGAGGCAGAGGTACTGCTGGACTTAGCTGGCCTTGCAGCACACTCCAGTGGAGCTCGCACAAATGCACCATTGCTCTGCCACGTCTTAGGCCGCGCCCGCTCGCAGGGGGTATCGCTTGAGGCTCTTAGTGAAACTGTTCGAGCTGCAGTTCAGTAGCGATTCATTGAGCAAGTCTTAAGCGACCGGGACTCCCTCGAACTTTGCTGCAGTAATGCCCCGTCGATCTAACTCTGCGAGGAAAGCCTCCGGAACAACGCAACCTGCGAGCCCGCTCACCCCGGGCTGCGCGCCTCCGATCTCTGGCAGCGCCCCAACTAGCAGAGCAGTTGCGACCCCAAGTACTGCGCCCCCAATGGTGGCAGTACGCCCAACAGATCCGTAAATAACTGGAACACGCGCATTCCCTATGCGCCCCCATACCTCGACTCGCGTCGCTCCCCAGTTGTCCCCAGGATCATTTCGACGAAACCATCCTGTGGAGCGCGGCTCTGGCTCGACGGCGCGCATGGTGATTCGATCAGCGGATGGAAAGGACTTGTGGAGCAAACCTACGCCGGCGCCGATCAATTCACACTCTTTGTCTCCAACCGGCTCAGGAAACCAAATCAATTCATGCGTGCTTCGCCGGCGGACCTCGCTCATGACGCCGCCAATTACTTCAGTAGGGCGCTCACTGTGAAGCCTCCGCATCGAGGCCTCGCTATCAGGCCCGGCGACACCCGCACGCGAGACATGTATCTCATCAACAGTATCGAGAAGCGTGGCAGCGTGTGCGGCGAGTACATCCGATAGTCCCGGAGCAAGCCCACACCCGGCGAGCACTGCTACTCCGCTAGCGAGTGCTTCATAGTTGAGGCGAAGCAGCGTGGCGATGCTTTCTTGATTATCCCCGCTAGTGGCGATCGGAACCCCTGATTCAAGTGCAGCGATTACTAACGGAACATCGTCGCCTGCAGGTAGTGCACATGCAACAGCATCTACCCCCGGCGGGAGCGGCCTTCTCGCGCTCCACTCAACCGTCTCCGCTTTAGCGCCTAAAAATTTACGCAGCGCCTCAGCGCGATCCGGGCGCCTATCCGCTACAAGTATTCGATCAATGCCCCGTGTGGCACCGAGCTGTCGGCCTGCTCGAGCCCCTAAGGCGCCGACGCCTACAAGCAATACTGTGCTCATCGGAAGTGAGGACCAGATAGTTGACGCCATCCTCCGATAGTTGGAGCAACACTCCCTTTGCCTTGAACGCGAACCAACGCGCCGGCAACTGCTGCTACCACTACAACAATGAGGCTGCGCCTAAAGGCACGACTTGCGCGCATGGCCTTGAGCATAACGACGCAGCACGCCGCTGGCCCATTACGCGAAGCGAGGCGACCAGATGGCCGCCTCAACATCGTTCTTCTCTCAGACCACAGAGGCCAGTGGGGCTAGCTGGAATCGAACCAGCGACCTCACCCTTATCAGGGGTGCGCTCTAACCGACTGAGCTATAGCCCCTCTCAGGAATTCACGAGGTTATCAGCACCCCTACCGAGGTACTCGGGTCTGCGCTACTCGTCGTACTCCTCGACGAGAATCAACGCCACCCCACCTAGGCGCTCGGCGAATAGGTTGTAGATGGAGGTCGCAACTGTCACAAGAATGGTTGAGATAGCAACCATTATTAGTCCCAAGAGGATAAATCCCTCAAGTATCTGGAGTGAGGCAAATTTAAAGTCCTTAGCGGAGAGCAGGCTACCTAGAAAGTCCTCGAGCCCCGATATTGCGCCTAGGGCAGTAGCGAGAAGCCATATAACCACTCCTGCAACAACTATCACCCCTAAACCGGCCAGGTTAAATAGCAGGGCAGTACGGATCACCGACCAGAGGTCTATTTTTCGGATCTCGTATCGCCGGCGCTCGGCGGCGCCCTCGATAAATTGGCTGCGCTCGGGCATGGCGTCGCCAGTGGATGCTGACCTACCAGATCGAGCCACTACGAACCTCAGTCCTCGTCGTCAGACGCCTCGAGCACCAAGGCAACAGCGACCACCGTCTCACCTTCGCCTACAGAGGAGACCTTAACTCCAGTTGCGTCACGCCCCTGAGATGAGATCTCTTTAGCAGCCAAGCGAACGACGTTACCGGTCGATGAGAATACGAGAATCTCATCGTCGGTTAAGACAGTGAAGGCTGCTACTACCCCAACTCGTCCGGCAGTAACGCGCATTCCACGAACGCCTTGCCCGCCGCGACCCTGCGAATTAAATCGCTCGAGCTTGGTGCGCTTGCCATGCCCAGATGCGCTGACAAACAACATCACTGCGTCGTCGCGTGCAACGTCACACGAGACCACTGCGTCATCCGCGTTCTTCAGCTTCATACCTCTTACACCGGCAGCACCGCGGCTCAACGGACGTACCTCGGACTCCGGGAACCTAATCGTCATACCGCTACGTGAGACCATAAAGATGTCCTCGTCGCCGGTGGTCTGGACGACCCCAACGAGTTCATCGTCGTCCTTGAGGTTGATTGCAATTAAACCTGTCCGGCGAGATGAGTCGTACTCCCCCATTTTGGTCTTCTTTACCTGGCCTTGCTTAGTGGCGAAGAAGAGGAAGGTGCCGTCTTCGTAGGTACGCGTATCAATGACCGCCTGCACCTTCTCGTCCGGGCCAAGTGCAATGAGGTTAACGACAGCAGTACCGCGTGCAGTGCGCTCCTTCATCGGAATTTCATGAGCGCGCAGGCGATAGACCTTTCCGCGGTTAGAGAAGAAGAGCAGATATGAATGCATAGTGCTCGTGAGAAGGTGCGAGACGAAGTCACCATCCTTGAGCGCTTGCCCACGCACTCCCCGACCACCTCTAGCCTGCTTACGGAATGCGTCTGCTGCAACAGTCTTGATGTAACCCTTGTTGGTGAGGACGACAATTACCTCTTCGTCCTCAATCAAGTCAAGGTCTTCAAGGTTTCCCGTGTCAATCGTTATCTGCGAGCGACGTGCATCAGCGAACTTCTCGCGAATCACGCCCAGTTCGGTTTTAATGATCTCGCGCTTCCGACCTTCGTCCGCAAGAATTGACTCGAGATCTGCAATCGTGATTTGCAGCTCGGCCAGTTCATCGCGTAGGCGCTCGCCCGGTAGACGAGAGAGGCGGCGGAGTGGCATCTCAAGAATGTGGTTGGCCTGCACCTCGCTGAAGTCAAACGGCGTTGCCATCAAACCGGTGCGCGAACCTTCATCATCATCGCTTGCACGAATTAGCGCAATAATTGCATCAATCATTGAGAGGGCTCGCACAAGGCCTTCGACGATGTGAGCACGGTCCTGTGCTTTGCGGAGTCGGAAGGCTGAGCGTCTAGTAACTACCTCGAATTGATGCGCTACGTATACCTTGATTGCTGCATCAAGAGTGAGCAGACGCGGGACGCCGTCTACAAGTGCAAGCATGTGGGCTGCAAAGTTTGTCTGCATCGGAGTGTGTTTAAAGAGTTGGTTAAGTACGACCTGTGCATTTGCGTCACGCTTTAACTCAACTACGAGCCGAGTTGTTACACCACTCGACTCATTGCGTACATCACGAATTCCCTCAATGCGTCGATCATTTACAAGCTCAGCAATCTTTGTACCGATTACTTCGACGGAGGTCTGGTAAGGGACTTCGCTAACAACAATTCGCTGGTCGCCCTTCTTGCCTTCATCGATCTCAGCGACCGCGCGCATTGTGATCGATCCTCGACCAGTCCGATAGCAGTCTCTGATGCCGCTCGTGCCGAGAATAAGCGCACCAGTCGGAAAGTCTGGTCCCTTTACAAAAACCATAAGGTCGTCAGCAGTTGCGTCTGGGTTATCCAAGACGTGAAGCGAGGCATCAATAACTTCGCCGAGGTTATGGGGCGGAATGTTGGTAGCCATGCCGACGGCGATGCCACCACCACCGTTCACCAAGAGATTTGGGTAACGCGCTGGGAGGACCGCTGGCTCAAGGGTTCCACCGTCGTAGGTGGTGATCATGTCGACAGTGTCTTCGTCGATCTCGCCGAGCAGCTGCATTGCAAGTGTTGCAAGGCGCGCCTCTGTATAGCGCGCGGCAGCCGGGCGATCGTTGGGGTCCGGCGAACCGAAGTTTCCATGACCATCCACAAGCGGATACCTGAGGGAGAAGTCTTGAGCCATGCGCGCGAGAGCGTCGTAGATGGCCTGATCACCATGGGGGTGGTAATACGCCATTACTTGACCGACGGTATTCGCACACTTTTTGTGCTGACGATCTGGTCGAAGCCCGGCGTCGTACATTCCGTAAAGGATTCGTCTCTGGACTGGTTTCAGTCCGTCACGAGCATCTGGCAAGGCGCGCGATGTAATAACTGACATGGCGTATTCAAGGAAGGATCGCTCCATCTCGTCCTGAATCGAGATTGGTTCAACATTTCCAAATGTTTGCTGCACGCCCTCAGGCATGGTTCTCCTCTTTGCCTCGCACTAAATGGCGCTGCGTTGATCGGTTTAAAAGTGCTCCCTTAGATATCAAGGAATCGCACGTCTTGGGCATTCGACTGAATAAAACCTTTTCGGGCCTCTACATTCTCGCCCATCAAGGTCGAGAAGACTTCGTCTGCAATTGCCGCTTCCTCTACAGATACCTGAAGAAGAGTACGGGTATCAGCACCCATCGTTGTTGCGCCTAGTTCTTGCCAATCCATCTCTCCAAGACCCTTGAATCGACTTGTCTCGATACGGCGCCCTGGGTGTGCTTCTTCAAATGCGCTCAGCGCTGCCTGATCCTTGAGGTAGTGCCGCTCTTTACCGAGGTCAGCACGGAATAGTGGTGGCTGAGCAATATAGATATGCCCAGCAATAACCACCTCGGGCATCTGTCGGTAGAAGAACGTAAGTAGCAGTGTGCGGATATGTGATCCATCTACATCGGCATCCGACATCAACACAATCTTGTGGTAGCGAAGCTTCTCCTTGTTGAACTCCTCCGCTATACCTGTGCCGCATGCAGTTATGAGCGCCTGGATCTCTTCGTTCTTGAGCATCTTGTCGAGACGCGAGCGTTCAACATTAAGAATCTTTCCGCGAATTGGAAGGATCGCCTGGAACTCTGGATTACGAGCACGCTTCGCCGATCCACCAGCACTGTCGCCCTCCACAATGAAGAGTTCAGAGAGTGATGGATCTTTAGAAGAGCAGTCTGCGAGTTTTCCTGGCATCGATGCAGACTCAAGCAATGACCTGCGGCGCGTTAAATCACGGGCCTGTCGTGCAGCTAAGCGTGCACGCGATGCTTGGGTTGCCTTCATAACAATTGCTTTAGCCTCGGAGGGATTCTCCTCGAGCCAATCCCCAAAACGCTCGTTCGTCGACTTCTCAACAAGAGAACGCATCTCAGTGTTACCGAGTTTTGTCTTAGTCTGACCCTCAAACTGCGGGTTTGTTAGGCGTACAGAGATGATTGCGGTGAGGCCCTCTCTGATGTCCTCGCCTTGAAGGTTTACATCTTTTTCTTTTAGAAAACCCTTGTTGCGAGAGTATTTGTTGACTGCATTGGTGAGGGCCTTTTTAAAGCCCTCTTCATGCATACCGCCCTCGGTTGTGGCGATGTTGTTTGCAAATGAATGGATGCCTTCGTGGTATCCCGTGTTCCATTGCATTGCAACCTCGACAATGCTCGTACCTACCGCGTCCTCAAAAGATGCAACCTTCTTGAAGATTGGCTCCTTCGTGGTATTCAGGTGGCGCACAAAATCAACGATTCCGCCGCTGAATTTGAATATCTGCTCGAGGGGCGGCTCGGGGCGTTCGTCGCGAAAACGGATCTCTAGACCCTTATTGAGGAAGGCCATCTCACGGAGGCGCTCAATGAGTGTCTGCGCACGGAACTCCGTCTCCTCAAGGATTGTTCCATCAGCCCAGAAAGTGACCGTTGTTCCGGTCTTCTTGGAGTCAGCAACCTTCTTTAGAGAGCCTGTGGGCTTACCACCATTCTGGAAAGTCATCTCATACTTGCCGCCGTCTCGGTGAATCTCGAGGTCGAGACGGCTTGAGAGTGCATTTACAACCGAGACACCGACTCCGTGGAGCCCGCCTGAGATCTTGTATCCCTCTCCACCAAATTTGCCACCAGCGTGCAGGACAGTAAGAACAATCTCTGCAGCTGATTTCTTGGGGTCTTCGGGGTGTGGGTCTACCGGAATGCCACGACCGTTGTCTGAGACTCGGCATCCGCCGTCGGTGAGAAGAGTGACATCTATGCGATTGGCATGCCCAGCCATTGCCTCATCAACGGAGTTGTCCACTACCTCGTAGACAAGGTGATGGAGACCAGAGATTCCAGTCGAACCGATATACATCCCAGGGCGCTCGCGCACAGGCTCGAGACCTTTTAGAACCGTAATATCCTTTGCGGCGTATGCCACTCGTGAAGCACCTCTTCGGGGTTGATTATGGGTTGAGTTGGAGATGAAATTGGGCCTCTACAAGACCCGCTAAACACCTATTGAAAATTGGGTCGAAAATTGGGTTGGAGATTGGGGCCGAATTTACCCCTACTCTCGATCAATACAACGTGGGAAAACACGCGAAAGTGCTGGTCAGAAGGGGTTTTTCGACTTCAGGAACCCTATCAGAAACCAGGGACAATTACCTGTGTTTCGCGGGATCATTTCTCGTGATTTAAGCGTAAGCAATGAGTCTGCGATTTAAGCATCCAGCACCTATTTCTTAGGCCAGGTTCATAACAAATTTGGGTTCACTTTTAAGCGAACTTTCACGACGCTCGGAGGCTCTTAAAATCTCACCACAATCTTCGCTCAACACCATCTGCGCTGAGGACTAGTGGGCTCTGGGATCAATCCGCAAAACTCGGACCTTCACGTCGAGAACGGAGCCCTCTCCATTGCGTGCGTTTACCTCCTGGGCTATTCGCGCCCCCTCGAAACGCGCACGCGATGCCCACTCGGGCTGTGTCGCCCCTAGAACAAGCACGCCTTCTCGAAGCGATACGAATTGAACATGCTCGCTTAACTCCTCACCGAGAATCTCGCTCCACGAATCACTAATCGCCCCGATCTTGCGTGGGTCGTCGGCACCGAGATCGCGCCCTACTGCGCCTAGAACATCGGAGACGCTCTGGGGATCACGATTCCTGCCTCTGCCTCTTGCATGCTCCTCACTCAACCTCGCTCACCATCCCTGACTCAACCCGAAGCCATCGATCTGCCTTGACTCCATCTGGGAGAAGGCTTGCAGTCGTTAGGAGAGTCTGGCCTTTGGGGAGATTGGCAACCAATGCCTCCGAACGCGCAGGGTCTAGTTCGCTGAACACGTCATCAAGCAGCAGCAAGGGCTCCTCCCCTAGAACCTCTGTGACCACCCTGTGCCCGCCTAAACGTAGGGCTAGCGCCAGACTCCGCTGCTCCCCCTGCGATGCCGTAGAGCGAGCCTCGAGCCCGTGTAGTTCGATTCTCCAGTCGTCCCTATGCGGGCCTACGAGGGTCACGCCGCGTTCTATCTCTTTAGACTGCATAACTATTAGTGATCTGAGGATCTCCTCCTCGATCTCCTTGGCGTCATCCGTGAGGGTTGATTGGCTCCACTCGACCTCGTATCGTGCCCGCACTGCAGGCTCCTCACGAGCCAAGTCTGCATATGCCTGAGAAATTGCTGGGAGAAGGCGATCGGTTAGGCGTAGTCGTGCACGAATTAACTGGGACCCGGTTTGAGCCAGCTGTGTATCAAATACCTCGAGCGTTGTGCGCGACTCCGTGTCGCGAACTCCGCCTTTGAGGAGAGCGTTTCGCTGCCTAAGAACACGATCGTAATCAGATCTAACAACTTCATAACGCGGAGCACTCTGCGAGAGTAAATCATCAATAAATCCACGGCGCTGTGCTGGTCCGCCCTTGATTAACTCGAGGTCGTCAGGAGAGAAAATTGTTGCGCGCACCGAGTCGCCTAGGTCTCTGCGTTTCGCTAATGGCTGACCGTTAACAAGTATTCGGTTTCGACCACTTGCGCGGATCTCGGCCTCAACGCGGACAACTCCAGAGCCGCGCATCGCGTCGACACGAACAATCGCCACATCAGACCCAGCGCGAGCTAATGCACTATCGGCTACACCCCTAAATGATCTCCCCGTAGCGATCCAGTCAATAGCCTCAAGGAGGCTTGTTTTTCCCTGTCCGTTCGCACCTGTAATTACAGTGCAGCCCGGAGGCAGGGTTAGATCAAGTGACTCGTAACATCGAAAGTCGGTGAGCCATAAACGGGCAAGACGCACGTTGAGTGATCAGGAGATCCGTACCGGCATCAAAAGGTAGAGGAAGTCTCCACCAGTCTCTGATGTCGAGCGAAGAGTCGCAGGCTTAAGCGGATCTACGGTCTCGAGAAGTGCTTCCTCGCCACCAATTGCTGCGAGTCCATCGAGTAAGAACTGCGGATTGAAGGCGACACTCATATCTGTTCCTTCAAACTTTGCCTCGATGGTCTCCTTCGCATCTGCTCGCTCTTGTGCGCTTGCGGATAACTCAAGCCCCTCGCTGCTCATAGTGAGACGAACCGGTGTCGAGTCGCGCCCTTCACCAACTATCTGCATGAGCCGTGCCGCCTCCTCGAGCGCGTCCTTCGCAACGATCAAGCGATTTGGGTAGCCATCTGGGATCAACTGCTCGTAGTTCGGGAAGTCCCCATCGATGAGACGGGTCACTACCGAACGATCCTCTGAGGCAAAAGCAACCTCGCGCTCGCCGAGTGTGACGGTGATAGATCCGGTACCAAATACTCGCTGTACCTCGTTGAGGCCTTTCGCAGAGACCAGCACTTTCTGGCCCTCAGTAAGAAGCCCTACCCCAGGAAGATCGCGCACTGCTAAGCGGTAGGAGTCAGTAGCTACTAGGCGAAGCCCAGTTGCGGTCGCCGCTAGAAGAACGCCTGTGAGTATCGGCCGGGCATCATCTTTAGATGCTGCGGGAATTACCTGGCGCAGTGCCTCGGCGAAGGGTCCAGCCTCGACGCTTACGCTTGTTCCCTCAGGAGAACCAACCTTCGGAAAATCGTCAGCCGGTAGTAGTCGCACGCTTACCTGCGCTGGCCCACCAGAGATTTTTGCGTCATCCCCCGTCACTTCAAATGTCACTGCTCCTGGCTTCAATCTGCTTGTGAGCCCATCGAAGAGTTTGGCGGGAACAACGGATACCCCAGGCGAATCAACTTGAGCTGGGATTCGCACACGTATCGTTAGATCGAGGTCAGATCCAACCAACTCAATCGAGTCATCGGCTGCAGTTACCTTGATTCCTGACAGGACAGGCATGGCACCGCTTCGAGCAGCAACTGCCCTCTGCGTGATACTAATTGCCTCGGCCAAGGTGTCACGTTCGCATCTAAATTTCACTTGTCTCCTCCACACACTTTTATTTGTTAATGATGGTTGTAGTAGTAGTAGGGCCTGTGGATTGTGCATAACTGCACATAACCGCAGGTCATGCGGGTTTCTTAACCCCTGTTAGATATCCACAGGGTTGCGCGCTTTGCGGTGCGGTGCTGAGAGGTGCTGAGAGGTTTCCCACCGCGAGAGGGTAGTTGTCCACAGCAATCCACAGCTTTATCCACCGGTACCTAATCTGATTCTCCCCATTAGCTCATTGACCTGGTCGAATACCGTGTGTCGCTCAGTCAATAGGCCCTTTATTTTCTCGACAGCGTGTATCACCGTTGTGTGATCTCGCCCGCCGAACTCCTCTGCGATTCGGGGGTACGAGTAGTCGGTCATCTCTCGAAATACGTACATGCCGATCTGGCGAGCCATTACGAGGGGCCGGCGGCGTGAGCGTCCGCATAGGTCCTCAACGGGGAAACCAAACATTTTCGCTGTCTCGTCAAGGATTAATGCGGGGGTAATTACCCTCGGCTTGGTTGGGGGAAGGATGTCATGGAGAACCTGCTTAGCGATCTCCTCGGTTAGGGGGGAGCGATTCAGGCTTGAGTATGCAGCAACTCGGATGAGAGCGCCCTCCAATTCGCGAACATTGTCTGAGATATTTGAGGCAATGAAGTCGAGAACCTCAGAAGGAATCCCGGCGAGGTTCTCCGACTCGGCCTTCATTCGCAGAATTGCGAGCCTTGTCTCGAACTCTGGGGGTGAGACGTCTGTTATCAACCCCCACTCAAGACGAGTTCTGAGGCGATCCTCTAGGCGGGGAATCTGTTTGGGGGGGCGGTCAGAGGAGATAACAATCTGATTACCTGCCGCGTGTAGTGAGTTAAAAGTATGGAAGAACTCTTCTTGAAGTTGCTGACTGCGCTCCAAGAACTGAATGTCGTCAACTAGAAGCACCTCAACCTCGCGATATCGGCGCCTAAAAGCGTTAGATGTATTTGACCTAATTGAGTCGACGAACTCATTCATCAAAGTCTCGGTTGATACATACCTAACTCGCTGCAACTTGTGCACGTCGCGCACGTAATTGCCGATTGCGTGGAGAAGGTGAGTCTTCCCAAGCCCAGCAGGTCCATAGATGAATAGGGGGTTGTAGGAACGCGCAGGATTCTCCGCTACCGAGAGAGCCGCGGCGTGGGCAAAGCGATTAGAGGCACCGATTACAAAATGCTCGAAGGTATAACGAGGGTTGAGCGAGGCCCACTGCGCCTGATCTTCGCCACGCTCGCCTTGATCACTGGGCACTCTCTGAAAAGAAGAGGTCCGCTGTGACCGGTTAAGGCTCTCTCCAAGAGGGTTTCCACGCACTGAGGGACTCGTCTGATCTTCATAATGAAGTGAGAGTGTTTCGTCGATGACTATTGACTGCTCTATTCGATCTGGCGTGGAGACGATCAACTCAACCTCGATCTCCTCCCCTGTTGCTTCTTGGAGAAGTGATGTCAGTAAACCCGTATAATTGCTACGAAGTTTTTCGCGCGCTACTCCACTTGGGACCGAGAGTGTAAGTACCTCACCGTCAAAGGAGACCGCGCGCACTTCGCGGAACCAGGCATTCCAGGTGGCGTCTTTAAGTTCGGCGCGCACAGCAGCAGCCCCAATTGCCCAGAGCTCCTCTGCCTGTGTCATCGCAACTTCCACGCCGTCCAAAATGCCCCACTTGAATTAGTCGCCACTTACAAGAATCGCTACTGCGAATCCCTGACCGAAGATTCTCTCTAGATACTTCTAATTACTTAATTCGCAATCGGAAAAAGTGCCGTAATAGCGCACCCGAGAACTCCCCGATGCAGCGCTTTTCTAGGCTCGATCCCCCAAATGTCATTTCGAGACTCTCCACAGGTCTGCATAAATAACGCGCCCCTGAATTACCCCGAGGGGCGAACGTAGCAAACTACCGCCCGAATAGCGAACGGTGGATAACCTCGGAGAGCCCCTAACTAAGCGAGTTTGCGAGGTTGTCCCCAGCCTGAAAACATGGTAGGGGCCCTTGATGCGCTCTGTGGAAAACTCGTATTGCCCCACGTTGCGAAGCTCGCCCGATCAAGCGTATGATTTCGCCTCGTCTACGCCCTTGAATTCGACTCACCATTCATCGTGAGTTCTCTGGGGATCAACCTTCTAAACCGAAGAGGCTATACATGAAGCGCACCTTCCAGCCAAATACCCGTAAGCGCAGTAAAACCCATGGTTTTCGCCTCAGAATGCGCACCCGTGGCGGCCGCGCAGTGATCAGGGCCCGCCGTGCGCGGGGCCGTTCGCGGCTCTCGGCCTGATCTGGCGTATCCGCGACCATGCGACATTCGTCGCGTTCGCGCGCTCCCCATCTCGCCGTAGCGGCGCAATCTCGGTTCGCCGAATTGGTGGGTCCGCTGAATCCCCCCCACGGGTTGCATATGCTCTCGGAAAGCGAGTGGGAGATGCCCCAACACGAAATCGACTGCGGAGACGGCTCCGTGCTGTTGTCAGAGAGCTCGATTCTGAGCTCGTTGGCGGCTCCGCTTACCTCATCGCCGCTAGACCTGAGGCAGTACTCATGAGTAAGACGCAGATTGAGGTCGCCCTAACGGAGACTTTTCGAGGACTTAGGGGCGAGGCATGACATTTAGTCATACAACCTCTTTTTTACATCAAGAAACCCAGCAAGAAGCGCAGCAAGAAGCCCGTCACGAAACCCGCCGCCCGTTGGTGCACCAATCCCTTGCTGCCCGAGCTGCCCGACGCTTAATCCGGGCATATCAGTGGGCATCCGCTGGTGCGATGCCACGATGCCGATTTGCGCCCTCCTGCTCGCACTATGCCCATGAAGCCATCGAGGAGTACGGGGCAATTCGCGGAGCATGGCTGGGGATACGAAGAATTAGCCGCTG
>CALQAT020000016.1:0-21582 GCA_943328625.2 Bordetella parapertussis | reverse complement strand
GAGCACCTTGAGTATTCAGCGGTGCGGGTAGAGATGTAATGACACGCGCGTACCTCGCGCTTGGCTCCAATATCGGTGACCGGCTAGCGCACTTGCAGATGGCATTAGACGCTCTCGCTGACGATATCCGCGTTGACCTAATCGCTATTTCATCTGTGTATGAGACCGACCCTGTTGGTGGGCCTGTCCAAGATGACTTTCTAAATGCGGTGCTCTCTATTGAGACTGAGGCCTCTCCGCACGAGATACTCGCTATTGCTCAGAGTCTCGAGGTGCAGGCTCGCCGTGAACGCAAGGAGCACTGGGGGCCGCGGACCCTCGATGTTGACTTGTTGCTTTATGGCGATGAGTTAGTAAGCACGCCAGACCTTGAAGTACCTCACCCGCGCATGTGGGAACGGGCATTTGTTCTCGCACCCCTTAGTGAGATTGCCCCCGAATTGGCCGATACCCCAGCGGGCGGGTGGACAGGTGTGCGGCGCATACCGGTAGCCTTAGTCTTTAAGTAATTAAAGACAACCAATAATTTCTTAGCCACTTGACTGAAATGAGACCGGCACCCCTTGAGGGGCTGGAGCCCACTTTGAATCAACGCACCTTCTCCATCATCGGCCCAGGCCGCGCAGGCATGGCAATCGCAAAGGCACTTGCTAATAATGGCTGGGTAATTTCGCGCGTTGCTGGTCGTTCTATCGAGCATGCTCAGCCATTGGCAGAGAAGCTTGGTGCTGTGGCTTGCATCGCGGCGGATGTCGGGATCGGAGTCGGCTTAATAATCATCGCGACACCGGACTCTGCAATTAGTGAGACTGCCCTCATTGTTGCTGCGCAAGCCTCGCATGGCGCGCTTCTGATTCACCTAGCGGGCGCGACGGGGATTGAAGCCTTGGATGGCGTGCGATCGACTCGCCCAGACCTAGTGCTCGGTTCGTTGCATCCTCTCCAGACACTCTCTGACGATAACGCCTTCGAGAAACTTCAGGGTGCGTTCTGCGCTGTTGAGGGTCCGCAAGAGATTGAGGAACTCGCACGTGAAATCGGTCTGACTCCGTTCTCTGTATTGCCTGCAAACCGCTCGGCATATCACGCTGCAGCGGTTGTTGCTTCGAACCACCTTGTCGCCCTCATGGGGCAGGTTGAGCGAATGGCAAATAATTCTGGCGTGCCGTTTGAGGCGTTCGCTCCTCTTGCTCGCACCGCAATCGAGGCCGCGTTAATTAGTGGCCCTGCAACTGCGCTCACAGGCCCGGTGTCTCGCGGAGACACTGCAACGATTGAGGCCCATCTCAGAGCTATAGATCCATCAGAGGTTGCGGTATATAAGGCTCTGGCACGTGACGCGCTTCGCCTCTCCGGCCGGGATGATGCTGCACTTGAGGAGTTGCTCTCTTGAGAATAATTAGCCACGTTGACGAACTGCGCCAAACTCTTGATGCTGCGCGTCGCGACGGGAGATCCATCGGGTTTGTTCCAACCATGGGTTTCCTCCATGCTGGCCACAGGGCGCTTATGGCGCAGGCAAAGCGTGCCTGCGATCTAGTCGTTGTATCGATCTTCGTGAATCCTCTTCAGTTTGGAGTTAACGAAGACCTTGCTGGCTATCCACGTGATTTTGAGAGCGACATCGAAGCTTGTACCGCCGAGGGTGTCGAGATTGTTTTCCATCCAAGTGTTGAGGAGATGTACCCAACTCCAATGCGCACAGTGGTGACAGTTACGGGCCTAACCGACAGGCTCTGTGGAGCCTCGAGGCCGACGCACTTTGCTGGAGTCGCAACCGTGGTAGCGAAGCTCTTTGGAATGGTTGGTCCATGCGACGCTTTCTTTGGGAAGAAGGACTACCAGCAGGTCGCTGTAGTGAAGCGCCTCGTCCGCGATTTGAGCCTGCCGGTGAATGTGGTTGAGTGCCCGACAGTGCGCGAAGACGATGGCCTTGCAATGTCGAGCCGCAACACCTATTTAGATGTGCCTGCCCGCCAGAATGGACTTGCGCTCTCCCGGTCACTCTTTGCGCTAGTTGACTCGATAGGCGCCGGAGAACGTAATCGGCTCCAAATTGAGTCTGACCTGGTCCAGTCTCTTGGTAGCTCTCAGGGGGTAACGATTGACTATGCCGAGGTCTTAACCGGTGACGACCTCACCATCACGGAGAATATTGAGGTTGGTCGTGAGTATGTTGCGGCTGTCGCAGCTCGTGTTGGCGCCGCTCGCCTAATCGACAACGTCTCTTTTACCCTCGACCCCAGTGGCAAATTGCTAGCTGATCTCGGAGCGCTGCGTGACGGCCTTCCCTTCGTGCGGTCGTAGGCTGCTTAAATGCTTGATCTCCTAGTCCTCGGCAGCGGTATAGCGGGGCTCTCTGCTGCAATACGCGCAGCGGATGCAGGGCTAAAGGTAACGGTGCTTACTAAGGGCGCCCTCTCAAATACCGCAACGAACTACGCACAGGGAGGTGTAGCGGCAGCGCTCTCCGAGCCTGACTCGCCAGCGCTCCATCGTGCTGACACCCTCGATGCCGGTGGTGGCCTCTGCGACATCGAGGCAGTCGACGTCTTAGTGCGCGAAGGTCCGCGCCGAGTGAGAGATCTCATGGCGCTCGGCGCTGAGTTCGATCGTGCAGCGATAGACGGCGAACTTGAACTAGCACGAGAGGGGGGGCATTCTCTTGCACGAGTCGTGCATGCCGGGGGAGACGCAACCGGTGCTGAGATCGAGCGAGCGCTAGTTGCAGCCTTGGACGATCACCCTGGCATCGAGGCACGAGAGCGTTGGTTCACGGTCGATTTAATACTTGAGGGTGGAGCAGTTGTAGGCGTTACCGCAATTGCACCGGATGGGACTCTTCAGGAAGTGCGCGCACGAAATGTTTTGCTTGCTACTGGTGGAGCAGGGCAACTCTTTGCTGTAACGACGAATCCGCCAGTCTCGACCGGCGATGGAATCGCAATGGCTTATCGAGCAGGTGCAGCCATAGCGGATATCGAATTCATGCAGTTCCACCCGACGGCACTCGATGTAGCACTGATGCCTAGGCCTTTGCTGAGTGAAGCATTGCGCGGTGAGGGAGCGGTTCTTCGTGACGAGAATGGTGAGGCCTTTATGCAGGCGGAGCACCCACTCGGCGACTTAGCCCCTCGCGATGTAGTTGCGCGCGCTATTACTCGACGCCTAGTTGCACGCAACCTTGCGCACTTGTTCTTAGATGCAACTGCGATTAGTGACTTTGCTCAGCGTTTTCCAACAGTTGCTAGAGCTGCCCGCGCCGCTGGGCTCGATCCCGAGAGCGATCTGTTGCCTGTAGCCCCTGCTGCGCATTATCTCTCGGGCGGAATCTGTACCGACCTAGACGGTGCAACAACATTGCCTGGTCTATGGGCATGTGGAGAGGTGGCATGTTCTGGGGTACACGGAGCCAATCGCCTCGCCTCGAACTCGCTTCTTGATGGTCTGGTATTCGCTCCACGAGCAGTTGAGGCAATTCTTGATGGAAGGCGGGAGCCGCGCGCGACTGGAGTTCTGCGAGGCGTTCTATCTGCAGTCTCGAGGCAGAACCCAAACGCTGCCGATATGCGGGTAAATGACTCCTCTGTGGGCGGGTCGATAACTCTTGGGTCCCTGCAGCGTGCCATGACTTTTGGGGCCGGAGTTTTACGCGATGCCGGGAGCCTCACCGGGGTCCTTGATGTGCTCCCACTCAGCCTGCCTGCAGAGACTCCAGCGCAGTACGAGCTCAATAATCTTGTGACGGTGGCGCGGACGCTTGTGGCAGCAGCACTTCGTAGAGAGGAGTCTCGTGGCACCCATACCCGACTTGATTTTACAGAACAGAGCACCGCTTTACTTGGGAGATTTATCCATCTAAATGGCTATGAGACGAGTTTTGTTCCGCTGGTAATCCACTCGCAGCCTCCCGCAGATGTTCTACTTACGGATTCGAAGAGACTCTCAACGGAGGTCGTGTGACAACAGATTTTGATCCACCCGCAGGAATACTCCGCGAGGTTGTAGCGCTTGCTCTTCGAGAAGACTTCGGCCTCCTTGGAGATCTCACCTCGCTTGCTGTGATCCCTGAGGATGCATATGGAACCGGGAGATTCGTATCGCGTGCAGACGCAGTAATTGCTGGTACAGCGGCTGCTAGTGAAGTCTTTCGCCAGGTCGACTCTGACCTAGTAGTTGCATGGACATCACCCGATGGATCAGATGTTCAACCCGGTGCTGCGTTTGGCTTAGTGAGCGGCTCGCTTCGATCAATTCTCTCTGCAGAGCGCACTGCATTGAATCTTCTCCAGCACTGCTCTGGAGTTGCAACCCTCACGCGGCGTTACGTGAGGAGCGCACATGGGAAGGCTCAGATTCGCGATACGAGAAAGACGCTCCCCGGGCTACGCGCTCTAGAGAAGGCCGCGGTGCGTGCCGGTGGTGGGTTTAACCATCGGGAGTGCCTCTCAGATGCGGTGCTAATTAAGGACAACCACCTTGTTCACTATGACCTCACCTCTGCGGTGCGCAGGGCTAAAGCTCATTGGCCGGGGCGAATCGTCGAGGTCGAGTGCGACACGCTTGACCAAATGCGAGAGGCGATCGAGGTAGGCGCTGATTTAATTCTCCTCGACAACATGACTCCTGAGATGGTTCGAGAGGCTCGCCAGATTGCGGGTTCTGAGGTTCAACTAGAGGTATCTGGCGGGGTCTCAATAGATACTGTCGGCGACTATGCGCTGGCGGGTGCAACATTTATATCGGTAGGCGCAATTACGCACTCGGCCCCAGCGGTCGACATAGGACTGGACCTCGATTAAATGCTTCTAGCAATCGATACAGGAAACACACAGACTGTCATCGGGCTATTTGATGGCGAGACCCTCGCTGACCACTGGCGCATCGCGACTGCAGCTGAGCGGACCTCCGACGAGCTCGCATTGATGATTCAGCAGTTCCTTGGGTTCCACGGGTTTTCGTTTGATGACGAAATTACCGGAGTTGCGATCTGCTCTGGGGTACCTCGGATCACTGCGTCGCTTCGTGATATGACCCGCAGATACTTTGGCTATGAGGCCCTAGTTATTGAGCCCGGCGTCCGAACCGGAATGCCGATCCTCTATGACAACCCGAAGGAAGTTGGGCCAGATCGCATCGCAGACGCGGTCGCAGCATATGAAAAATATGGCGGACCGACAGTCGTTGTGGATTTTGGAACCGCCAACACCATTGAGGCCATTAGCGAAAAAGGTGAGTATCTCGGTGGTGCGATTCTTCCAGGGATCGAGATCTCCTTAGATGCATTATTTGGGCGCGCCGCTGCCCTCCGCAGAGTCGAACTCGTTGCGCCTAGAAATGTGATTGGTAAGACCACGGTGGAGTCGATTCAGTCCGGTGCTATCTATGGATTTAGCGGTCAGGTCGATTCGATGGTTGAGCGTTTCCAAGCAGAGTTAGGGAAATGCACAGTCATCGCAACAGGTGGATTGGCGGAGCTTATGGTTCCATACTCGAGAACCATTGAGCATTTCGAGCCGTGGCTCACCCTCGAGGGTCTACGCATTGTTTGGGAGAGAAACCAGTGACCGATACTCCAGAACGCCCAACAGATGAACGAACGCGCCGCCTCGAAAAAGTCGAGAGGATGCGTGCCGCGGGCATCGAGCCCTATCCAGTGCGTTTTGACCGGAGCACGACTATCGGTGGCTTGCGCGAAAAGTTTCCAGACCTTGAGGCCGGCACTGAGACCGATGAAGTCGTGCGCATAGGCGGTCGTCTATTGCTCCTGAGGCGCCAAGGAAAACTCACATTCGCAACGATGCGCGATGGCTCGGGGGCGGTGCAGCTATTTGTCTCCGAGGGCGAGATAGGCATTGAAGGACACAACGACTTCGACGCTCTTGACCTAGGGGATTGGGTTGGTGTCGAGGGCGTTGTAATGACAACACGCAAAGGTGAGCTATCGGTAAAGGTGAGATCCTTCCAATTGCTCGCCAAGGCGCTGCGGCCTCTCCCCGACAAGTGGCACGGGCTCTCGGATGTCGATACTCGTTTCCGTCAGAGGTATGTCGACCTAATTGTCAACGAAGATGCTCGTCGCGTATTTGAGATTCGATTCAAAGTAATGGCTGCTATCCGTGACTACCTCGGCTCGCTTGGGTTTATCGAGGTCGAGACCCCGGTGCTCCACGATCAGGCTGGCGGTGCGGCGGCGCGACCATTCCTGACGCACCACAATGCTCTCGACATGGATCTCGTACTCCGCATTGCTCTCGAACTACATCTAAAGCGTCTAATCGTCGCAGGCTTTGACAAGGTCTATGAGATGGGCAGGGTATTTAGAAATGAGGGGCTCTCCACTCGCCACAACCCAGAGTTCACAATGCTCGAACTCTACGAAGCATTTGTTGACTATGGCGAGATGATGACTCTGACAGAAGAGTTGGTTGCACACTGCGCGATGGTTGCTCTCGGAACAACACAAGTTATTCACGATGGCGAGGTGCTTGAGTTAGCTCCGCCTTGGAGGCGCGTGACGCTTCGCGATGCAATCATCGAGCATGCTGGCGTCGACGTGCACCCAAGTATGCCCGTTGAGGCAGTACGTATTCTCTGCGACAAGTTTGAGGTGCCGTATGAGCAGTCGTGGGGATCAGGGAAACTTATGCTCGAGATCTACGAGAAGACGACCGAGCACAAGTTGGTAGGCCCAGTATTCGTCCTTGATTACCCAAGAGAGGTATCGCCCCTTGCCCGAGTGCATCGAGATGACCCGACATTGACGGAGCGCTTTGAGGCGATAATTGGTGGGCGCGAACTCGCCAATGCGTTTAGTGAGCTGAACGATCCAGTTGATCAGCGCGAGCGATTTGAAGCACAGGCGCAGCTCCAAGCAGATGGCGATGCAGAGGCGCACGGAGTGGATGAAGATTATTTGCGGGCCATTGAATACGGACTACCGCCGACCGGCGGTCTCGGTATCGGGATCGACCGATTAGTGATGCTCATCGCAGGGGTCACCTCGATTCGCGAGGTAATACTGTTTCCCCAGGCGCGCCCTGAGAGGCCAGAGGTAATCAGAGCACTAGCTGTGGAAGAACCAGAGAGCGATATCGGGAGCGACATCGAGACCAGCCCAACTAACTAGGGCTGCGTACTTAGTCTCTCTTCTCAGGTGCTGCGAACTATCAGCGTCTCCACGAGTCGGCACATACCACTAATAATTTCTGGGTCGAGAGCCTTCGCGTTTGCAAGAGCCGCTTTGGCCTGCTCGGCCTCTGAGTTGGCGAACTCGCGAGCAATCTGTAGCCCATCGCTCTTGCGAACCAGGTCACGAATTGCATCTGCCTCATCCTGCGTAACTTTCTCACCGAGCATTGATCGCAGCTCAGGCGAGTTCTCTCGAGCGCAGATAACCGGGAGTGTATAGACGCCCTCCATGATGTCGTTGCCAGCAGGCTTACCGAGAGTCTCAGTGTCAGCGGTCAGGTCGAGAATATCGTCGACGATCTGGAAGCACATTCCTAGGTGCTCACCAAACGCGGTCAGAGCGTCAAGCGTTGATTCATCGACAGCAGAGACCATCCCGCCGATACGGCACGAGGTCCCGAATAGTGATGCAGTCTTACCTGCAATTGCCGATAGATAGGCATCTCGATCATGGTCTGCATCAAAGGTGTGCTGGAGTTCGAGTATCTGCCCTCTGCAGAGTTCAGTGATTGTTGTTGCAAGTAAGGATGCGACGTCGGCACCGAGTGACGCTGCAATCTCGGATGCTCTCGCTAGTAAGAAGTCGCCAGCAAGAATCGCCACGATGTTGGACCAACGCGAATTGACGCTCTCAACGCCTCGGCGAGTCTTGGCCTCGTCGATTACATCGTCGTGGTAGAGGGAGCCGATATGAACCAACTCAACTGAGCAACCACCAGCGATGGCGGCTGTACTCGCGGAGCGCTCTAAGTCTCTTCTGCCGGTAACGCCGAGAGATGCGTAGGCCGAGCAGATAGTCAGCGCTGGGCGAAGCCGTTTCCCTCCCGCTGCGACTAAATGCCCAGCAACGTCAGCGAGAAATGGGTCCGAGTGGGCTACCGAGGACCGCAGCGCATCCTCAACGCGAATGAGATCGGTTGGGAGTTCGGGGAGGCCGAGCGCCTCAAGCGGTGACATGTTTATGCAGGTTACGGCCCTCGGCGGATCCTCTCCAACCGGGCTCGGGAACAAATCAGCGCGCTGTGACGTATTACCTACATCGAAAAAATCCATGCACTTAGGGTGTGACCCTAAGGGAATGGGATTCTTGGCCGATACAATGCGGGTCCGGTGCAATACCCGGGGCAGGCTTGAGGATTAAGAGACTCAAGAGTGCTATCACTTGTTATAGCGAGACAATTACAGCGAGCCAGACTTCATAGTCAGATCCATAAAAGCCACGAGAGGTGGTCTCAAGTGTTCGAACGCTTTACTGACCGAGCAAGAAGAGTTGTAGTGCTAGCGCAGGAAGAAGCTCGCCTGCTCAATCACAACTACATCGGCACCGAGCACATCCTGCTTGGGCTAATCCACGAGGGCGAAGGAGTCGCCGCTAAGGCGCTTGAGTCGCTTGGAATCTCTCTTGAGGCGGTGCGCGCCCAGGTCGAGGAGATCATTGGGCATGGCGGCACTGCACCCTCGGGCCACATTCCGTTTACTCCACGAGCCAAAAAAGTTCTAGAGCTATCTCTGCGCGAAGCACTTCAACTTGGCCACAACTACATCGGCACCGAGCACATTCTCCTCGGATTGATCCGTGAGGGCGAAGGCGTAGCCGCTCAGGTTCTCGTCAAACTCGGCGCAGATCTATCTCGCGTGCGCCAGCAGGTAATTCAACTCCTCTCGGGTTATGCAGGTGGCAAGGAAGCAGCCCCAGCAGCAGGCGCAACTGGCGAGGCACAGCCAACCGGATCGCTCGTGCTTGACCAGTTCGGACGCAACCTCACCCAGATGGCGCGCGAGAACAAACTTGATCCTGTAATCGGTCGCGAGAAAGAGATTGAGCGCGTGATGCAGGTTCTCTCGCGTCGCACGAAGAACAACCCGGTTTTAATCGGTGAGCCAGGGGTTGGAAAGACTGCAATTGTAGAGGGTCTAGCCGCCAAGATTGTTGAGGGCGATGTTCCTGAGACGCTTGTAGACAAGCAGTTGTATACCCTTGACCTCGGTGCACTTGTCGCTGGCTCGCGTTACCGCGGTGATTTTGAGGAGCGCCTCAAGAAGGTTCTAAAGGAGATCCGCACCCGTGGTGACATCATTCTCTTCATCGACGAGATTCACACTCTCGTTGGGGCTGGTGCAGCAGAGGGTGCGATAGATGCTGCGAGCATCCTCAAGCCAATGCTGGCTCGCGGTGAACTTCAGACCGTAGGTGCAACAACTCTTGACGAGTACCGCAAGCACCTTGAGAAAGATGCCGCGCTAGAGCGACGCTTTCAGCCAATCAAGGTTGAAGAGCCATCTGTTGCGCACACAATCGAGATTCTCAAGGGACTCCGTGAGCGTTACGAGCAGCACCACCGCGTAACCATCACAGACCAGGCGTTGGTAGCTGCCGCAAATCTTGCAGACCGCTATATCTCTGATCGTCATCTCCCCGATAAGGCAATTGACCTCATCGATGAAGCTGGCGCGCGTCTTCGCATCCGTCGCATGCAGGCACCACCTGACTACCGCGAGATCGAGGATGCGATCTCCTCTGTACGCAAAGAGAAAGAAGCCGCAATCGAGGCACAGCAGTTTGAGACTGCAGCATCACTGCGCGACCGTGAGAAAGAACTCATAGCGCAGCGAGCAACGAAAGAGGTGGAGTTCCGCGCCGAGGGGGTTGATCTCTTCAACGAGGTCACTGAGGAGTCCATTGCAGAGGTCCTTGCACTCTGGACCGGAATTCCCGTCTACAAACTTACCGAGGAAGAGACCGCGAAACTGCTGCGCATGGAGGATGAGCTCCACAAGAGAATCATCGGACAGGAGCAGGCTGTTGTCGCTGTCTCAAAGGCAATCCGCCGGACACGCTCTGGTCTAAAAGACCCGAAACGCCCATCTGGATCGTTTATTTTCCTTGGGCCATCTGGTGTGGGCAAGACCGAGTTGGCAAAAACCCTTGCAGAGTTTCTATTCGGCGATGAGGCTTCACTTATCCAACTCGACATGAGCGAGTACATGGAGAAGCACACCGTCTCGCGCCTTGTTGGTTCGCCTCCTGGGTATGTGGGTTATGACGAAGGTGGTCAGCTCACTGAGGCTGTTAGGCGTAAGCCATTCTCAGTTGTTCTCTTCGATGAGATTGAGAAGGCCCACCCAGACGTCTTCAACGCACTTCTTCAGATTCTTGAGGATGGGCGACTCACGGATGCTCAAGGCCGTACTGTCGACTTCAAGAATACCGTGATCATCATGACCTCAAACCTCGGCACCGCCGACCTTCGTAAAACTGGCGTCGGTTTCGCAAAGGCCGATGATGGTGTCAACTACGAGAGGATGAAGGATCGGGTCACCGAGGAGCTGAAGCGCCACTTCCGCCCTGAGTTCCTAAACCGTATCGATGATGTAATTGTCTTTAGCGAACTATCACGTCATGAGGTTCACTCAATCGTTGATCTGCTCCTTAAGAGGGTTCAGACTCAACTTGAGAGCAAGGGCATCACGCTTGACCTAACCGATGCGGCGCGCGATCTGCTTACAGAGAAGGGTTATGACCCAACACTTGGTGCTCGTCCCTTGCGTCGCGCAATTCAGCGCTATGTCGAGGACCCGTTATCTGAGAAGCTTCTCTGGAAAGAGGTCGGAATCGGGCAGTCAATCCTCATAGATGTTGAGGATGGCGAGATCGTCTTCCGACAGTCTGAGAGCGTTGTGATCCCACCGGTCGAGCTAGCCGAGAGCGCTACTGAGAGCGGCACCGAGAGATAGGGCGGTAGCGGAGCGCGATCGCATGGCGCGATGGCGTTTAATTTTGTTGTTGCTTGCGGCGAGCTTTTTGCTCGCCGCTTGCCGCGTCGATACCGCTGTGGTCTTGAGACTCAATAGTGATGGCTCTGGACGCGTAATCCTCCAGGTTCATATAGATAAGGCCGCTGTAACTGCAGCCGAGGTAGACGGTCGAACGCTGGAGACAACTCTGCGCGTAGACGATCTATCCGCTGCAGGTTGGCACATCTCGAAGTGGCGGCGCACTAGCGAAGGCGCGTCGATAACCGCATGGCACTCGTTTGTGAATCCGCAGGGTGTTGCGCCGATTCTCGCGGAAATAGCCGGAGCCGAGTCCTCGTTCTTCAAAAGAGCCGTGGTCATTCATAAGCCTGGAGCACTTGTTGATAAATACTCTGTTGATCTCGAACTAGACCCCGATGCGCTCAAACTTGGATTGGCGAATGACCCAGCGCTGTCACAGTTATTACGCAACGCAGGGGTAGCGCCTGAGATCGTCGAGGAGAACCTCAACGATCGCGCCGCAAGTGATATTCGCTTCTCCCTAAAGTCTGAGTTGCCCGGGGGAGTGATTAGCAGCGCAGCGAGCAAGGGGGATGCGAAAGATGGAGCGGCTAGTAGCGGTCGCATCGCATTAGCTAGCTCGACCAAGGTATGGCATCCAAAAGCTATATCGCTGCTTCTTCTTGGAGTCGCACTCGTTATTAGCGCGCTCTTAGTTCTACTTGCAGGTTCGATCCGCTCACGCCGCAGGCCACACGGACGGCACGCAAATCGTCATGGACACCATGGAGCTCACGCCCCTGCTCAACCGAGCGATGAGGTGGAGATGCATAGGCGTCGCAGCGAGCACGGTAAGCATGCTCCCCATAAGTGACGCGTATTACTCGCTTTCTGATTCCGTTCTCTGGTGCCACTCAGCTTGATAGAAGTGCGTTAAGTCGTTCTGGGAACTCAAGCAATGACGCCATCACAAAATTGGCGCCTTCACCCATGAGTTCAGTTGCGCTCCATGGCCCAGTAGCGACGCCAATAGCTGTGATGCCTGCGACGAGTGCCGCATGCATATCTGGCGGGGTGTCGCCGACGTAGGCAAGTGCAGAGTGCTCGATTAGTGCATCTGCCTTTGCGGGGCCATGACGCCACCCCACTACATGCGCTGCTTTTAGGCCAACGGCATCGAGGCAGCGGTGCGCATTGGGCTCAAACTTGGCGGTGATGACGAGATTCTTGCCACCCGCAGCCTCAACAGCCTCGAACGCCTCGAGTGCCCCAGGGAGGAGGCTTGATCCCTTCGGGCCTAGATCTGCATAGATGGAGCGAAACTGATCACAGACGCCGTCTATCTCCTCTGGGGGGAAGTAATCGGCAAGAACGGTCTCGAGTGTTGGACCGAGCTGCTCTGAGAGTTCGTCGCCCGGAATTGACGTACCGAGAAGGCGGTTTAAGGCCTCGAAAGTATTGGCTACACCGGGGCGTGAGTCGATGAGAGTCATGTCTAAATCGAAGCCGATTACTAGATGCGCGAATTGTGTCACAGCCCTACGCTACGCTTCCTTTATGACTCGAACACGTGTTCGCCATTCCTGTACCGATTGTGGAGCCCAAACTCCTCGCTGGCTAGGGCGTTGCCCAGAGTGCGGGGCATGGAACACACTCGTCGAAGAGGTAGCCGTGCCTCAGGCTCGAGCGGCCTCGAGCCCTATGCCAACTGCCGTCTCTATCAACTTGATTGACCCAATCGGGGCACAGCGCCGCGCTACCGGTGTCCCTGAGTTGGATCGAGTCTTAGATGGAGGTTTGGTACCCGGGTCTGTGACGCTTCTAGTCGGCGAGCCAGGTATGGGGAAATCAACCCTCATGCTCCAAGCGCTTGGGCGCATGGCTGCCGATGGTGCGCGTTGCTTACTGGTATCCGCAGAGGAGTCATGCGAGCAAGTGCGGATGCGCGCTGACCGACTCGGGGTCCTTGAGCCAAGCCTCCTCGTAGTATCAGATACTTCACTCCACAATGTGTTGGCGCAGGTTGATGCCGTCGCCCCTGATGTCCTTGCGATCGACTCCATTCAAACAGTGCACGATCCAGACCTACCAGGAAGCCCGGGATCGGTAACTCAAGTTAGGGAGTGCGCACAGCGCTTAGTGCGTTTAGCGAAGGAGCGCGGTATCTCTGTTGTATTAGTCGGGCATGTCACAAAAGATGGGCAACTCGCCGGACCGCGCGCACTCGAGCATGTTGTAGATACCGTCCTGCAATTTGAGGGCGATCGCCACCATGCACTGCGAATGCTGCGCGCTCTTAAGCATCGTTTCGGATCAACGCACGAACTTGGATTATTCGAGATGGGGGAGGCCGGGCTCATCGATGTCCCAGATCCCTCCGCACTCTTCTTAACCGATCGTCGCGCTGGGCTCCCAGGCTCAATCGTTGCGCCAGTGCTTGAGGGGGCACGACCATTATTGGTAGAGGTACAGGCGCTCGTAAATGCTTCTACGGCTCCGATGCCGCGCCGAAGCGCACAGGGGCTTGAGTCGAGCCGCTTAGCGATGCTTCTTGCGGTACTAGACGCGCGAGCCGGAGTCTCAGTCGCTGACGTCGATGTCTATGCAAGCGTTGCCGGTGGAGTGCGTGTAATTGAGGCAGGTGCTGACCTCGCAGTCGCGATCGCTGTAGCGAGTGCGCGCATCGGCGTAGCAGTCCCCGATGATCTTGTAGCGATCGGTGAGATCGGATTAGGTGGGGAGCTGCGCCAAGCTGGCCAGACTCCGCGTCGCCTTGCTGAGGCTGCGCGCCTTGGATTCCGCAGAGCGATTGTCCCGGCCTCCTCGGCAGGGGTAGAGGGTATTGAGCTCATACGTGTCGGGAGTGTTGTTGAGGCACTGGCGGCCGTTGGCCTGAGCCTCGATCAGCAGCGAGCACCCTCTTAAGATACGCAGCATCGCTCGGTCGCGGTAATCTCCCGCAACCTCGAGAGGAGCACCGTTGCCGATACCAGCAAAGTCCCAAGCGATGATCAATTCGCTGCGCCTCGTTGCCCCTGGACAGCCCCTGCGAGAGGGGCTTGACCGCATCTTGCAGGCGCGAATGGGCGCGCTCATTGTCGTGGGTGATGGCCCAGAGGTGCTTGCAATCTGCTCTGGAGGGTTTCTCCTTGATGCCGAGTTCACGCCGCAGCGACTCTCAGAGTTGGCAAAAATGGATGGTGCGATAATCCTCTCGGCGGATGCATCGCGTATTGCAAGGGCGAATGTCCACCTTGTCCCAGATCCAAATACTCCAACTACCGAGACCGGAACACGTCACCGCACTGCGGAGCGAGTTGGTCGTCAGGTAGATGTTCCAACGATCACCGTCTCAGAGGATATGAGCGTTGTAGCGATGCACCGCCGCGGCGAGAAGCGGCAACTCGAGCCAGTCTCGCGTGTGCTCGCGCGCGCTGATCAGGCAATGCAGATTCTCGAGCGTTATCGAGTACGGCTCGACGCAGTAACTACGAGCCTCTCAGCAACAGAGATTGAAGACTTAGTGACATGGAGAGATGTTGCAACCGCTATGCAGCGTGCAGAGATGGTTCGCCGTATCTCTGAGGAGATTGACGGATACATAAACGAACTCGGCACTGATGGGCGTCTTGTGATGCTTCAACTCGAGGAGTTGACGTCTGGTGTCGACGACGAATACCGCTTGTTAATTAGCGATTATCGATCACCAACTTCCCCAAGTGCCGCAGAGATATTAGTAGCGCTCAGTGCGCTCGAGGGCGAGTCGCTTTTAGTAGTTGAGGACGTTGCTCGGACGCTTGGTTACTCAGATGAGCAGGAGATGGAGGGGGGCGTTAGGCCACGCGGCCTGCGACTTCTTGCGAAGATTCCACGGTTGCCGGCGAGTGTCTCAGGCCAAGTTGTTGAGCAGTTCGGTTCCTTGACGCGCATTATGCGCGCAAGCCTTGATGAACTCATTGAGGTAGATGGGGTTGGCGAGGTTAGAGCGCAGGTAATCAAAGACGGAATCGCTCGTATTGTTGAGTCGTCGATTCTTGAGAGATATAAGTAGGAGCAGCATGTCAGCGTTAGAGACAGGTTCAGAAGAAGTTGAGGTAGAGAGAATTCTCCTCAAGGGGCCCGCCGGCCCTATCGACGTTATTCACGCGCGCCCGCTTGGAATGCCGAGTAGCGGAGTTGTTTTACATCCAGACATCCTCGGGATACGACCACTATTCGATGACCTGGCGAGCCGACTTGCTAGCCAAGGGTTCGCAGTCGTCTCACCGAATCCTTTCTCTGAGACCCCAGCAACAGAGCTCGAGAGTCTTGACGCTGCGGCACGCCTTGGGATGGTTAAGGATCTAAAAGACGAGATTCAATTAGGGAGCCTCGAGGCAGCAGCCGATTACCTCGTTGTTAACGATGGCGTTAGCGAAGTGGCAGTTATTGGCTTCTGCTTCGGTGGGATGTATGCGCTTAAGGCCGCTGCGTCAGGGCGATTCGATCGGGCCGTTGCCTTCTACGGAATGATTCATGCACCGGATGCTTGGCGGAGCGAGACGCTCGCCGACCCATTGGATGGCATCTCAAGCGCCTGCCCGGTGCTCGCTATTTTTGGTGGAGTCGATTCGTGGACGCCCGCCGAAGACGTAGCTGAGTTGCGGATAGCTCTCGCTGCGGTTGCTGGATCCGAGGTCGTTGTATACCCCGAGGCCGACCATGGATTTGTGCACGACCCCGATCGCCCTGCACATAGGGAAGATGACTCCGCTGATGCCTGGTCAAGGGTTCTTGCGTTTCTTCGCTAACTGATCTGCCCCGTCTCATAGCGGGGTCTCTCAAGAGTGCTCGTGACCCTAAGTCGGCTACTGCTCGGCTCGCTGCGCAAGGCTCTCTCGGTCGAGAATGCGATAGTTAGCGCGCCCGACGGTATCGATCCAGCCGAGTCGCGTAAACATTGCAAGCGCTTTGTTAACGCGTTCACGCGATGCTCCAACGAGCCCTGCAAGATCCTCTTGAGTCATAGGGAGTTGAAACTCGTCGCGTTCTCCCGCTAGTTCGAGAAGCCGCTTGGCAGTTCGCGCTGGTACGTCAAGGAATACAGAGTCGGCGAGAGCTTCGTCTGTGGCGCGTAAACGCTGCGCTAGGAGCCGGACGATTAACCACAGCAACTCGGGGTGCTGCTCAAACTCTCTGCGCACCGCTTCATAGGGAATAGCAATCACTTGTGAATCAACTAGAGCGCGTGCATCGGCAGAGCGGGGCTGGTCATCAAAGGCTCCAAGCTCGCCGAACAGACCCCCCGTCTCCATCACGGCAACTAAAGTCTCTCGACCGTCGCTAGCTTGCGTAGCGATTGCGATGCGCCCCTCGACAACTACGAAAAGTTCAGTCGCAGTATCGCCCTCTGTGAAGAGGTCGGAGCCCTTTGTGAAGCTCTGGACCGTTGCTTGATTTCGCAAGGACTCAAGTACCTCAGGGGGCATCGAGGCGAATAGTTGTGTGGTGTTGAGAAGGCGTCTTTGCGGCACATCTGCAGACTAGCCAAACGTCAACTATTCAAGGAATTGGCTCTATTTCGGGTTTGGCCAAAAACCCTGTACAATGGGGGTCCCCCGCCGCCGTCTGCGGCTACTAGTTATAGGGGTTTTAGCCCCAAGGAGTTACATGCCTTTCGAGGTCGGAGACAAAGTCGTTTATCCACATCACGGTGCGGCCACAATTGAGCGACTTGAGAAGGTCTCCGATCCCCTTGGGGTTCGGCGAGATTACCTAGTCCTCCGGCTCGCTTATGGCGAGTTGACTCTAAAGGTGCCCGCAGATAACGCAGCCGAAATTGGGCTACGCGATGTGATCAATGACGCGGAGGTTGAGGAGGTATTCGCCGTTCTGCGTAAGCGCGAGGCGCGCATGCCAAGCAACTGGTCCCGTCGTTTTAAGAACCACGTAGAGAAGTTGAAGAGCGGAGATATCTACCAGGTCGCCGAGGTTGTCCGTAACCTGACAATTCGTGAGCGCGATAAAGGCCTCAGTGCAGGAGAGAAGCGCATGCTTGGCAAAGCGCGTCAGATACTCGTAAGCGAGTTGACGTTTGCGCTGAATGTCGATGAAGACACAGCGGAGATGAAGCTTGATGAGGTACTCGGTAAGACGGGCGGCGTTCCAACCCCCAAGCCGATACCTGACCGTAAGCCCTTGATAGACCCGACTACCCCTAAGCGCGCGGTTGTTCGCAAGCCTAAGGAAGTCGTCGCTCCGGCGAAGAAGGCTCCAGCTAAGGCTGCCCCCAAAGCTGTAGCGAAGGCCCCAGCCAAGAAAGCTGCAGCGGAGAAGGCCCCAGCGGTCGCAGCACCGGCGAAGAAGGCCGCTACAAAAACAGTGACCAAAGCTGTAGCTAAGAAGGCCCCAGCCAAGGCTGTAGCAAAGAAAGCCCCAGCCAAGAAGGCCCCTGCCAAGAAAGCCTGATCTGCAGAAGCCGTCTCTATTTAGGGCCGTCTCCTGTTTTTGGCCCTACTTTCGGGGCAGTTTTCTCCTAAAGAAGAGACTCCAAGACGCCGATGCTTAAGGGATCGTGTTCTGGGTACTCGTTGATTGAGTGCTCATCCTCTTGGAGGTCTTGCTTTGTTCGTCGAGGTAATGCGCGGGTTCATGGTGCTCCTGGGTACCGCCGCGGGCTATTGGCTTGCTCGCGACCTAGTGCCATCCGCTCCCTCGGCTGGCGGTATTGGGGCGATGCTCGGTGTTCTCATTGGGTACATAAGTGGAGGTCTGCTCGGCCGTACAACAGATCGCGTTTTAGGTGTAGTTGAGCGACGTGTTGCGCGCCTACCGGGGCCCCAACTTGTCGTCGGCGCGCTCGGTGCCATCGCTGGAGCGGTAGCAGGGACCATTTTGACGCTTCCGCTTCTCCTAAATGTGCGCCCTGCGATCTCCATTCCAATAGCTGGTATCGCAACTTGGGTATTAGGGGCACTCGGATTTCGCATCGCCGCGTCCCATAGCGGCGACCTATTCGCAGCCGCCGGACTCTCAACACGACCGCTGGTTCGCGCTGAGGCATTTGATCCTCGTGATGGATATCTCCTAGATACCTCAGCGCTGATGGATGGACGATTTGCGGGGCTGCTCGACTCCGGCGTCATCCGAGACGATCTATTCGTAGCGATATTTGTTCTTGATGAAATACAGGGGTTCGCCGATGCTGGGAGTGAAGACCCTCGCGCAAGACGCGCTCGGCGTGGGCTAGAGACACTTGAGCACATTAAGAGTGCTGGGTCTGTGAGAATCAGTGTGCTCGATGATGAGCTGCCCGAGATCGCTCAGGTTGACGCCAAACTTGTTGCACTTGCTAAGCGACTCTCCCTGCGTCTCCTAACAGCGGATGCTCAACTAGCTAGCGTCGCTGAGATTCAGGGAGTACCGACTCTCAATCTGCGGCGGCTCGCCGCTGATCTAGCGCCAGCGGTTCTTGCCGGCGAGCGAATGATGCTTCGAATTCTTAAAGCCGGGCGCGAGCCGGGTCAGGGAGTTGGATTTCTTGACGACGGCTCTATGGTGATTGTTAACGGTGGATCAGCGTCTATTGGCGCCGAACCGATGGAGATAGTGGTCTCCTCTGTGGTTCCAAATGCAGCAGGGCGCCTAATTTTTGCAAAGCCTGCAGTTAGTTTGCGCGAAACACCTGCATCCTCGGGCATCATTGGTAAATGACCACTTGGGCAATTCTTCTTGGAGCGGGTAGCGGCACGCGCTTTGGGGCTCAGAAGCAGTTCCTAGATCTTGATGGGGCGCGCATCATTGATCGCGCCATCCACGGAGCCCACGATGCTGTAGATGCCGTTGTACTTGTACTCCCCGCGGGGGAGTCATGGGTTGGGCCACCGGTCCATGCTGTAGTTGAAGGCGGGGCGCAGAGATCCGACTCAGTTCGCGCTGGGCTCGCTGTGATTCCTCCCGAGGTGGAGGTGATAGTTGTGCATGATGTGGCGCGCCCACTTGCAACACGTGCGACTTACTCCGCAGTTATTGATGCAGTTAAGGCTGGGGCTGATGGCGCAGTTCCGGGGATTGCAATCTCCGACACGATCAAGCGCGTTAGTCAAGGCATGGTTGTAGAGACACTCAATCGGAATGAACTCGTAGCGGTGCAGACACCACAGGCTTTCAATGCTACGAAGCTCCGAGACGCGCATCTTGCTGGCGGCGATGCAACAGATGACGCTGGATTGATCGAGGCAATTGGGGGTACCGTCATGGTCGTGCAGGGCGATGCGCTTAATCAAAAAATTACAGAAGGCAGTGATCTAACGCGACTCGAGGCTCTCCTAGCGGAGCGCTCCACGAGTGAAGGCGACGCAGGGGAGAGCGCATGATCTTTCGCGTTGGGCTTGGTTTTGATGTTCACCCATTCGGCGGTGATGCTCCACTAGTCATAGGTGGAGTGAGGATCGAGGGCCAGGGCCTAGTTGGTCACTCAGATGCAGACGTCGTCGCACATGCTGTTGCCGACTCGCTGCTCGGACCGGCGGGGCTCCCCGATCTTGGGTCGCTCTTCCCGGCTAGCGACCCGAAATATTCTGGCATTTCATCGATGGAGTTACTCTCGGATGTGGCTCGGCGGGTCAGTGCTCAGGGTTGGTGGGTCCAGAACGTAGATGTCGTGATAGCTGCTGAGCAGCCACGTCTCGCTGAGCATCTCGCTGCGATGCAGTCAGGGCTTGCCCAGGCTCTCGCTCCCCTCCAGGAGCCGCTCGGTGTAGCCCTGCATGTCTCCGTTACCCCGAAACGCGGAGAGGGCCTTGGTTTCGTTGGCCGGGTTGAGGGAATCGCCTGTTGGGCAGTGGCGATGCTCAACAAAGGTTGATTCTGATTGAGCGCGGGTAACCTCGCTGCAATGACCGTTCGAATTCGCCTGCACGACACACTTCTTGGCCGCAGGGTCAACCTCTCTCCTCGGGTCCCTGGGAGCGTCTCTATCTACGTCTGCGGACCTACCGTCTATGACGCTCCGCACCTCGGGCATGGCCGCACCGCTGTTGTGTTCGACAGTATTCGTCGGTACTTAACGTGGAGCGGGCTCAGCGTCATGTTCGTGAGCAACATCACTGACATCGAGGACAAGATCATCGGGCGCGCTGCGCGTGAAGGGCTCACTGAGTCTGAGGTGGCGCGTACATATGAAGATGCGTATTGGTTCGAGATGGATCGTCTCGATGTTCTTCGACCAGACGAGACTCCGCACGCAACTCAGTACATCTCCGAGATGCTCGAATTAATAGCTGAATTAATCGAGAAGGATCATGCCTACGTAATTGAGGGGCAAGGTGTTTACTTCGATGTGCCTTCGTACGACGGATACGGAGAACTCTCGAACCGTAAACTCGAGGATCTTCTTGAAGGGGCAGGCTCGCGCGTTGAGATAGACACTGCGAAGAAGAGCCCTGTTGATTTCGCTCTTTGGAAAGCTGCAAAACCAGGAGAGCCTGACTGGGAGTCTCCATGGGGGCGCGGCCGGCCAGGGTGGCATATCGAGTGCACCGCGATGTCACTCCTTCTACTTGGTGAGGCGTTCGATATTCATGGTGGTGGCGACGACTTAACTTTCCCTCACCATGAGAATGAGCGCGCACAGGCTGAGGCCGCGGGGCACCCCTTCGCACGCCATTGGATTCACTCTGGGATGGTGATGGTCGGCGGAGAGAAGATGTCTAAGTCGCTAGGTAACTTCACCACACTCGGAGAGGCAATCGACGCGCACGGCGGCAGGGCGGTGCGCGTAGCTGTTCTACAGACTCACTATCGAGCGCAGACCGAACTCGGCCCGCTTGAGATCGAGGCTGCAGGGAAAGCTGTTGAGCGCCTCGATGCGCTTGCAAGGCGTGCGAGTGCAAATGACCTCCCAGAAGATTGCGCCACCGACACCGCCTCCGTCAATACCTTTAGCGCTGCGATGGATGACGACTTTGGAACCCCTGCCGCGCTCGCCGTTGTATTCGATGCCATTAGCACTGCAAACTCTGCAATAGATGCTGGTGACTTATTCACCGCCGGGACCTTCGCTGCCACGGCTTTTGAGCTAGCCGCAGCACTTGGGGTAATCGTGAAGACGCCTGAGCGCGGCGACGATGCTGACGAGATTGATGCGTTGGTGTTGAAGCGTGAAGAGGCGCGCGCGTCACGAGACTTTGCTGGCGCCGACAGGATCAGAGACGAACTCGCCCAGCGCGGTGTTGTGCTCGAGGACGGACCTAGCGGTACGCAGTGGCACCGATGACGCGAGTTTTTTCTAAGGATGTGTTGTAAATGAGTAATGACCGGCGTGGCGGACAACGCGGCAGTAATAGCGGCGGAAATGGTGCCGGAAATGGTGCCAGAAATGGTGCCAGAAATGGTGATGGCCCGCGAGGCGGTCAGCGCGGCGGAAGTGGTGGCGGAAATGATGGCAGAGGTGGTGGCGCAAACCGCGCTGGCAACTCCGGACGAGGTGGCTATCGCGACGGTGGGCGCAGCGGCTCTAATGCGCAGCGCGGAGATTTCTCAGACCGCGGCCGGGGGCGTGACTCCGATGAATTCGACGAGTATTCGTCGCAGTCGCCAGAGCGCGAACGCGGTTTGGGCGGAGACCAAGTTGAGGGCGTAAATGCTGTGCGCGAG
>CALQAT020000015.1:0-21690 GCA_943328625.2 Bordetella parapertussis | reverse complement strand
GCAATACAACCATTCGAGGTAAGCGGGGTTGCAGAGTATGTAACGCCGACATCTGAGTTTTACAGGATCGATACATCCCTGCGCACGCCAAACGTCGACGCATCTACCTGGCGCCTCAAGATAAGAGGCCTGGTCGATACGCCGTTTGAGATTAGCTACGCCGAGCTACTCGCAATGCCGAGCATCGAAGAGGTTGTAACGCTTAGTTGTGTATCGAACGAGATTGGGGGCGACCTAATTGGAAACGCGGTTTGGCAAGGAGTCCCATTATCAGACCTCCTAGAGCGCGCGGGAGTACAGGCCGAGGCTGAGCAACTCTTCTCCCGCTCTGTTGATGGCTGGACCTCTGGCTTCCCGATCGAGGCGGCAGCAGATGGACGCGTCGCCATGGTCGCCTATGCAATGAACGGAGCTCGTCTTCCTACCGCCCACGGATTCCCTGCGCGATTGGTGGTATCCGGGCTCTACGGATACGTCTCTGCAACTAAGTGGCTCGACACAATTGAGCTGACTACTTGGCGAGGCGCCAACGGTTTCTGGGTACCACGCGGATGGTCTAAGGAAGGCCCCGTAAAACTGAGTTCACGCATTGATGTTCCACGCTCCGGATCGCGCGTCAAGGAAGGCATGTTTGCTCTAGGTGGGGTTGCATGGTCGCCATCCATTGGGGTCTCTACGGTCGAGGTCTCTATAGACAACGGGCCATGGCAGGCAGCAGAGTTAGGCAATGTTGCGAGCGAAGACACATGGGTGCAGTGGCGTTACGTCTGGAGCGCGACGGCCGGGCGCCACACCGCAAGAGTGCGTGCGACTGATCGAAACGGCAACGCCCAAGTGATTGCGAATCAGGCTCCAGCACCAAACGGCGCAACTGGCCTGCACCAAATCTCTTTCAGCGTTTAGTGGCAGTCAGAGTCTTCAAGAGTCTCTTCTAGCGGGCCCTATCTAGCGCGCTGAAATGCGCATACAGAGTTAGAAGCGTGCAACTGACGCACTCTAAATCTTTCTAGTTATCACATACCTAATAAGAGTTAACCTAGATTGCATATCTGATTATAGTTAACCTGTGGTTCATATGACGGGGGCACGCGGTAGACGCCGATAGCGCATTTCGGAGCGATAAATTGTATCTGGTAATTGAATCTCCCTTTGCTCGTGGGTTTACCTTGATAGGTCACGCGCAAGTGAGGAAATCTACATGAAGCGGCATCGGTCGGATAGCAGAGCGGATCACCATTCACGCGAGTTGCTCTAAGCGGCGTCTCCCAAACACTCCCGACAGTATTTGGATTATCCCAAATCTGATCTCCGTCAACAATAAAACTATGCACACCTAGGTCAGAAGATCTTGCTCTGATTACATGTTCTTGTATTAGACATACGTTGCCCTCCTGAAGGCTGTCCGAATAAGGGTTGTTCGGAAGCGGGGCATAGTAACCACGCTGGCAGAATCTTATGGTGAGTTCAAGATCTAAGGGCTGCCAACTGACTGCCCTACTCAGAGTCGTCCTACAATTATTAGGGTCTGGTTCGCTGGAATCGATTGTTTTATACCTTCCGTAAGATCCAAGCACCGTTCCTAAGGCAATACTCGGTTTTGTGCAGTGAGCCAGAGTCCCGGAGACTCCAGTCTTTGACTCTGAATAATCGATTTTGATGAAGCATTCGCCAAACCAAGCTCGATACGGATAGGCGTTTGAAATTTTCATCGAAAAGAGGTTGGACTCGGGGGGTTGCCCATTCGGTGAATGAATACAGGGATAATCGTTCACTAGGTTAAACGTTGATCCGTAGTTGCCGTTACTACTCGCGCCAGAGAGGTCGGCTTTATTGCTCCCTTGGTTTATTACAAGCCATCCGCCCGCACCTAGCAATAAGAGGAGCGCAGCCAGGCTTGATAACAGGACACGCTTGCGCTTGCGAGACAGCCCAGATGTTTGCATCTTTGTACCGTCGTCCACAACTCACTCCATTCCTAGGACTAATGACATCGGGAGAGTAAGCGATTACTTCATCCTTGTCATTGTAACGAAACTACAATTTCGGAGGACCTAGGAGCTGTACGCCGAGGAACCGCTTCGGAAGCCCAAATTGGCGCCTCAATCAAACGCTTCTAGCTGGGGTAAATCCCTCGGGCCATGTCGTTTCTTTATCCCAAATCACACCGTTCAGGTTCGCCCGTTCAAGAATCGCGTTGACGAGAAATGCGCCGCTGAGATCAGCGCCAGTTAGGTCAGCATCGGTTAGATCGACCGAATTGAGATCCGCCTCAACCAGCAGAGCGTTAGTAAAATCTGCACCGGTGCAATCAGAGTTACAGAGGTGCGCATCTGAGAGATCCGCTGCGACTAAGGATGCGCCACGCAGCGATGCAAACTTCAAGCTCGCAGCCTTCAGTATCGCTCCACTTAGGTTCGCATTATCCATATGCGCTCCGCGCAGTGTTGCAGCGGTTAAATCTGAGCCACTTAGGTCTACCCCTGACAATTGAGCGCCCTCGAGGTCGATTCGTGTGAGGTTCATGCCAGCGAGCGATGCGCCGATTAAATCTGCTCCAGCGAGACTCGCCCAGGCTCTTAACTCGTGACCATTAACCAACATGAAGCACGCCTGTTCTAATGAGCAGTGTTCTAATCAGCATCGTTCTTCAACTCGCGATATTTGTGAAACCTTCCAGAGAATTCACTCTGCTGCTCATCACTCCACCGAACCACTTCCCCACCCGGAAGCGCTAGGCATCGAGCCGCATGATCCTGCACCAACCGCGGCAGCTCTCCTTCAAAACCAAGGGAGCGCAATCCATCCAACCTCACGTAAAAGGGAATCAGCGCGGCCTCCGCTATTGAGGCTCCATCCCCTACCAGCCATCCAGTTAGTTCCAGCTTTGTTGCTAATTCCGTTAGTGCATCCACAAGTCGATCGCTAGCACGCCTGATGCTCTCCGGATTGACTCCGTAATAAATGGCGATCATCGGAGGAAAGATATTTTTATCTACCCATCTTGCTGCTTTGAGGGAATCGCCTGAGAGCGCGCCGACCGACAAGTGGAGGCGTTCAAGAATGGGAATTGAGTCAGCGAGGTAACGACCCCCCTCTCGGATCATCGGGATCTCAGCGCGTGGAGAGTTCGCTACAAACTCTGCGGGGACAACGAAATCCTTGGGGCGCACTGCAGTGGGGGGAACGTCTACGACTTCGTATTTAATCCCTAGTTGGACAAGAGCGAACTCAACGCGCACGGAGAACGGGCATATCCAGTGTCCAAATAACGTAACTGGCTCTTCCATCTCAGGCGACATTTCAGGCGGTTGGCTCGACTGTTCTTCGCTAGAGCCGAGCAATCCTCCGTTCATACGAATAATTGCTCGCAGCCGGTACCGGCAAGTACCCCATCTACCCACTCTCGATCGGCCGAACTCAAGCCTAAGTACGCATCTCGTATCCAGACAATGGTCTTGCCTTGATAAGCAAATGCCCCTTGGCGATACTCAGCACCGCTGATTGTGCAGACGACCTCATCCGCTCCAGCTTTGAGCGCAGCTTCATTAGCAAGCATGAATGGCGCGTACGTTGATCCGATCTCGTTAAAGAGTGGAGTAAGCGTCTCCAAAGGAAGTTCATCACGGCCATACCAACCGGAGTCGCCCTCCACTCGCCACCACGAGAGGTCGTCAACACGATTGATCCATGAGTACACACGCGGCCCATGCGATATGCAGAGGTCAGTCGATGGCGGCTCAATAATTGCTAATTGGCTTAATTGTCCGTAGAGGCCAAAGTCTGAACTCCCAGGGCGATTACCAAGAAGAAAGTCATTGCCCTCAAGGTGCCTATGGAGAATCTCAAGTAGGCGCACATAACTCGACTCGATAACTGGTGCGTTGGTATCTGTGCTTCCAACTAGAGCGCGCCTGCCGACCTGACGATCAACGATGTAATCACCCATTCGGTCGAGGCGTTCGTCGCTCGCGTGTAGTCCAGGCCATACCGGCAGCAACCTGCGTGCGCGCTCTACGGATTCTCGCGGCGCCCAGCGATAGTGATACATCATCTTGGTTACCCACTCGTCGGCATAGTCCTCGATGAGTAGGTCTAGGAAGTGAAGGCCAGCGTCGGATGGCTTGAGACTGCGTTCCCTAAACATCGTCTCTAGCCGAGCGATCTGAGGAGTCGAGTCGACCATCACTTCGGTGACGTCACCGGCGTCGTCGGGGAAACCAAGCACCGGGATGATCGCAACCTTGGGCCTTGGAATTCCCTCCTCATCGGCTGTCCCCTGAATCGCCCATCGAAAAGGAATCTGGCGATACCGCAGCACAGCACGCATCTTGAGGGAGTAGGGCGAACCATATGTACCAACGAGGGTTATTGGATGAGGCATTTAGAGGCCCCGGGTAGCGTTCCAGGAAGGAGCCATATCTGCCCTGGGAGTGATTTTCAAGCCATCAAATTCCATAATTTCTCCGTTATCGAGATTTTGATCCAGCCTCCGAGGATAGCGGAGGGGGCAGTTGTTATGCGGTGTGCCTTAGGTAGAGTTTCGCTGGGTCTCGCTAACGTGAGTCCCCCAAGCAAGACACGATCTGACGGGGAGTTCGCCCCCGAAGTAGGGTACTTATCCACTATTAATCACCAAGGAATTAGAGGAAAAGTATGAATCACCTACGAATTGCAAAATATGACGTCTTGAAGGGAACCTCCAAGGAGGTCGCAGAGGTCGCCGTAGGACCCGGCGGAATTCTCGACATCTACCGCTCCATGCCAGGCTTTCAGGCCTACTCACTCCTTGAGATTGACGCTATTACCGTCATGGGCATCACAGCATGGGAGACGCACGAGGAGGCAGAGGCGGCAACACGCGCTGCGGCAGAGTGGGTAGCCACTCACCTCGAGGGTCGTATTCACCGCACCTCCAACGAAATCGGCGACTCCCTCTTCTGGGAAGGCATCATGTCCAAGTAATTTCAATCAGTCTCGCGAGACTGCGCAAAGATCTCCAACTGCCCCGACCGTGCTAGCGATTCGCTAGTCGGTCGGGGTAGTTTTTTCTCTACAGCAGGGCAGTCCTCGAGCCGATAGGCCGGCATGAAGCAACTACGGGACTCCGGGATCATTGCATTACTGACCGCAGCAGCAAACAGACTGCTTGATTCTTGGCAGGAGCTTGATTCGTTTAGCTCAGTAGCCAAAATGCCTGTATCTAAAGAACGATAACCAGCTCGAACGAAGGGCGCTTTATGCGCGGTGTTGCTTCTCTAGTACATCGATTGCATCGTGGCGCGCATTACCTAGGAGCCAGAGCGTGCCAACAAGTACTGCTCCCCAACCGCTGAGGAACCCTACGACCGCACATCCAAGCCATCTCATCTTGTGGTGACCCGAGATGCGAAAAGCTCGACGCTTGAGTCGAGCAATATCGTAGATGGTCAGCGCTCCGAGCGGGATGCCGATGACATATCCAATTATTAAAAATCGTGTAGTGCTCATTATCAAATTTTTTGACTAAATCTTTGGTGAAGGGAATTTGTAAGCAGATTTTTTAACCAGATGCGAATTGGTTCTGCGTTCAGAGGATGGATCTTAAATCCCCGCTTCGGCATCTGGCTCAGCGGAGCTCGATGACGAACGCGTGCGAGTTCGGCGCGCTACAGCGCCACAAACCTCTGACCCCGAAAAGAGGATTGCGCTCGAGATTAGACAAGGGGCGAATACAAGAAGGAAAAAGAACCAGTTGAAAGTGGTCTGAACCCCTCCCGCTAGTTTTATCGGCTGGATCAAATAACTCACAACACTTAACGTTCCTTCACCGCCAGCAAACGCTAGATTCGTAGTAGTTACTTGGGCTGGAAGCATGAGCCCAGATATTCCTCCTATGAACAAGCCAGCGGCTAGGACAAGGAGCGCAGCAATCCGCAGTTTTTTCTGCGATGTTTGGGCAAACTTTTTCTGAGTAATAGTTCTCGCATTTTTTTTCACAGGCCGATACTATTACGCTTACTCCACTAATAATGTCGGATAAATTGCTCAAATTTCGCCCAACTCGATAAACATGCTGAGTGACGTAGTGTCAGATTATGAATCAACTCAAGGACTAAGGTAGCAGGCCAGGCCTTGTGGTTCTCAGTACACAAGGGCATTTGAACCCAGACTAGGAGCAATACCTTGCCTTCCCACGCCCTTGCAGTAGCCGAGCATGCACTTCTCGTGGAGCGTCGACCGCTCACGCGCGGTGAGGTAATGGCGGTCGCGAATGAGCCTTTAGAACTAATCCCCGATCTTGTCGGCCTCGCACATCGCGTGCGGCTGCAGTACTGCGGCGACACTGTTGAGTTAGAGAGCCTCATCAACGCCAAATCTGGAGCGTGCCCAGAGGACTGCGCTTTCTGCTCACAATCTGTCAAGTTCGATACTGGAGTTGATGTCTATGCGTTTCTTGATTTAGGCGAGGTACTAGAGGCAGCCCACGCCACTAAGGCAGCAGGGGCTACGCAGTTCTGCATAGTTGTTGCAGTGCGCGGACCCTCAGAGCGACTTCTAGACAAAGTGATCGCTGCAGTTAACGCTGTGCATGAACAGACTGGCCTCGAGGTTGCATGCTCACTTGGGCTACTTACAGATGAGCAGGCCAGGCGTCTCGCCGATGCTGGAGTCCGCCGTTATAACCACAATCTTGAGGCACCTAGATCAAGATTCCCCGAGGTCTGCACTACCCACTCATACGACGATCGCGTCGATACCGCCAAGCGCGCAATTGCTGCCGGCATGGAGCTTTGTTGTGGAGGTATCCTCGGGATGGGTGAGACACTTGAAGAGCGAGTCGAGTTTGCTTTCGAGCTAGCGGAGCTCGACCCATGTGAGGTACCGATCAACCTTCTTGATCCTCGCCCAGGTACTCCACTCGCCGATTACACAATGCTCTCTCCGCGTGAGGCACTACAGGCAATTGCGTTATTCCGCTTAGTTCTGCCTTCTGCATGGCTACGTCTTGCAGGCGGTCGCGAACGAGTCCTTGGTGAGCTTCAAGGAATGGGGCTTCTCGCAGGGGCTAATGCACTTATCGTTGGGAACTACCTCACCACTGGCGGGCGCTCCCCCGAAGAGGATCATGCTCTCCTGGAGGCTCTCGGGATGCCGGTAGCAGACGGACCTGGCGAGGGGCGTTTCGTTATTGACGCAACTGGTGCGCATGCCTTGCCTGCAAAGCCGCAGCGGACGAGCATTCCAGTAACTGCAAATTAACTTTTGCCGCTCTAGCTAAGGTGCGCTGTCTCGTTAAATCCAAGCATGCATGGTGCTCCTTGCCGCATACCGATGCTTGATATTGATGCCACGTCGATGAACATTCGCCAGACCATTTGATCTGGAGCACCGAGCGCCCATGTGAGCGCTGCCTTTATCGGAGAGACATGTGACACCACGATCACGAGGTCGTCGCTTAGCAACAACTCCCCCATGAGCGATCCGACTCGCCTTGACACATCATGGAGACTCTCGCCACCCGGGGGTTTGAACTCCGGGTCTGAACGCCACTGCCTCCAAACTTCGATAGGGACATCGGCTATCGGCGTGCCATCCCACTCTCCATAATTCATCTCGACCAGACGGTCCTCTATCTCGACTGTTAAACCGGTTGAGGCTGCGATAGCGTCGGAAGTTTGGCGAGCCCTAGAGAGCGGACTACTTAGGATAAAAGCGGGATTGCTCCCCTGAAGTCTCGCCCCTAAGCGCTGCGCCTGAGACTCGCCGAGTTCGGTAAGTGGAGGATCTATTCGACCTACAAGTAATCCATCACGATTCGAAGCAGTCTGACCATGGCGGATGAGCAGAATCAATGCGAGACCTCACTAAGGCGCCCGGAGCGGAGAAACAATGATCTTCTTTCAGGGTCTCGGAGTCCGAACCTCCCCCACATCCACCCGAGGCAGGCAATGCCGATGCCCTCGGAGAGGACAAGGAGTGTGAGCGGCGGGAATAGCGCAACATCGCCGAAACCTCCCCCTACTAATGGCCAAAGAAATACTTGATCATGGAGAAATGCACCAGATAGAACAAGGCCGCAGAGCACGCCTATAGGCAAGCAGAGAAGTTGGCGCCGCAGTAAGCGTGGCTTACCGATCGTACCGAGCATTACTAATGTCAGAAGACAGACTCCGATAATGAACGCGTGCCCATAGGCCATATGCCCAAATGGCGCATCTATTAATAGGGGGAGCAGAGCACCCCCTCCCACGAGTCGATAATCGAGTCCACTCGAGGTAAATACCCGATAGATAAGGACTACGGATACACCGATATACCAAAAAAACAACTTCTACTCCACTGCCTTCAACGGTGCATCAAGTGCAGCATTCACAAGAGCATCTGCCTCGGTATTGAACTCGCGCCGGACATGCTGAAGTTCGAATTTTGGAAAGGTAGAGAGGAGCGACGCTGCTTCACGGTGCAGCGGCTGAAGGCCAGCGTTCTTTACTCGGTAGCGACCCTCTAACTGGCGGATTAGGAGCTCTGAGTCCGCGCGCACCTTGACTTCGATGGGAGAGAATTTCTGCGCAGCACGCAGCCCCGCTATGAGTGCTTTGTACTCAGCGACGTTGTTGGTAGCGACTCCAATGCACTCACTTACCGAGTCGAGCAATTGAGCAGGATCACTGCGAGTATCGAGGACCACTGCACCGATGGCAGCAGGTCCGGGGTTACCGCGAGATCCGCCGTCGCAGAACACGGTCACACTGGGTACGTGCAATTCAGGAGTATCGAAGAGAGATGGATCGCTGCTCACGGGACGAGAATTGCTCCACAATTGTCACAGCACGACTCACCGGGAATTCCACGTTTGATCCGGTCGATCTCGTTAGCGGGGATACTCAAACGACAACCCTGGCAGGTGTTACCTACCAGCCTTGCTACACCTACCCCGTTAGCGCGTCCTCGAACAAGTTCATACGTAGCAAGAAGCGCACTGGGCAGCCCATACGCCTCTGAGTTACGCGCCTCGACGACAACAGCAATCTGCGCATCTAAATCTGCCTCTCCCGATGCGATCTCAAGACGAGCGAGCGCTGCAGCCGCAGTATGCACTTGAACCTGCGCATCAAGAGCCGCTACCTCCTCCTCAAGAGTCTCGAGCGCCTGCATTAACTCGAGTTCCCGATCTTCGAGGACTCCTTGACGCGCCACAAGTTGATCGATCTCCGTCTGAAGGGCCTGAAGCTCTTTGATCGCAGTGACTTTTCCCGAGTAGAGGGACTTATCTGCTGCAACTGACTTCTCGCGAACTGATGCAACTTCGTCATCGAGCCTATGCGCATCGCGTGCTACAACATCTCGCTGCGCCGCGAGATCACTAAGGCCTGGCGTAATAGCGGCTATGGCCGACTCAGCGTTTGCTAAGTCACTACGCGCTGACAGGGTTGCGCGCTGCCTTCGCAGACGGTCAAGAGATAAATCGTGTTCCTGGACAACTACAAGATGATCGAGATCAGTCACGAGCACGAGCCTACCGGCATGGGGTTCCAGTATGGATTGGCCCTATTCGTTCGGCTCGTCATAGCGGCGGGGGAATTGTCGAGGTGGTCGGCGGATTAGAGGTTGTAGTTGGGCTCAAGGTCGTAGAAGTACTCGGCACGAGAGGAGCGGTAGGCCCCTCCGGTCCACTAGGTCCGCTAGGCCCTGTCGCCCCCGAAGGGTTGATCTGGAGGCGCGCCCCACGACCGGCCTCAGTAATAGATGAGGCAGTCGGCCACAATTTCTCATTTGGCTTTGCGAACTCCCTAACCACCTTGCCTCTTAACGCAGCATCCATGAAGGCCTTCCATATCATCGCTGGATAGGTTCCACCATAGACAGCGCCGATTTTCCCTACATTCGTCATGGGCGTATAAGCGGCAGGGTCGCCCATCCAAACCGCTGCAACTAGTTCTGGGGTATAGCCGACGAACCAAGCATTGGTTTTGTCGTCTGTGGTTCCGGTCTTGCCCGCAGAGAATCTCTCGATCTTGCCCTTGCCGACGGCTCGGTCGCCGGGGGCCAATCGTGCCCTTGTACCAGTCCCCGAACGAATGACTCCCTGGAGAATAGAGGTCTCCGTGCGAGCAACCTCGGCCGAGAGAACACGCTTTCCGGGTTCCCTATCCTCGAATATGACACGACCATTACGGTCTCTCAACTTGGTAATAAAGACGGGGTCGTGCTTAATGCCCTCAGCGGCGAGAGTGGAGTACACAGTCGCCATCTCCAACGGGCTTACCCCGATGGTGCCAAGAGTGATCGACGGGTAGGCAGGTACCTCATGCGTGACGCCAAGGCGCCTCGCCATCTCTGAGACTTTCTTGGGACCAATCGCCGCTATCAAACGTGCGAAAGCACAGTTGACGGACTCCTCGGTCGCGGAACGGAGGTTTAAGACCCCTCCACCGCTCTCAGCATTTCGAGTTGTCCACGGAGCAAAGCCATCAATTTTGACCGTGCACGGACTAGAACCGCTGATTGAGTCATTTACCGAATAACCATTCTCGAGCGCAGCAGCCAGCGTGATGGCTTTGAATGTCGATCCAGGCTGGCGTGCACCCTGTGTCGCGAGATTGAACTGGGAGCGTTCAAAGCCAGGTCCGGCGACGAGCGCTTTTACTTCACCATTCGAGGGATCCATCACTGCCATCGCAGCAGTGAATTGTGAGGTTGGAATTGTCTTATTTACAGCGCTCTGCGCCTTCGCCTGCATGCTCTGGTCATAGGGAGTCTCAACTTGAAGGCCACCTCTAAAAACAAGGTTGTAACGCTCCTCGCGAGTATCAGCGAGGCGCGGATCATTTAGGAGTCGGCGCTGAACCTCCTCCACGTAATAATTATCTGGGCGAAGGTCACTCTGCGGCCTCTGATCAGGTAGGGGCGAGGCCTCTGCAAAGGTTCTCTCGCTCTTAGTAATCGCCCCGACTTCATACATCTGGCCGAGTACCTCTGAACGTCGCTCTAACGCTCCTTTAGGGTTAGTAAACGGATTATTCCCCTCCGGATCGCGGATTGATCCAGCTAACAGGGCGGCCTGAGCAAGATTGAGATCCTGAGGAATCGTCTGAAAGAAACGCTCCGATGCAGCCTGAATGCCGTACGAGCCTTGACCAAAATAAACAGTATTTAGGTACTCGCTGAGTATCCGGTTCTTTGGCCATTCAGAGTCGAGTCTTAGCGAGAGCATTGCTTCTCGAACTTTGCGAGAGAGTGTGCGCTGAGGTGAGGTAAAGAATCGATTCTTGACTAGTTGCTGAGTGAGAGTCGACCCTCCCTCCTTAACCGAACCTGAGTTGACATTCTTAAAAAATGCACGAGCTACAGCATGAAGATCAACGCCAGCGTTGCCATAGAACTCGCGATCCTCTGTCGTGAGTAGCGCCTCTACCATCACCGGCGCAACATCTGAGAGCGCCACTGATGATCTGTCCTCTAAGCCGAGTCTCCCAATTACCTGGCCCCTGCTGTCATAGATAACGGTTCGCTCTGAGAGTTGTGACATCTCATTGCCTACAACTCCATTGAACCGAACGCCGTTAGCGAAGATCGAGAAGGCTGGAGGGAGCGCCAACAAACAAACCGCGAGGGCCGTTCCTCCAGCCAGCAGCGGGAGAATAATGCTTCGGTAACGGCGGCCCATAAGTTCCTTATTCTCGCACTTGCATCGAGACTCAGGTGGTCAGCGGGGCCTATTTATCCTGTCACTTTCTTAGGTGGAGCCCAAAGCCCTAAGGCTAACTGAAACTAAGCGATACCGAGCCGAGCAAGTTGCTCAACCGGAGCATCCACAGCCCTAAGTGCCTCAACAAGCAGTTCGGTCATTTGAATTGCCTCAGGGGTGTGAGCAAGGTTGCGCACTCCATCGCCATGCGCTTGATCAAAACGGTTATAGAGCAAGTCTCCGCTAAAAGCACCTCGACCCCAGAACGGAAGGTCGTCACTCGGGTCGAATGGTTGTCGGATGACAGGCACCTCAGTACCTGCTGCTTTTACGAGGGTGGCTCGCATGTCTGGCTTGATTCGATGCAGATTGGGGGCAATGCGTACTGGCATCGTCGACCATCTATTTGAGTACATCGAGAGCGGTCTATTCGCCGCAACTGGCGCCTTCGCAAACGTGCTAGTTGCATTCGCTATGTGTACTTCGCGTCCCCATACGCCCGAGAGTGCCCACTCCCTAATACTCGTGGATCGCCCCTCAATTAAGGGAACAAGCGAGTATCCGTGAGTTGCATGCTTTGGGTTTACTCCAAACACATCACAGATTGTTGCGTGAATATCTACCGTAGTTGTAAGTGCATCGCATGTGCCTGCCTCAACTCCTGGCCAGGAGATCATCAAAGGAATGTGCCCAAGTTCTGGGAATACAGAGACTGCAGGCTTCCCCCACATGCCGCGCTCACCTAGGTAAATGCCGTGATCAGTGCAGAGGATAAAGGCTGTGGTGTCCCACGCGTCATGGCGCTCAACCGTATCGATCATGAGGCCTAGCCAATGATCAATCATGGATAACTTTGCTCCGTATTGCGAGCGCAGATGGCGAGCCTCTCGTGCGCTCAATTCGGGCGACGCGAAAGCATCTTCGCTCTTGATGCCACTGGTATACGGGGGCCAGATGATTCGCTCCCCTTCCCAATCATCGTCGTAGAGGCTTGTCCATTTTTCGGGGGCATCGAAGGGTTCGTGGGGATCAAACTCGTCCACGAACAGAAAAACGCGCTCCTCAGGGCGACGCTGCGCACCTAGTTCCTGATCAAGCCATTTAGCAGCGGCGGTCATAGTGCGAGGCCCAGGAAAATCCGCCTCCTCGCGAAAGTAGGTACGACTTAAATCGTAGTTACGCCATCCAGACTCGCGAAATGGAGGAAGGGTTGGGGCACCTATCTGGGAAGTATCAGCACGAGTGCGCCACGGATCGTCCTCTCCGCCTCGCAAGTAGTCCCATGCTCCGAAGTCGTGGTGATAATTCTCGCCACCTGCCTCAAAGAGATGCGGATGATCTGAAACAAGCATCGTTGAGATACCTGCATCCCGACGCAACTGCCTCGTGATCGCATCTTCCCAAACTTCGATTGATCCCCATGGTCTCCAGGGGAAGTCGAGCGCACCTACCAGGAGATCATGTCGTGCGGGCATACACGGCAAGGACCCACTGTGATGGTTCGTAAAACGAACTGATCGCTTCGCGAGCCTGTCCAGATTTGGAGTCTTGAACTCTTCTCCCCCATAGGCGCCAATCATGTGCCTATTCAGGCTGTCAAGAAGAACAACAACTACATCTCTTGGCGCGGTGCTCGCGATGGGCATAGGCCCGAGATTAATCCCCACCTGTACCCGAATGATTGGAATCTTTGTACAGGATTTAGCCCAAAGTGGGCAGTCTCTTTGGGGCTAGGCAGCCAATGCGTCCTGAGAGCGTTTGCGCATCAGCACCAAGCCAATGCTTATGCCGCCAAGGATTAGGCCGCATCCGTTAAAGCCGTAGAGCGTAATTTTGTCCCAATTCCCCGCAAACTCGCCGAGGGATGGCTTGATAGCTATGGGGAGCACACTTACCGCCCAGAGCGCAGACCCTAAGACCCCGCATATAACCGCGGGCTTCCCGATCACTCGAGAGAGATGGTCGATGTGATTGATGATTGCAATGGCAATAAGCGCCGGGCCTACCACCAAGAGTCCATAAGTGAATCTCGAGCCATATTGACCCGACCCGCTTAGCGAACTGAACCCAGCCAACCCATAGAGAAGCATTCCGACCGCTGCGTAGGTCAGGGTAGCGAAGGAGGCATGAATTTTGCGCGCTGCATCCATCTCGCCGTGCTCGAGCAGAGATTCCTTGCGAGCAAGTACGAGGAAGAAACTAAGCGAGAACAAGACGCGTGCCGCTGCAAACCCAGCCCAGTTAATGCGCAGCCAGTTGGCATGATTCTCTAGCGAATAGAGCTCTGGGTTGAGCAAGAATGGAAGGGACGTCAGGGACCAAATGACGAGTCCGATAATTCCCAGCACAACTGGGGCTCGCCCGATTCGCTTCCCAATGTGCTCAATGTGGAGCGTGATTGCTATGGCCATCAAGATCGGGCCGAGTACGACGAGTGCCCAGGAGGAGCGAACCTCAAAGCCTGAACTCCAGAAGAGGAGTCTCCCAATACCAGACGCAAGGAGACCTAACGAGCCCAGACCCAGCGACATGTATGAAACATGGATTGGGTGAGGAGAAGTATCTACCCCACTCAGGTTTTGTGATGATTGGACCATCTTGTTGCTCCTTCAAGAGATGCTGCCCAAATAGGGCGCCTAATGCTGACCTCCACAAACTAGTGAGCGCCGATGATTTATTAGTGGATACCGATACCAAATAGCGTCATTACCCTATTCTGCAAGCGCCTCGGCAAAGGGCTAGGTTAAGAAGGTGGCTCTGAGCAAAGACCCGAATGTGGATAACCAGCAGACGAAACGTAAGAGCAGAGTGCCCGCTGCGGTCGCCAAGGAGCGCCTCTTAGCCACAACTATCTCCCTTCTGCGAACTGAGCCATTCTACGAAGTCACCACCCGACGAATTACGCGCGAGGCAGGTCTCCCACTCGCCGCTCTATCTCGCAACTTTGGATCGCTCCCAGGGCTATTCGACGCCGTAGCGCACGAGCTCGTGAAGCGCTTTACGGATCAGTTCAGTGAGTACGGCCCTCTAGATGCCCTGACGAACCCAGATTTGATACTCCGCACACGCCTCATTGCATGGAGCATTGGGCAGGGAGCGGACCCTTCATTATTTAGGCCCGACCCATCGGCATGGTCACGGGTAGGGATGGAGCGTCAGCAGCGACTCGCTGGCGTTGACGAGCGTATGGGGACCGCTTGGGCCGAGATCGTTACTTTCGTGCTCGAGGGATACTCAATTTTTTCACAGACTCACACACTCAACGATCAGCAGACCTTCGAAGACTGCATAACGGTTATGAGCGGACTACAGAAATCCTTGCGTTCTTTAGAGGCGCAACTCGGTTGGGATCAGCCCATCGCCTAATCGTTGCTCCCAGAGTGCTCAACTGCTCTGCGTAATGTGGGAGCACTCTCCTGGTTTAGAAATCGTTAAGGTTGGTCCAGAAGCCACCTGGATGCGAGTGATGAGGCCTCTCGATCGGGGCTAGATACAGCGATCCTTTACGGAGTTCAATAACTCCGCGCATGCTCAGTGAACCGACTGTAGAAGCGACATCGCTGACAGGTACCTTCAATGTCTCAGCGACCTGGGCGACACTCTGTGGAGAATCGGCGCGCATAATGTCTCGAACCACAGCGCGCTCCTCATCGGAGAGACTTAAGAGTGCCGCCATAGAGAAGTGTGCCTCAGGATCGGCAGCAGCATCTAAGTGCGTTGCTACACGATCGAAGATTCCACCGCCACTCATGCCAACTCCGGCATCGCTATCGGATCTGGCTGAGGTCTACAGACTCCACACCAAAGAGTTCCTCCAACGACTATTGCCTTTGGAGGATCGACCCCAAAGAGGGTTACAACGAATGGAAGATTGGAGTGGTGCTCTCCACATACTCCGCGTCCGCAGAATTTGCAGACTCCTCGTGCTGAATCATCACACTGTGCGCAGAGCATTGGTCTCACCCTCTATTTGAACTTACCTGCCTAGAACTGGCCTAACTAAATGTATTCCTGAGTCCTGTATTCGTAAGTCATGTATTTCTGAGTCGCGTTACGAATCTATGGGACTTCAGAGTAATCAAGTTATCCGATTACGGCGCCGTCTCGGAGTCATCACCGAGACTCGCCCAGAGTCCGCCCGGTGAGGAGTTTGGAGCATCATCGGCCAAGCCGGCAGCCAATCCTGATAAAGCGCCAGCAGGGCCTTCTTTCTCCCCTGTCTCAGCAAGGTTTCCCCACAGCCCTGCTGACGATGGGTCAACCGGTAGGTGGGTGCGCAGCCACATCATTGCGAAGACTCCGATCTTGCGTCGTAGGTCATCTGCCTGCACCTCAAGAAGTTCGGCATCCTTAGCGTTTATATGGCCACCGTGTTGGGCAATGCTGATTCGGCGCTGAACCTTAATTAGTTCTTCAGCGTTCTTAACTGCTTTGGAGCCGTAGCGCACCTCAAACTCGTCTAGAAGTGCATCCACAGTGTGCCCGCCGCTTAGCGCTAGTTGCTCGCTCTGCGTCATCGCACTGAGTTTCAGGTCATTACGAACCCACCTACGTGAGATTGGGAAGCCTAAGGCGACAATCCCTGAGGCGATCGCGAATACTCCTACTCCGACCGCAGTAATCATCGCTGCAGATTCACCGGGCCATGTGGTCATTCGATTGAATGTTGAGTGGAGTCCCATCGCAATTACTAAACCACCCAATGGAGTTAGGACTCTCTGGAGTAATCCACGCTTCATGGAGAGCACTATCGCGGCCCCCACAATCGCAGTAGTACCAGCATGCATGAGATTTGTGGAGGATACTCGCGCGATTGCGAGCCCAATCTGCTGCCCTGAATAATCGCGATCTAGGTATATCCAATTCTCGCGAATTGCAAAGCCTGTACCAGCAGCAAGCCCAAGAATGGCTCCGTCGACGAACCAGAAACAGCGCTTAGAGAGAGTAAGGAAGGGAAGAATGAATCCCTTTGCGATCTCCTCTGAAAACGGTGCACCATAAATAATTAGGGATTGCAAGCCGTATTTTGCATACCACCCGTCATTGAACGGAAGAACTAAAAACGTAGACGCAACTCCCCAGAGAAGTGCAATGACGATTAGCGGAGCGGTCTTGCGTCCACCGCGCCCGAGCGCCGCCACGCCGAATAGGCAGAGAAGGGGCACCAATGTCGCAATAATTTTGGCGGTCAGCATCTAAGGCTCTCTTCTCATAAAACTCTTGATGGATTTTAAACTTGTCACTTTGTCTAGCAAGAATGCTCTTGAACCACACGATACCTCTGCCCTCAGGAGAATGAAGGCGGTTTGACTCTGCTCTCAATCTGACAGCAGACTCTGCCTAATGGATACTGAGCCCGCACAAAGCGGAATATCTTCAGAGACGCGTGCTCTGGCTGAGACCCTTGCATCCTCTGGCGATGACCTGTATCAAGTAGGCGACGAGGTTGATGACTCAGATGAGAAGCGCCGGCTTACCCATCGCTCAGAGCGCGCTGTAGCAGCGCGTTATTGGGGGGCAGCCCAACCACGCATCATCCTCACATTTCTTCTCGTACTAGTGGCATGGACTGCAGTTCTTTGGCTCGGCCTAGCCGGCATTCTCCCGCTATGGGTTGGATTGATTCTCAACTCAATCCTCGCTTCAACTTTTTACATGCCTATGCATGAGGCAGCACATGGCAACATTCTTGGTAAGAGCCCCAAGTCGCGTTGGAGCGAAGACTTAATTGGGATGATCTGCTCGATTCCACTTGGCTTCTCATACAAACCGCACCGTGCATCTCATATGCGCCACCATGCGTATACGAATCAACATGGGCGTGATCCAGACCACTACACAGATGGTCCGCTCCGAGAACTCCCGCTCAATTGGCTGAGCATTCAATTTGTATCTGAGATTCTTCCGCTACTTGCTTTTGTCCCCTCGAGCCGCCGCCTAATCCCCTCTCGCATTAGGGGCGCTTTGCGAGCCGACTCAGGCTCAAAATCTGCAGGACTCCAGCAACTCCGCTTCTGGATTTTCACTCATGCAGTTCTGCTAATCGCATTCCTTCTCGGGTTCGGATGGCCAGCCCTACTGCTCTGGTACCTCCCCGCAAAAATAGAGTCCTTCTGGCTCACATTTATCTTTGCTTGGTACCCACACCACCCGGCTAATAAGGCAGGTAGGTACGTCGATACTCGCGTCGCTGTTTTCCGTGGCTCTCGCTTCCTTATTCGCGGACATGACCACCACGCAATGCACCACCTTTTCCCTCGTGTTCCGCATTATCGACTTCGTGCGCTCTGGGCTGACCTTGCAGACGAGATGGTCCCCAAGGGCGTACGCGCCGAGGGCCGAGCCCTTGGCGCCACGGGACCTGTTATCTGGTAACCATTTGCGAACTATTCCATAAAGCTCGAACCGACTGCGACGGCTTAAGCGACCGAAGCTGATTAATTTTGCGGTACCTTTGTAGGATGCGTCGAGTCAAAAGCAGCGAATCACTTTGGAGATTCTTCGAGATATTCGCTCTCTGCGGATTAGTAATTGCGCAACCGGCATTTGACTACATTGCTGGCTCGACCCGTTGGATCATTGCAATTCAAGTCGACTGGGTTTCAGTGATTGCTTTTACCTGCTTGGCGCTACTCCTTCCTCCCCTAGCGATCTGGGTAATCGAAAGTTTTGCATTGAGAATTTTAGGGGGCGATCGTTGGCGTAGCACCCGAGAATTACTCCACGCTGCGATTCTCGCCGGCCTAGTCGGACTGCTTGTAAACAGCTGGCTCAAACCTGGTGGGATGCCCGTCCGGTACAGGCTCCTCATTAGTGGATTTGTTGGAATTGTCGCGCTTATTGGTCGCATGCGCTGGGCCGTTGTGAAGACGTTCTTTCATTCACTTGCCTTCGCACCACTTTTTTATCTTGTCCTTTTTCTCCTCAGCCCTGGAACGATCGGATTAGCGGAGGCCAGCATTGGGCATGCATATCCACAGCAAGTTAGGCAAGCTCCGAAGCGGATTGTCATTCTCGTATTTGATGAACTTCCGCTAATGTCCCTACTTGACGGCAGCGGCCAAGTCGATGAATCTTTGTTCCCTGCATTCTCGGAGTTAGCTAAATCTTCGACGTGGTATCGCAACTCCACAACTAACGCCAGCCACACTCTGCGCGCATTCCCTACACTGATAAGTGGGACTAGACCTGTAGAAGAAAAGGTAAACGCTCCTAGTGCGCGGAACTTTCCAGTAAACCTCTTCTCGCTCCTCGGCAAAGCCTACAAAATGAACGTTCACGAGGCCCACGAAGCTCTCTGCCCCGACTCTGTATGCACCGACAGGAATCCATATCCAACGCAGCATGGTCTGCCAGCATTAAAGACGCTTGGAGAGCGCTCCGCAGCCTCCAAAATAAAACCAATCTCTGACAACCCTCCAGTAATAACTGACATTGTCGCCCCACCAGCTCTGGTGCGGGCTAATGAATTTATTAAAACTCTAAAACCCTCAAAATCTCGCGTTTTGGACTATGGCCACATAATGCTCCCTCATCAGCCATGGAGATACTCCGGCCCCGAAGGATTTGACACCGGATTCAAGGACTTGGAATATGGCGAATGGGAATCGCCGTTGCAGGCAAAGTTAGGTAAACAACAGCACTTGCTGACGCTTCAGACCGCGGACACCTTTCTAGGCAACGTCATCGACCAACTGAAGAAAACGGGAATTTTTGATCAGGCTCTATTAATTGTCACAGCTGACCATGGAATTGCATTCATTAGTAGCGAACGAGCCCGCATCCCAACAAATAAGAATTATCCAGGGATCGTATGGACCCCCCTATTCATAAAAGCACCCGGACAAATCGTTCAACAGGTAACCGACCAGCCCGTTGACAGCATTGATCTATTGCCGACCATTCTTGACTACACGGGGTCAACAAGGACTCCCACACTTGCCGGGCATTCCATTCGCAAGATTTCACCTGGTTTAAACAGAGCAACTGTTGTCGTTGCCGCAGGGGATGTTGGAGGGCCAGGATCAAATCTCCGTCTCAATAGAGTCAGCGGATTCAATTCGGTGCTTGCCGCAAAGAATTGGCCTGGGGCGCTAGAAGATGATCTCCGTCTCTATCGAGTCGGGCGTTATGGAGGCCTCGTTGGAGAGTCAGTAGGAGCAACCGCGCCACTACCCCTTGACACCGCCCCTGCAATAAAGACCAGACTTGTGACGAATTTTGATCCTAAGGCCAAGTCGCAGCCCTTGCTTCTTATTAGAGGAACCGTAAAGAATCCAAACACCCGGACAGTTGCAGTTGCAGTCAACGGGATCATTGCGGGATTATCCCCTGTAGAACGAAATACATCCCTAAATTTAGGGAGCATTGCAATTTCAATGAATCCACATGCGTTCCGAAAGGGGCACAATGTGCTGCGGGCATACTCAGTGACCGGAGAAACGGGAGCCGAAGTTCTGACACCAATCCCATTCCCAAGATAGATCTTCTGCGGCGGCGAGATCACTTTACATTGGCATAGATTCTTTAGCACTAATTATTTGCGCGCTTTTCGTAAGATCCATCGCTGGCTCTAGCCACACTACGAGTTGAGGAACCCCAAAATGGACGAGAGCAAGAAGCCACGAGATGCACTTACATTCTCCGCGCGCTTACATGGAGCGAGGGAGATCGCTACCGGCGTCTATTTCCTTGGAGGCTTCGGCAACGCAACATTCTTTATTGGATCTGAGGGTGTGGCAGTTGTAGACCCGGGTCTATATGTAAACGGACCGCGCGTAGTCTCCGAGCTCCGAGCAATTACTGATCTCCCTGTTCGCTATGTCATCTATACCCACGGCCACTACGACCATGCTTTTGGGACGCCTGCAATCCTCGACGACGCTGAGGAGCGTGGGCATGCTGCTCCCGACATCGTTGGGCATGTCAACGTCGCACGCCGCTTCGAGCGATACGCGAAGACATCTGGCCACCTGGCAAAAACCTTCGATCTGCAGTTCGCTAGCTGGGGTCCGGGGGGTGGCGATGTTGTTCGGATGGCGCGCTATTGCCCCCCAACAATCGCATACGAAGACCGGATTACGCTCGACGAACTAGGCGGGCTGTCGCTCGAACTTCGCCATGGCCTCGGAGAGACAGACGATCACACCTGGGTATGGGCACCTGATAGCAGAGTCATCGTCGGAGGAGATTTCATCGTCTCTTCTCTGCCAAATGCAGGGACTCCATTTCGTGTCCAGCGGTACATACTTGAGTGGGCCGAGGCCCTAGAGGAGATGGCTTCAGTCGAGCCTCTCTTCATCGTGAGCGGCCATGGTGACGTATTTACTGACGACTCAACCGAGATGCTCGAGACAACTGCAGAGGCACTGCGCTGGCTCGACGCAGAGGTAGTCCGCAGGATCAACGACGGGCAGTGGCAGGAGCAGATCCTCGCTGAGGTTGAACTCCCTGAAGAGATGGCAGCGAGTCGTTACCTGCAGCCGCTCTACGGGCACACGTCCTTTGCGGTAAGGGACTTACTGCGCAGGTATATGGGTTGGTACGACGGAAACCCGTCGATGCTCTTCCCATCACGCAAAGCCTCTATCGCTTTGGAGGTCCTTGACCTTGCAGGTGGAGCCGACGCAATCATTACGCGCGTTGACGAGCTAACCGCAGGAGATAAAGCCGATAAACAACTCGCATTGCATCTCGTGGATTTCGTAATTCTCGCGGGCGCCGACCGGGTCGCAGATGGTCGCAAGCGAAAGGCTGAGCTACTCGACGCGATTGCAGCAGGCGAGAAATCATTTGTTGCGGGGAATGTACTCAGGTCTGCAGCGATGATCGAACGCGAGCTACTTGAGTAATCGCGTTGTATTGCTATCAGGTGCAAATGCCTACTTGCGGAATGACAGCATTCGATGGCGCTATTGAGTAGGAGCGCTCATCAAATTTCGCATCGCATCGCTCCATCTACTGATGTCTCCTCGATACGCGATGTGCTGGTCAGGGCGAACTATTAGGCACTGCCTCTGAGT
>CALQAT020000014.1:0-22157 GCA_943328625.2 Bordetella parapertussis | reverse complement strand
TTCTTAATCGACTCTGTGCGCAAGCAACTCGGTGAAGGCTTCGACGTCGAGAAGCACTTCACGCCTTCCTACAATCCTTGGGATCAGCGCGTCTGTTTGGTTGTCAACGGCGACCTCTTCTCCGATATGCGCGAGGGCCGTGCATCTGTGGTCACAGACACTGTCGCCAATTTCAATGAGACCGGGATTGAGACTGGTTCTGGTGAGCAACTTGATTGCGACATCATCATCACTGCTACCGGCCTATCGATGCTGACGCTCGGCGGGGTCGAGTTCTCGATAGATGGCACGCCGATTAATTTTGCGGATACTTGGTCTTACAAGGGCCTCGCATACTCAGGGGTTCCAAACCTCTCGTCTTCATTCGGCTATATAAATGCTTCGTGGACGCTTAGAACCGACCTCATCTGCGAGTACGTATGCAGACTCCTCAACCACATGGAGTCAATAGGTGCGGTTGAGTGCACGCCTCGCCTCCGCCCTGAGGATGCCGATATGCCTGAGCGCGCGTGGGTTGAGGGTTTTACTCCCGGGTACATGCAGCGACACATGGACCTCATGCCCCATCAAGGCGATCGTGCACCCTGGATTAATCCGCAGGACTATGCCCACGACCGAAAGCTCTTCCGCAAGAGCCACGTCGATGATGGCGTGATGCAGTTCCGCTAGGGGAGCGATCTGCGTTGTGGGTTCGCCGGCGCCGAGGGTCTCTCTAGGTCCAGTATTTACTCAGCATTTTTCCCCATTTTCATGCTGGTGGCTCTTGTTTACGAGTCCGTCCTCTTTATTGGAGCGTCTTGTTAAGGGGACCATGTAGTCGCAGTAGCAGTGACCGGTGTATCGACCCCGGATCGGTACTCCAGAGCGGTAGCGGCATCTCCTCCCGGAGCGTCGTAATAGATAATGCGCTTATTACTTAACGTTGCGCTGCAACCGGTACCTGGATATGTGCAGGGTATCGCCGGTGCATTGGGTATCAGATGATGCGCGTGATGTGGTCCGCGAGGTACTCGTCGTGCGGGGAGTGCGGGTACGCCTCGTAGAATGCCAGTACTGCCTCATCGACTGTGCCGAATGAGCAGCGCGGCCAGATTGCTTCGATGTCCTCGGTGTCGGTGGCGCGCGACGCAAAGAGTTTCATGAGAAATAGTTGATTCCATGGTATGCCGAGGACAAGAAGCTGCGGATGTTCGAGCAGTATCTCGCACTCATCGGGTTTGAAAGTGGCCGGTATGAACGCGGCAGCTGAATCATTGAGCCATTTAGGGGCGAGGTCGTAACGCTGGGCGACACGCATAACGGCATTTTTCAGCACTGTGTCGAGTCGCTTGATTGAATCGACGTCATGAGTCGACTCGCGTAGCCCGTGCCATGCGAGTAGTGCGCCTCCGACGATGATCACGGTCCTCTGTTGATCATCGTGGAGCGTGTCGGCGAGTTCGGTCAGGTATCGCCTGATTTGAGCGGCGTCGAGGGGGGAGTCAAACACCGACGGTCCTGCCGTGACGCCAAAGGCTGGCGGTGTCGATCATGAGTCCGCGCTCTGCTAACTGTTGGGGGATGTTTGCCTCGGCGAGATTGCGTGCCGTTGCTGGTCTGTATGGCGTCGCGAGCTTCTCAACGTTTTTGGTCCACGATGGTCGCGGCAGGTTCGCGTCGTCCGCGAGTTTTTCTGCGATGGCCGCAAGAAGATTGTCGATGATTTGGTCTCCGGATGGCGGTGGCGAGGTGTAGATCGCTTCTGGCAGGTTCTCGGCGTGCAGGGCGAGGCGATCGAGGAACGTTCGCCAACGACTCCATTCCAGGCGAATCGTGGAGTCGCGATAGGACCAAGCGTCGATGAGATCGGCCAGCCGCGGATGCTTGCGTGCACCGTGGGGCGTTGCGACTATCTCAATGTCGTAGCCCGCGGCGTTCAGAATGCGCGCCAGCGTGCTAACAGAGGGGTCGACAGAGCCGGCCTGGATGCGAGTGATCGTGCTGCCGGCGACGCCAGCGTCGGCAGCAAGTTTGCGGATCGGTATGTTCGCCGATTCTTTAGCATTGGTGACGAGCTGACCGAGATCCATACCGTAAGCATAAATGCATACGTATCGGTGCGTCAACAACTATTAGTAGATCAGCGTGGTTCGAGGACCCAGAAGAGCGGGTGTGCTGAAGGGAGGTTGGTTGGCAGGTGACTATGTCAACCTTTGGGGTGAAGGCCTTGTCACGCCCGAGAATTCCCTCTGGCCTTCGGTGATGCGTGGAGCGGATGACCAGGATCGAACTGGCATGGCCAGCTTGGAAGGCTGGGGCTCTACCATTGAGCTACATCCGCGTGTTCTTAATACTGTCTTTAATACTGTTATTCCTATACGTAAAATCTAGCGATTTCAGACGCTAAGCGTCGGGAGGACGGGATTCGAACCCGCGACCCCCACGTCCCAAACGTGGTGCGCTACCTGGCTGCGCCACCTCCCGGTTGCGAGACGCTAGTGGAGTCTGACCCCCCACTCCGTTACCGTGGCCCCGACAACATTCGATTCAGAGGTGAATATGACTGACAATTCCTTCCCAGAGCTCGGCTTCTACGGCCTCGCTGGCCACACGGAGAACCCGGGCGACCTGCTCGACGAGTGTCGCGATGCTGAGACCCTTGGCCTGGGCTCTGTATTCATATCTGAGCGCTTCAACGTCAAAGAGGCAGCGGCGCTTACCGGAGCAGCGGCAGCAGTCACCACGCGATTAGGCATCGCTACCGGTGTGACCAATCACAACACCCGACACCCCCTAGTCACTGCAACCTGGGGTGCAACTGTCCATCGACTCTCTGGTGGGCGCTTTGCTCTCGGGATCGGTCGTGGCTTCGATTTTCTATTCGACGCCATCGGAGCGAAGCGTGTCACCTTCGATCAGATGGAGGACTTCGTGGGCTTGATGCGTCGCCTCTGGCATGGCGAGACCATCTTTGGCCACGACGGCCCAGCCGGTGCATATCCATATCTCGGGCTCGACCCAACATTCGATGAGAACATCCCGATCTTGATGGCAGCACTCGGGCCCAAGGCAATGCAATTCGGCGGGCGTGTTATGGACGGAGTGATCCTCCATACTTTCTTCTCCGATGAGGCACTTGGCCGTTGCGTTAGCGAGATACGTAGCGCAGCAGGGCAGGCCGGTAGAGACCCGGAGTCGGTAAAGATTTGGTCCGTGCTTGCGGTCGCGTGTGATCTTCCCGAGGAGCGTCGACTGCGCTCGTTGGTTGGTCGCATGGCTACATATATGCAGGCCTACGGAGATCTCTTAGTAAACGTAAACGGTTGGGACCCAGCAGTGCTCACGCGATTTAAAGCAGATGAGACTGTGGCAAGTATCGGGGGAGCGATCGATGCAAAAGCAACGCGCGAGCAACTTGAGCACATCGCATCCCTCATTCCAGACGAATGGTTAGCTGCTAGCGCTCAGGGTGATGCCGCAACATGCGCTTCGCGTATTCAGGATCAATTTGCCCAGGGTGCTGACGGAGTAATTCTCCACGCGGCAACGCCCAAACAACTTGACCCTGTGCTCGCTGAGTACTCGAAGGTACGCGACAACAATCGCTTTGCGAATCGGAGCAACAACCCTGGCCTGTAACGCCTTGCTTAGTGACCGCGATGCTCCCAGGCATCGGCAATCATGCCCTCTAATTCGGGATAGAGCGGCACCCACCCGAGTTCGCTTCGTATCAAGTCGCTAGCCGAGATGAGTTGTGCGGGATCACCAGCACGCCGCCCAGACTCAACGACGGGAATCGAGCGACCAGTAACTCGCTCGGCAGTCTCAATGACCTCGCGCACACTAAATCCGGCACCATTACCGAGGTTATAGATGCGTCGCCCCGGGGTAGATGTGGCCTCGATCGCAAGGATGTGCGCGGTCGCAAGATCTAGGACGTGGATGTAGTCGCGAACCGCGGTTCCATCGGTCGTTGGGTAGTCGGTGCCAAATATCTCAACATGGGAGCGCGTGCCTGCCGCTGCGTCAAGCACGATCGGAATGATGTGCGTCTCTGGCTCATGATGCTCGCCAAGCCCGTGAGCGGCTCCAGCAACATTGAAGTAGCGCAGGCTCACTGCAGATGAATTGCGTGCTGTGGTCCAAGCAGTAAGCAAGTGATCAACAGCCAACTTTGATGCTCCATAGGAGTTGGTGGGGTTATTCGGGAATTGCTCAGTAATCGGAACCGTCGCCGGCTCTCCATAGACAGCACACGTAGAGGAGAAGACAATGCGCTTTATGTCATGGGCGTTCATCGCCTCTAGGAGATTGAGCGTGCCGCCGACATTGACTCGAAAGTAGAGCTCTGGCTCCGCAACTGACTCAGGCACAAGTGCGAGCGCTGCAAAGTGGAGCACAACATCAAACCCGTTTGCGAGCACGCCATCAAGCGACTCAGGGTCTAGGAGGCTCGCCTCGTAGAAGGTAGTTCCCTCAACCTGGGCCGTTCCGCGGGAAAGGTCGTCGAGAACGCTCACATCGTGGCCGGCCTCAACCAACTCGGAGGCAACGATGCTCCCGATATATCCAGCACCACCTACAACGAGGGTTTTCATGGCCTGCCATCCACTATTTCTACGGGGTATACCCCGAAATTGGGTTTAACAAGCAAAATGCCCATTTCTTTGAACCAATAGTTTGTCACCCCTCCAAACTAACCGGCCAGGATTGCCAAGATTGCAGAAACTGTTGATCCGGAATCGAAAACAATCGGTCAAGTCACAGCGCCAGCATTCCCTTTGGAATGGAATTTGATGCCTCAGCGCCCTGATCGGCAATCAGAATGAGCCCTCCTGCCCTGACCCATGATCGGGTAAGTGTCACACCGGGCCGGTAGAGTCAGTGACCTTATGCAGACCTCCCTAGAGCCATTAGAAGGCAACAAGGTTCGACTCCTCGTAACAATCTCCGAGGAAGAGTTCGAAAAATCCATTGATTTGGCCTACAGCCGTTTCGCTCAGCAGATGCGCATCCCTGGCTTCAGGCCGGGTAAGGCACCGCGCAGGATTATTGAGCAGAGCATCCCGGTCTCTGAGGCACGCGCACAGGCCATTAAGGACTCGCTCGCCGATTACTACGTTGATGCAGTGGGAGAGCATGTGATCGATGTCATTGCTGCCCCAACTATTGACATCACATCAGGCGAGGAATCAGGCGACATCGTCTTCACAGCAGAGGTAGAGGTTCGCCCGGAGGTGCGCCTGACCGGCTACGACGAGCTGACAGTTGTGCTTGATATCGAGACCGCAACGCCGGAGCGTATTGAGGAGCAGATCGACTCAATGCGCCAGCGCTTCGCAACCCTCGAAGATACCGAAGACGCCCTCACAATTGGTGGGTTCGCCCGTCTTGACATCGCAGCGACAATCGATGGAGAAGCAGTTCCAGCCCTCAGTGCTCAAGACTTCGTATACGAGGTTGGCTCCGGCATACTCGTGGACGAACTCGATGAAGCAGTGCGCGGATCGCGTCCTGGAGCAGAACTCTCCTTTTCTTCAACCCTCACTGATCGCTTCGGCGACCGAGAAGGCCAGGTTGCTCTCTTCACGGGTTCAGTTAAGGCTGCACAGGTCAAGGTTTTGCCTGAGCTCACTGATGAGTGGGCCGATGAAAATACAGAGTCTGCAACTGTCGACGCTCTACGCACTGACATGGCGCTTCGTATCGATTTGGTAGCGAAGATGCAGGCTCAGATGTCTCTGCGGGATCGCGTTCTTGAAGAGCTTGTGAGCATCGTGCCGATCGAGGCACCGCTTCCCTTGGTTGAGCGCGAGATGGAGCGCCGTCTTCACGACCTCGCACACCGACTTGAACAGCAGGGGATGACAATCCCGATGTATTTAGAGGCGATCGGTCAGAGCCAAGAAATTTTTGTCGCTGAGGTGCGTGAGGGATCGACCAAAGCGGTGCTTGTCGATATAGGTCTTAGGTCCATAATTGCCGCCGAGGAGTTTGCGGCCAGTGAAGAGGAATTCGAGGCTGAGATCGAACGCATCCTCGAGCAGGTCAAGGGCTCTCCCAAGAAAGCTCGTCGTCAACTAGAGCAGCAAGGCGTCTTCGAGGCGGTACGCTTTGACCTTGAGAGAGGCAAGGCACTCCAGTTCCTTGTCGATAACGCGAAGGTCGTTGATGCAGCGGGGAACACCGTTGATCTCAGCATGCCGGAGCCTTCCGAGCTAAGTCAGACAGAAGTAACAGAAGAGCAAGACACCCCCCAAATAGAAACCCAGACCCCTGAGGAGACGGCATGAACGAAGCCGCTAGCAACATGTATATGCCCTACGTAACAGAGGACAGCCCGCGTGGTCGAGAGACTCGTGACATCTTCTCCCGTCTGCTTAAGGATCGCATTATTTTCCTTGGGACTCCGATCGACGACACAGTGGCGAACCTGCTCGTGGCGCAGTTGCTTCACCTTGAGTCCGAGGACCCCGACAAAGACATCTCGATCTACATCAACTCGCCAGGTGGAGAGATCACAGGGCTATTTGCTATCTACGACACAATGCAGTTCATCAAGTGCGACATCAACACGATCTGTGTTGGCCAGGCCGCATCTGCCGCCGCTGTTCTGCTCTCCGCAGGTACCCCAGGCAAGCGTTTTGCACTACCTCACGCTCGCGTATTGATCCACCAGCCAAATGGTGGCGCCTCTGGGCAGGCCTCTGATATTCAGATTCAGGCTGCAGAGATCATGCGTATGCGTTCACTCCTAGACGAGATTCTTGCTCACCACACTGGGCAGACCATCGCCAAGATCTCCTCTGATACAGACCGCGACTTCATCATGAGCGCACCCGAGGCAAAGATCTACGGAATCATTGATGAGGTATTGACCAACCGTGACCTTGCGGCCATTAGCGTTCCACCAGGCGTGGGTTGATCAACCCCTTGCTAGAGATGATCGTGTGCGTGCAGTTATCGGGGTGGAGGCGTCATGGCTAAGTTCGGTGAAGGTGGCGAGCTTCTTAAGTGTTCTTTCTGTGGGAAGAGTCAGAAGCAGGTCAAGAAACTAATTGCGGGCCCTGGCGTTTACATCTGTGACGAGTGCATAGACCTCTGCAACGAGATCATCGAGGAAGAGCTATCTCAGAATGCTGAGGTTCACTTCGATGATCTCCCGAAGCCACGCGAGATTCTTGATTACTTAGATGGCTATGTCATCGGGCAAGAGCAGGCTAAGAAGACCCTCTCCGTAGCGGTCTACAACCACTACAAGCGCGTTCAGGCAGGTTCATTCGGCGACCCTGATGTTGAGCTTCAGAAGTCAAACATCATGCTCGTCGGCCCGACTGGTTGTGGCAAAACACTGCTAGCTCAGACGCTTGCTCGCCTCCTAAAGGTGCCATTTGCGATCGCAGATGCAACTGCTCTTACAGAGGCTGGATATGTTGGAGAGGATGTCGAGAACATCCTTCTAAAGCTGATTCAGGCCGCTGACTACGACGTAAAGAAGGCCGAGACGGGGATCATCTACATCGACGAGATCGACAAGATCGCGCGAAAAGCAGAGAACCCATCGATCACCCGCGATGTTTCTGGCGAGGGAGTGCAGCAGGCGCTACTCAAGATTCTCGAGGGCACTACCGCCTCTGTTCCGCCCCAGGGTGGGCGTAAGCATCCTCACCAAGAGTTCATTCAGATCGATACAACCAACATCCTCTTCATCTGTGGTGGTGCATTTGCGGGAATCGACAAGATCGTTGAGGCCCGCATGGGTAACCGCGGTGTTGGGTTCCGCTCTGAGGTCAGCAGTGTTAACGCTGTTGAGAATGCTGCCGCTCGAATTCTCCCAGAGGATCTACTCAAATTTGGTTTGATCCCTGAGTTCATTGGTCGACTCCCTGTACTCGCAGCGGTCGAGAGCCTCGATAAGGATGCACTTATCCGGATTCTTGTAGAGCCAAAGAACGCGCTTCTTCGTCAGTTCAAGAAGTTCTTCCACTTCGACGGCGTGGAGCTTGTGCTCACCGACGATGCTTTGGACGCTGTGGCTGATATGGCGCTTATACGAGGTACTGGAGCGCGCGGACTTCGTGCGATCCTCGAGGAGTGCCTCCTTGATGTCATGTACGAACTCCCGTCACGCTCGGACGTAACTCAGTGTGTTGTCGATGCAGGCGTTGTGAAGCAGCAGATTGCTCCTACGCTCATCACTGGACCTCAGGGTGAGCGCCGCAGCGCCTAAGTGGTTATTTAGAGAGACGCCTCCATTTATAGGGCTGCTCCATTTAGAGGTAAGTCTCTATTTTACCCGGAAGCCATTTCTCGCCGCATGGTTCCGTAGACTGACTCCCCATGCCTATCCCTGAGAAGCCAAGCGTTGAAGGTCTTGAGAAGCGCTGGTCCGAGGTGTGGGAGTCCGAGGGCACCTACGCCTTCGACCGCACGCGTACCAGGGCCGAGGTCTACTCAATCGACACTCCGCCGCCGACGGTCAGCGGATCGCTCCACGTAGGGCATGTATTTTCCTATACCCACACCGACACGATTGCGCGTTATCGGCGCATGCGCGGTGCAGAGGTTTTCTACCCAATGGGGTGGGACGACAATGGTCTCCCGACCGAGCGTCGTGTTCAGAACTACTTCGGAGTGCGCTGTGACCCGAGTCTTGCCTACGACCCAGATTTCACTCCGCCAGAGAAGCCAACTGAGAAAGCAATAGTTATATCTCGACGTAATTTCGTCGAGCTATGTGATCAGTTGGTACTTGAGGACGAGAAGAAGTTTGAGGAGCTCTGGAGATACGTAGGTCTATCCGTTGACTGGTCGCTTACATACTCAACAATTGGGCGCGCTTCGCAGCGCGCTTCGCAGCGAGGTTTTATGCGCATGCTGGCGCGCGGTGAGGCGTACCAGTCTGAGGCGCCAACACTCTGGGATGTTGATTTCCGTACTGCAGTTGCGCAGGCTGAGCTCGAGGATCGACCGATGCCGGGCGCCTATCACTCGCTCGCTTTTCACCGCGTTGACGGTGGGGGAGACGTAGTAATTGAGACCACTCGCCCTGAGCTGCTGCCCGCTTGTGTAGCGCTGGTCGCACACCCAGACGACGAGCGTTATCAGCCCTTGTTCAACACCATGGTCGCCACGCCAATCTTCGGCGTTGAGGTCCCGGTGCTTGCCCATACTCTCGCCGACCCTGAGAAAGGCTCAGGAATCGCGATGGTCTGCACCTTTGGTGACACTACGGACGTTATTTGGTGGCGCGAACTGCAGCTTCCAGTTCGACCAATGATCGGATGGGATGGGCGTCTGCTCGCAGATGCACCGGTTGATTTCCCTGCCTCAGGCGCAGATGAAGCGTGGGGAGAGATCACAGGTAAGACCGTGAAGCAAGCGCAGAAGCGTTTGGTTGAACTGTTGAACGAGTCTGGCGAACTTTTAGGTGATCCAAAACCTATTGAGCATCAGGTGAAGTTCTTTGAGAAGGGCGATCGCCCTCTCGAGATCGTGACAACGCGCCAGTGGTACTTCCGAAACGGAGGACGCGACGCAGAACTGCGCGCTGCACTAGTCGCGCGCGGTAAAGAGTTGAAGTGGCACCCCGAGTACATGCGCGCACGCTACGAATCTTGGGTAGAAGGATTAAACGGTGACTGGCTAGTTAGTCGCCAGAGATTCTTCGGTGTGCCGATCCCTGTTTGGTATCCAGTGCGTGCGGATGGAAGCCCTGATCATGAGAACCCAATTGTCCCCCTTGAAGCGGATCTGCCTGTAGACCCATCTGCGGAGACGGCACCCGGATATACCGAGGATCAGCGAGGCGTTATCGGTGGCTTCGTTGCTGACCCTGACGTGATGGATACGTGGGCGACTTCATCGCTAACCCCGCAGCTAGCCGCTGGCTGGGAGGATGACCCTGACCTATTTGAGCGTGTATTCCCGATGGACCTACGCCCCCAGGCCCACGAGATTATTCGCACATGGCTCTTCTCTACGGTTGTGCGGTCGCACTCAGAGTTCGACTCGCTCCCATTTAGTGATGCTCTGATCTCAGGATGGGTGCTTGACCCGGATCGCAAGAAGATGTCTAAATCTAAAGGCAATGTCGTGACTCCTATGGGTCTATTAGAGGAGCACGGCTCCGACGCTGTCCGTTACTGGGCGGCGAGTGCGCGACCTGGAGTTGATACTGCCTTCGATGTAGGTCAGATGAAGGTAGGTCGACGCCTAACAATCAAACTTCTCAATGCATCGCGCTTTGCACTTGGTGATGTCGCTGATGGTATTGCAGCGGATCGGATTACAGAGCCGCTAGATGCTTCGATGATGCTCGCACTCGCAGACCTTGTAGATGAGTGCACCAAAGCATTCGATGGGTATGACTACGCACGCAGCCTTGAGCGCTCGGAGCGATTCTTCTGGGCCTTTACAGACGACTACCTAGAGCTTGTGAAGCACCGTGCATATGGTGGACTCGGAGAGGGGCCCGCTGCATCGGCTCGGCGCGCGCTTGCCGTTGCACTCTCAACTCTTCTTCGCTTATTCGCTCCGCATCTCCCATTTGTGACAGAGGAGGTTTGGTCTTGGTGGCAGGAGGGATCAATCCATCGAGCCGATTGGCCTGAGTCTTCCCCACTGCGCGAAGAGGCCCTTGCTGCTGGGGGAGACCTAACTGTTTATCCCATAGCGGCGGAGGTTCTTGGCTTTATACGTAGGGCTAAATCCGAGGCAAAGGTCTCGATGAAGGCTGATGTCTCGAGGATAATCGTCACTGATTCCCCGAAGCGTTTGGCTGCCTTACTTGCAGTCGTCGATGACGTTAAGGGCGCCGGTCGCTGCGTTGAGGTAATCGCATCTGAGGGTCCAGAGTTCGAGGTCGCGGTAACACTTGCCCCTATAGAGGCTTAAGCGATCTCGTGGATTACTCGACGGCGATTAAATGGCTTGATTCGCATGTGAATCTTGAGACTGGGCTAGGTATTCCAGCCGGAGTTGACCGGAGACTCACTGCCCCGACTCTCGAGCGCATCACCGCACTCACCACTCTTCTCGGCTCACCTCAACTTGAGTTCCCCTCAATTCATTTAACTGGAACCAACGGCAAGACCAGTACTGCACGAATCCTCACAGCGCTGCTTGTCGCAGAGGGACTCAACGTCGGATCATTTACGAGCCCGCACCTCGAGACCGTTCGAGAGCGCATCAACCTAAACGGAGATGTCATCGGAGAGAGCGAGTTGGCTGCATTGCTAACGCGCGTCGCCACGGTCGAGACATTTCTCGATGACGCTCCTTCGTATTTTGAGATTCTTGTTGCAGCGGCCTTCGATTGGTTCGCTGAGGTCGCTGTTGATGTAGCAGTGGTTGAAGTAGGGCTCGGCGGAAGGTGGGATGCAACCAATGTGCTCTCCGCGCCGATTTCGGTCATCACTAATGTTGGGCTCGATCACACCGAGTATCTCGGGGAGACCGTCGAGGAGATCGCCACGGAGAAAGCCGGGATTATTGAGGTGGGGTCTACTCTTGTGCTCGGCTCTGACCAACCAAACCTCGCGCAGATTTTTATCGAACGCGACCCGCTCCGGACCTTTACCGCAGGACGAGAGTTCTCAGTCCTCTCTGATCGACTAGCGATGGGCGGGCGTCTCGTCGATATCGCAACGCCTCTCTTCACGTATCGCGATATTTTCCTATCTCTCAATGGTCCGCATCAAGCCTTAAATGCTGCAACCGCTCTCTGTTCAGCCGAACTGTTCCTGGGCTCGCCACTCTCGACCGAGACTGTGGAAGAAGCCTTTGGATCCGTGCGCTCTCCTGGGAGACTCGAGGTAGTTGGGCGCTCTCCTCTAGTGATTCTTGATGGGGCACATAATCCCGATGGGCTCCGTTCGCTAAGGGCTGCACTCGAAGAAGGCTTCTCCTCTAGGGCGCGTACCTATGTTGTTGGTGCAATGCGCGGCAGAGACGTAGATGATTTCTTCGCTGCGCTTGCGCCTAACCCAGAGACAGATCGAGTGATCTGCACGAAAGCACAGACGAACCGTGCTCTTGATCCAGAGGCACTCGCAGAGGCTGCGTTGCGTTATGGGCTCGGGGCAGAATCGGTTTTAGTGATCCCAGATGTTGGGGACGCCCTCGGTCGAGCGATTAAGGATGCCGGAGTAGACGACCAAATAGTTGTTACCGGATCGTTGTACGTAGTGGGGGCAGCCCGCTCATCGCTCCCGAAGGCTCGCTAAATCGCTGTAGAGGAGTCCAATCCCTATTGGCATTAACCGGATAGGCAGCGGAGGGGGAACCCGGGCTAGTTTTGTAACATGACTAATCGCACACTTATCCTCTGCAAGCCCGACGCCGTTGAGCGCTCCTTAGTTGGGGAGATCATTGGGCGAATCGAGTCCAAGAACCTTCGCATTACTGCTCTTGAGATGCGCACTCTCGATGCAGAGACCGCAGGCCGCCACTATGCCGAGCATGCTGAGCGACCATTCTTCGGAGAGTTGGTCTCCTTCATCACTCGCTCGCCACTAGTTGCGATGGTCGTTGAGGGCCCCGAGGCCTTCAAGGTAATGCGCACACTTATCGGCGCAACTAACCCACGTGAGGCCGCCCCAGGAACCATTCGAGGCGACCTCGCTATTGAAATGGGCGAGAATCTTGTCCACGGATCAGACTCAGACGAGTCTGCTGACCGTGAGATCGCAATCTTCTTCCCAGGGCGAGCCTGAGTGCAATAGCCGCTCCAGGCCTACGATTATTCGTTAATTCAACGGGTAATTCTCTGTATTTGGAGACCCAATTTTAGGCTCCCTAGCCTCGCGGCTGGCCTCATTTTTCTCTAGGCCGTAGCCTTAGGTCAGAACGCGAGCGCTCTCGGCAAGTAATCAATGCCTTGCTTGCTAAGAAATCTTTTATCTCTGCTCCAATTATGTCGCCTAGGAGGCATCTCCAAGTGTCAGACCCGTGGTTCTCTTCCATAGTTGGTCGCGACATGGCGGTCGACCTTGGTACCGCTAATACCCTTGTATATGTGCGAGGGCGCGGCATAGTCCTGAACGAGCCTTCGGTGGTGGCGATCAATGTGCGCGATGGACGCCCGCTAGCTGTCGGTATCGAGGCGAAGCGAATGATCGGTCGAACCCCGGCGCATATCCAAGCTATCCGTCCACTTAAGGATGGGGTCATCGCCGATTTTGATATCTGCGAGAAGATGCTTCGATACTTCATTCAGAAAGTGCATCAGCGCCGCTGGGCCAAGCCTCGCATGGTCATATGTGTCCCGAGCGGAATCACTGGTGTTGAGCAGCGTGCCGTTCAAGAGGCAGCGGAGTATGCAGGGGCTCGCAAGCCGGCTTTTATAATTGAAGAGCCGATGGCCGCAGCGATTGGTGCCGGACTCCCGGTGCACGAGCCCGCCGGCAACATGGTCGTCGATATTGGTGGAGGCACTACCGAGGTTGCGGTCATTTCACTTGGTGGAATCGTCACTAGTGAATCAATTCGCATAGCGGGCGATGAACTAGACGAGGCCATCGTTGCGTTCGTTAAGAAGGAGTACTCGCTAGCGATTGGTGAGCGAACTGCGGAGCAGATCAAGGTTGATTTAGCGAGCGCTTTCCCTCTAGAGGAGGAGCTCTACGCAGAGATTCGTGGGCGAGACCTCGTGACCGGGCTTCCAAAGACGATTGTTGTGAGCACTGGTGAGGTTCGAGAGGCGATTGAGGAGCCTGTATCAGCGATCGTTGATGCAGTGAAGGTAACTCTTGACACGACTCCTCCCGAACTGGCTGCCGATATTATGGAGAGAGGCATTGTGCTCACCGGTGGCGGCGCATTGCTTCGGGGACTCGACCAGCGTTTGGCGGCCGAGACAGGTATGCCGATCATCGTCGCGAATAATCCACTCCACTCTGTTGCCCTTGGTTCTGGGATGTGCCTCGAAGAGTTTGAGGCACTCAAGCAGGTACTGATCTCATCTCGGCACGGATAACGTCTAGTTTGTAGCGGTGATGGTGGCATATCGAAAAGGCGGACGGCGCCGCGTTGTTCTAATCCTTCTCCTCGTTACTTCACTAGCCCTCATCACTCTCGACTCGCGAGGCGGTGGTGGCGGTCTAGTCGGGTCGATTAGAGGCATCTCGCGCGATGCGCTCTCGCCCGCTCAGAACGCTGTTGAGGATATAACCAAACCTGTCTCGGAGTGGTGGAGCGGCACTACCTCGGCAGGGCGCATTGAGCGAGAGAATAAACGCCTTAAACGCGAGTTAGGTGTCGCGCGCGGTGGGCTTGCAGTCGGTAGAGCCGCGAGGAGAGAGAACCGCCTTCTCCGCGAGAATCAAAGTCTCACATTTGCCCCAGGTATTCCGAGTGTCGCAGCCGAGGTCATTGCTGCGTCTCCTGGCAACTTCGAGGACACCATCGCAATCAATCGTGGCACTAAAGATGGTGTAGCGATCGGAATGCCGGTGGTATCAGGCGAGGGAGTAATTGGTCGAATTAGTGGCGTCGCTAACTCGCGATCAACAATCCGATTGATTACAGACCCAGACTCCGGGATCGGGGTGCGCTTCTCAATTACAAATACTTTCGCAGTCGCGCAGGGTAGGTCTGGTTCGAATCTCATGCGGGTTGATTTTGTGGCACCCGATACAACTGTAAAAAAGGGTGAACTAATTGTTACATCCGGTCTTCAGAATGCTGCATATCCATCTGGGCTACCGGTTGGAAAAGTTGCATCTGTAAACCGGTTGGCCGCTAATCTCGATCAGACAATTTATGCGGTTCCTCTGGTAGATATGAGGCAAATCGAGTTCGTTCGCGTCCTGCTATGGACTGGAACGGGGTCGGCAGGGTGATCCGCATAATTCGGTTGGCCTTGATTCTTGTCGCTGTCGTGCTGCTACAGACCGCTGTATTTCCACACGCTCGGATATTTGGGGTGGCCCCAGAGATAGGACTTGTTGCGACGGTTGCCGTTGCTTTTATCGCTGGTCCAGCGGCTGGCTCGGTATTCGGCTTCGCAGCCGGTTTCTCTCTTGATCTATTCCTTCAGACTCCACTCGGATTGTCTTCCTTCGTCTGGACAATTGTTGGGTATGCCGTGGGCGTGCTCCAAGGTGCGGTGCTTCGCAGCGCATGGTGGTTCGCATCAGCGCTGACTTTTGTTGCGGGTCTCGTCGGTGGAACGCTTTTTATTCTCCTTGGGGCAATAGTTGGTCAGGGCCAGCTCTGGGGGTGGAGCAGCGCACGAACAGTGCTCATCGCTGCCTGTTACGACGCTCTACTCGCCCCGCTCGTGTTTCCAGTGGTGCGCTTTGCCTTGAGGGATGAGAGGCCGCGCCCCGCATCCCTCTCGAGTGGGCAAGGATGGTGAGCCACACTCGCCATGAATCAGATACGTATATGAACCAACTGCTCCCATGAAAACCATCCGCCCATGAACCAGACGAGACTGCGCTTAAGCATCATTGGAGTGGTTGTAATTGCCATTTTCTCGGCGATGTTTGCGCGCCTGTGGTACCTGCAGATTGCGCAGGGATCAGAGTATGTGGCTCAGGCCGAGAGCAACAGTTACCGCACGCTTCAGGAAGCCCCTCTGCGCGGCCGCATACTTGATGTCAGGGGAAAGGTCCTTGCAGATAGTCGTATAGCCAATGTCATTACAATCGATAGAGGGATTGACCCAGAGCAACAGAAGATCGTTATCGGTCGACTCTCAGAATTATTGGCAGTCCCATCTAAGACGCTTGAGTCCCGCCTTGCAGATCAACGCGTCTCTCCATACGCCCCTGTCCCTGTCGCAGTAGATGTACCGATTGAGGCACTGACATTTGTCAGCGAGCACTCAGAAGATTTCCCTGGTGTGAACGCGGAGCCAATGGCGATTCGAAGGTATCCAAATGGTTCGCTCGCATCGCATCTCCTTGGATACACAGGCGAGATCAATGAAGATGAACTCGCAGCACGGCCAACCTCTGCCAAGTACGGACTCGGCGAGGACATAGGCAAAGAGGGGATTGAACTCACCTACGAGTCGACGCTTCGAGGCACCCCTGGGAAAGAAGAGTTCCAGGTCGATGCCGCTGGCAACGTGCTTAGAAGCGTTAGACGCGTCGCCCCCAAAGTTGGCCACGATGTCCAACTAACTATTGATTTAGATATTCAGCGCGTAGCGGAGACTGCGCTTGCTGATGGCATGGCGAGCGCTAGAACGCGCAGAGACATCACACGTACAGATAAGTTCATCAACTTAAAGGCTGGTGCTGGTTCCGTCGTAGTTATTGACGTGACTGATGGATCGGTAGTTGCGCTCGCCTCGAACCCAACATTCGACCCCAACGAATTCATCAACGGAATTCCTACCGTGCGGTGGAAGGCTCTAAACGATCCAGTGAACAACTACCCGTTACTTGATCGCGCGATTGCAGGTCAATATGCGCCTGGATCTACTTTTAAGCTTGTTACCGCTGTGGCGGGACTTCGCTCCGGGATGATCACCCCTAACTCAACCGTCGAGGACACAGGTAAATACAAAATCTCTGAGCAGACCTTTACCAACTCAAACTCTGAGCCATTCGGGAGGATAAGTCTCCAGCGTGCTCTCACTGTCTCTAGTGACGTCTACTTCTACACAATTGGTGGTTCTCTCTGGTCTAAGCAGCGACGCAATGAGAGTGGGGGAGACGTGATTCAGGAGACTGCTCGCCTATACGGCTTCGGGCGCGCCACAGGTATTGCTCTTCCGAATGAAGCGGCCGGGCGTGTCCCCGACTCCGCATGGAAGCAGCGGATACATGATGCAAGGCCTGATGCGTTTCCATACCCAGATTGGCTACCAGGAGACAATGTTCAGTTAGCCGTTGGACAGGGCGACTCGCTTGCGACCCCGCTGCAGATTGCTATGGCCTACCAAGCGTTCGCCTCCGGAGGCCGACTCTCTACTCCACGTCTCGTCTCGCGCGTTCTTGATTCCAAGGGTCGCCTAAATCGAGAGAATCCCGCCGTCGAAGTGGGCAGGGTTCCAGTGCCAGGGCGCGACACGATGCTTGCTGGTTTTGGAGGAGTGGTGGGGTCAAGCACGGGTACAGCTTTTGGAGCCTTCGTTCCATATCCGCAGACGCCTCCGTCGGTAGGCGGGAAGACTGGAACAGCTCAGGTCTCTGGAAAGCAGAACACCTCTCTCTTCGTAGGTTTTACGCCCATTCAGAACCCTCGTTACGTAGTCGCAGTGGTGGTAGAGGAGGGCGGATATGGCGCCGAGACAGCCGCCCCAATTGCACGCGCTATTTTTGAGGCCTTGAATGGATTACCAGTTGGCCCCGTAGCGTCGCTTGCCTATGAAGGTGGTAACTAGTGGCGACCATCGCTCCAGTCTCCACGGTGATGAGCAACCGTAAAGCGCGTTTTCAATCGTCTCCGTTTCGCCACCTAGATCCGTTTCTTATTCTCCCGGTTCTAATAATGAATGTCTTGAGCCTGGTGATGATCTACTCATCAACTAAGGGCAAGGCAACACTGCGTGGCGAGGCTGCTTTTGGCGATCCCTTCTATTACGTCAAGCGACAGGCCCTATTCGTAATTCTTGGGCTCATCATCATGGCAGTAACGATCCTCATTGATTATCGCCGCTTGCGAGAGTGGGCACTCGGTATCTACCTGCTCACCGTTGCAATGCTTGCCTTCGTACTTACTCCGTTGGGCTCGAGCGTAAATGGGAGCCAGGCGCGTTTTGCTCTAGGCCCGTTCGCTATCCAGCCATCGGAGTTCGCAAAGTTCTCGGTAATTCTCATGGCCGCTGCCTACGCCGCTGTGCACCGTGGAGACATGGATGTGCGACGCGTGCTCGTAGTGCTTGGGATCGCAGCGATTCCTCTAGGCCTCGTGATGCTCCAGCCTGATCTTGGGACGGCCCTAGTCATTGGGACAATCATCATCGCGATTCTCGGTGTAGCCGGAGTGAAGGCTCGACACTTAGCGGTACTTGCGCTCATCGGCGTCACCGGAGCGGTCGTTGCTATCAATGTTGGGGTGCTTGAGCAGTATCAAGTAGATCGGCTTACCGCGTTCCTTGATCAAAACGGCGACACGCAGAGATCGACCTACAATCTTGAGCAATCTAAGACTGCGATTGGAAACGGCGGTCTAACCGGCCAAGGGCTATTCAAAGGTACGCAGACAAGTCTCGGCCACGTTCCAGAGCAGCACACTGACTTCATCTTTACCGCGGTAGGAGAGGAGCTCGGCTTTTTAGGGGCTGCGTTGCTCCTCTCGCTCTTCGGATTGGTGGTCTGGAGGTCATGGCGAACGGCGGCGGTCTCGAATGATTTCTTCGGGGCACTCTTATGCGTAGGAGTGGTCGCAATGTTCTCTTTCCAAGTATTTGAGAACGTAGGAATGACAATGGGGATTATGCCGATTACCGGGATTCCGCTTCCCTTTATGTCCTACGGAGGGTCGTCGGCTTTTGTATCATTCGCATGTGTGGGACTCGTCGCCAATGTCTCAATGAGGAGATTCTCTTGAGACCTAATCGCCTAATTGTGTTTCTTGCCGTTGTACCGCTACTTGGGATTGCCTGCTCATCTAATGCGTCGAGGCAGGGATCGCTTGTGACCCCCACGACCCGTGAACGCCGAACAACGACAACTACTGAAGCAACTACAACTACCACGACCATTCCCGTCACAACCACAACCAAGGCGCCGCTTCTTGGGCTTGGTCAGGGCTCAAGCGGCACCGCTGTTTTGGCCCTGCAGCAGCGACTTGTCGCTCTTCACTATGACCTGCCAGAGGCGAACGGCAACTTCGGGGCAGCGACGCAGCAAGCGGTCTACGCATTTCAGAAAGTAAATGGCATGGCTCGTAGCGGTCGCGCAACCGATGATGTGCTGGCCCGCCTGGCGACTGCGGAGATCCCCACCACAATGGTCCCGGCTGCAGGTGGAACCCATGTCGAGGTTGATGTTGCGCGACAGATCCTCTTCTATGTTCAGGGCGGAGTAGTGGGCAAGGTCGTCGCTGTCTCTACTGGTTCGGGCAACCGATTCTGTAACAAGGGCCGCTGCGACGTAGCAGTCACACCTGGTGGGGCTTTTAGAGTTCGCGGCAAGGTACGCGGCTGGCAGGTGGGGGAGCTGGGGCGCCTCTATTCACCCTCATACTTCAACGGAAATATTGCGGTCCACGGCTCTCTCTCGATACCCCCAACCCCGGCTTCGCATGGTTGTGTGCGGGTTCCGATGACCTCCGCCGACTGGCTCTTCGCTGCAATGCCCAATGGGATGGCGGTATACGTCCTTAATGGCCCGAATGTGCCTCCACCATTCGCTGATGAGGCCCCAACGACTACGTCCCAGGCCCCATCGACCACCACAACGACCCCTAGTGGATCGTCGTCAACCTCAACGAGCAGCAGTTCGACCACTACGAGTACCACCGAGCCCGCCACAACCTCCACAACGGGGATACCCGCTCCTCTCTAGTAGGGTGTAACGGATATGACTGCCCTATGGCCGCGGATCGAACCGCTCCTGGACAGGGTTGAGAAGCCTGCTCGTTACATCGGTATGGAGCGCGGTGCGCAAGTACCGATCCACCGCCCAGATGCAGTGTCCTGGCTTCTCGTATACCCCGACACTTACGAAGTTGGGCTGCCCAACCAGGGACTTCAGATCCTCTACGAAATCCTAAATGAACGCCACGACGCTGCCGCGGAACGCGGATACGCGCCGTGGACCGACCTCGAGGCGCTTATGCGCTCCCGGTCTGTTCCGTTCTTCTCCCTCGATACCCATAAGCCTGCCGGCGAGTTTGATGTAATCGCATTTGGGCTCGCAGCCGAGCTCGTCTACACAAATGTTCTCAACTGCCTAGACCTAAGCGGAGTCCCCGTGCGTGCTGAGGCCCGCAGAGATGAGGACCCGATTGTGGTTGCCGGAGGTCATGCAACCTTCAACCCAGAGCCAATGGCCGACTTCATCGATGCCTTCGTAATTGGTGATGGCGAAGAGGTAGTAGGCGACATGACCGAGGTCATCGGTGCTTGGAAGCGCTCAGGGCGAGTCGGTGGCCGCGAGGCTGTGCTCCACGATCTCTCACTAATCATGGGCGTATACGTGCCCTCGATGTATGAAGTTGAGTATGACGGTATGGCGATTCGCGAGGTTCGCCCTCGCTATCCCGATGTTCCCGCTACCGTCGATAAGCGAACCATCGCGGATCTCGGTGAGTGGCCTTACCCTAAGAATCAGTTGGTCCCGCTAATTGAGGTAGTCCACGACCGCCTAAACGTAGAGATTTTCCGTGGCTGTACTCGAGGTTGTCGTTTCTGTCAGGCAGGGATGATCACGAGGCCAGTGCGCGAGCGTCCACTCGAGCAGGCACGCACAATGGTCGCAGAGGGGCTCAAGCGAACGGGGTATGACGAGGTTGCGCTTACCTCTCTCTCGAGTGCTGATTTCTCAGGCATTGGCGAGTTAGTCAGCGGAATTATCGATGGACAGCAAGAGGCATGCGGCAACGTCGGTGTATCGCTTCCATCGTTGCGTGTAGATGCTTTTACAGTCGGTATTGCTAGTGAGATTCAGCGCATTCGACGTACTGGCCTTACGTTTGCCCCTGAGGCAGGGTCATGGCGTCTGCGTCAGGTCATCAACAAACTGATTACAGAGGAAGACCTCTATGCCGCTGTGGACGGTGCGTTCTCACAGGGCTGGCGTCGCATGAAGCTTTATTTCCTCATCGGGTTACCGACTGAGATGGATGATGACACTCTCGGTATTGCTGAGTTGGCTAAGAACGTTGTCGAGATCGGTAAGCGCTATACGAAGGCCGCATCCTGTACTGCATCTGTAGGCGGATTTGTTCCAAAGCCGCACACTCCATTTCAGTGGTTTGGGCAGAACTCAAGTGAGGAACTGCAGCGCAAGGTTGGGATGCTTCGAGACGCAACTCGTAAGGGTGGCGTAAAGCTCTCGTGGCACGACCCGAAGGCCACCATGGTTGAGGGAATCAATAGCCGCGGCGACAGGCGCATCGGCAAAGTTATTGAGCGCGTCTGGCGCAGTGGTGGCGTCTTCCAAGAGTGGAGCGAGCACTTCAAAGTGGATCGTTGGATTGAGGCGATGGCCGCTGAGGGGCTCGACATAGATTGGTATACAACGCGTCACCGAACCGGCGAAGAGATCCAGCCATGGGACCACATCACCGCCGGGCTCCACAAAGATTTCCTATGGCAGGACTGGCAATCAGCCCTCGCTGAGCATGGGCTCCCCGATTGTCGCTGGACTCCGTGCTACGACTGCGGAGTGTGTACTGACTACGCAATCGAGCATGTAGTGGCCTCTCCATTCGCTCCAGCCGGCGGGAGTCAAGGCACCGGCCAAGACCTAAGTATCGGTGGAGCCGTCCCTGTTCGATTCTTAAGCAAGCCAGGAGTCGGCGTTGCGCGGTGAAGGGGCATTCCCAGTTCGCCTGCGTTTTGCAGAGCGCGGAAAGGTGCGGTTCATCTCGCATCGGGATGCTGCGCGCGCATTCGATAGAGCATTTCGTATTGAAGTACTGCCGCTCGCCCTTTCTGAGGGGTTCTCTCCTCGACCAAAGGTGAGTTTTGGGCTTGCCCTTTCTGTTGGGCATGAGAGCATCGCTGAGTACATGGATGTGCGATTCTCAGAGCCCGTTGATCTTGAGACACTCCCTGCACGCCTGACCGCGGCGCTGCCTGAGGGAATAGAAGTCACCGGCGTTGCTCTGCTTGCAGACCGAGCCCCGGCACTCCAGGAGTCAGTTACCGCGGTGGAGTGGGAGTTAGAGGTCGCGAAAATGGATGAATCTGAAGTAAGTGCCGAGGAGATCTCTCTTCGGATTGAGGCGTTATTTGAGACGAAATCACTACCGGTTAACCGGATCCGCAAGGGTCGGGAAGACATCGTGGATATCCGCCCGGCACTCACGCGCATGAGCGTTATTGAGTCTGGATCGGTGGGCATTGTGCTCACTGCGGAGATTGCAACGCAGCCGGCGGCGCGCCCGTCGGAGGTCGTCACTGTTCTTGGTGAAGATCTCCGAGCGGTACGTGTGCTCCGGACAGCCCAATGGATTGAGCGCGACGGTAATCGGCAAGAGCCGCTTATCGCCGACGCCGCGCGCGTAAGCGAGGCACGCGCGTCATGAGAAGAGGACCCAATGTCAGA